>NZ_JAKUHI010000003.1:0-206300 GCF_023630615.1 Synechococcus sp. MU1648
CCCTGAGAAAATAGCTCGATGCCAGGTAAAACATTCTCTTAATAGGTTGATGATTGGCTGATTGTTGTAGCAATCACCATCACCAACCATGAAAAAGCCACCTCATTCGAGGTGGCTTTTTTGTTGTATGGTTTTAGAAGTCTTCTGAGCGAATCTGTGTCAAGACGTTCGCTTGTTCGACAGTTAGGTGGGCGGATATGGAATGCCTGTCAGCGCTGGAATAACGCTGAATGTGTGGATCTGAGTGCTGCTTTTGCTTATTTTGTCCTTCAGTCTTTTTTCCCGCTGCTGCTCATCGCTTTGTCTGTGGCGGCCAGGGTGTTTGGTGAAACAGATAGTTTGGATAATGTTTTGGCGTCGGTTACCCAGGTCCTCCCTCCTTCCGCAACCAACCTGGTGGATTCCACCCTGCGTGGGTTGGTGAATCAGGGATTTGGTGCAGGAATTCTTGGCGTAATTGTCTTGCTTCTAACTGCAAGTAATGCCTACTTAACATTGCAGCGTGGAGCTGATCGTCTTTGGTCAGACATTCTCCCGGACCCGGCGATTGACTTGCCTTGGTGGCAACAAGTGGTGCAGTTCTGTAAAACGCGTGTTGAAGCTTTTTTGACTGTCTTTGCTATATCGATTCTGATCGTCTTTCAGCAGTTGGTTCTCAGTATCAGACAGCTTCCGGAAGACATCCTTGGCGTTCTGGATGGTTTTATTCCTGGGTTGATGGCTCTTGTGCAATCCAGTCCCATTCTTCCCCTTGGGCGAATTCTCGTTCCAGCATTGATCTTGTCTTTGATGGCCCTGCTGCTTCAGATGGCCTTGCCCAGCCGGCGAGTTCCTAGAGCGCCTTTGATTCCTGGCTCATTGTTGATTGGTTTTGGATTGGCTTTGCTCAACAAAATTCTGAGCTTAAGTATCGTTTCTCTTGGTAATCGCTATCAGGCTTATGGGGTGATCGGGGGTGTTCTGGTGTTAACGCTTTGGGTTTGGTTGGTGGGTGTGATTCTTTATTTTGGTCAGTGTTTGAGTGTGGAATTAGCCGCAGTTCGTCTGGCCAAACCTCGGCTCGGGGAACCGAACAACCTGGCGCCTTGAACTTCGATAAGTCTCTGCGAAGCTGATCCAACGGACCATTTCCGTTGAGGCAAATGAATCGACCGCCAGCAGTGTTGTGGATTGCAGTTGTCTTGCTGTTGCTGGTGCCAACAGCGGCTGGTCGTCTTTTGCTCGATCTCGCAGGCGGTCTGCTGCTCACGCTCTTGGCGCTTCCCTTGATCCTGTCAGGTCTGGGGTGGATTGGCTGGAAGCTGTTGCAGTCGAGAATGATCACCTGCACTGCTTGTGGGGCTACTGGTCTGAAGGGCGCTGGCGTTTGCTCGTTTTGCGGGACGCCTTACCCCACCGCTGCAGACAACACTGGAGTTTCAGCTGCTCAGTCCACACCCGCGAGAGATCTCACGATTGATGTGATCGCTCAGGACGTGGATTCCGATTCCTGACCCTGCAGCTGCCGTTCCCGAAGAAACAGAAAGAACGGTGCCGCACAGGCAAAGGCCACTCCAAAGCTCAGAGGAATGGCCAGCCACCAGCCTTTGATCTTCTGGCGTGGACCCTCTACGCAGATCCACAGGGTGACCGCACTGGCCCCCACCAGTAGGTCAGCGCTCAATGAGCGTGAGGCCGCTGTGCTGTTCGCATCGGCGATGAACCGAGCCAAATCGAAGGCCTGACCGCCACCTTCAGCAATGAACTCCAGATTGGCTTTCCACGGCAGGATGGCTCCCAAAATTGCAAGGAGGAGATAGATCCAGGGCAGTGCCTTACGCATTGTTCGTGGGTTCAAGGGTTGTGGGGTCGAGTTCGACAGTCGACTGTTCGACGCTGTCGAGCAGGGTCTGGCAACGGCTGAGGTAAATCTCACCGTGGAGAACCCGTTGCTGCAATTCCGCCAGGGGCACACTGTCGTTCTGTAGCTCAGCGAGCAGCAGATCAAGGGCCTGCATGGCTTCTTCGTAGTTGAGGCCAGCGGCATCGCTGCGCCAGCCTTCCATGCGATCGCGTAACTCTTTGCTGGGTTGGCACTTGCTCATCAGGAGGTGGTTTTTGGGGAACTGCGTTGGATCTGATCGACCCGGGCGTCAAGCTTTCCGTCGCTCATCCGAATGCTGAGCTGATCTCCGATCTTGACGGATTGAAGGTCCGGGATGGCATCGCCGGAAGCATTGCTGACCAGGGCGAGGCCCCGTTTCAGCCAGCGTTCTGGAGACAGCGCTTTTAGCAACAGTTGTTTCTGCGCCAGCTCCTGGCGATGGCGCCTGATCCGCTCGAGAGGAGATTGTTGCCGTAACACAAAGGCCCGATCCTGGAGCCTTTGACGTTCGCGAAGGATTCGCCCCAGCAATGCGTCCCTCAATCGGCTTTGGCGTTGTACAAGCCCCTGGCGTGCAGCATCGCGGTCGGGCAGGAGCGCCACGATTGCCGCCGTGGGGGTGGCTGCGCGATGGTCTGCAACCAGATCTGCGACGGTCAGATCGTCTTCGTGGCCGAGTCCCGTCACCACAGGTACGGGGTAGCGCGCCAGCATGCGGCAGAGCGCTTCGTCATCGAATACCGCCAGGTCCTCCCGGCTTCCGCCGCCGCGCGCCAGCACCAGGGCTTGAATCCCTAGATCAACCGATCGTTCGGCCAGACCTTCCAGCGTGCGGACAATCTTGGAGGCCACTGCTCCCTGCACTGGAATCGGCACCACGATGAGTTGCGTCAGCGGCCAGCGTTCAGCGGCGGTGCGCAGCATGTCAGCCAGGGCGGAACTGGGCACACTTGTGAGCACCGCAATGGTTGAAGGTTGGCTCGGTAGCCGTCGCTGACGGCTGGGGTCAATCACTCCCTGCTCTTCCAGCAGCTGACGCACCCGTTCAAAGTCCCTCAGCACGGTGCTCAGGCTTGGGCGGATGTCCAGCGCCTGAACGGTGAGGCTGGCCCTCGCTGCCCAGAAATTCAGCTTGCCCACCACAGTGACGCCGTCACCGTCCTCGGGTTGGTAGCTCAGCTGGGCCAGTTTCGAAGCCCACACCACGCCCGAAATGCTGGCGGCGCCGTCGGTGAGGGTCAGCCAGAGGTGGCCTTTCTTGAGTTGAGGCCGCGAGACTGTTGCCTCTAACAAAAAACGCGGCGCAAAGCCGCGTTCAAGCAGGCTTCCGATGGCTGTGTTCAGTTCAGCAACGGAGTAAGTCGGAAGGCGATCAACGCTCAAGGCGGCTGTAGGCGTAACCCCAGTAGATGCAGACAATGGCCGAAATGCTGGTGACAAGAACGCCCCAGTGCTGGTGAATCTGAGTGGCGCCGATCGTGCAGATCACCAAGGCGCTGCTGAGCAGCCTTGATCCATCGCGTCTGTTCTGTACGTAGAGCGGTGCCAACGACTGACTCAGTGGAATGCACCCACTTTGATGCATCAGCGCTGGCCGATACCGAGGCAACAAAAAACCCCCCGGTGAGCCGAGGGGTTTTCTAGTTCCGCGGTGCGGAAATCAGCCGAGGCCGATCTGGGACAGGATGCCCTGGCCGGTCAGGAGCTCGGTGCCGAGACCGATCACGATGCCCATCATGGCCAGACGACCGTTCCAGGTTTCAGCGAAGTTGACGAAGCCGAAGCGTGCGTTGTCAGACATGAGGAAGAACCGATTTGGTTTGGTAACAATGTAACAAAGGTTGGAGTTTTGTTGCGAGTGCTAACGGCTACACGAAGGGGGATCCATTTCCATTGTTTACGCCTGCCCTCCACTTGACCTGCGTTTCGTGCGTGCGGTCGGCAGTGCCTGGCCGGGGTCGTCGGGCCAGGGGTGCTTGGGGTAGCGCCCTCGCATCTCGCGGCGCACGTCCTGATAGCTGCCTTGCCAGAAGCCTTTGAGATCCCGGGTGCGTTGCAGGGGACGTCCTGCCGGTGAGAGCAGTTCCAGGGTGACGGGGATACGACCATCCAGCACGTGGGGCCCGTCGTCACATCCGAACATCTCCTGCAATTTCACGGCAAGGATGACCTCGTCCCCTGTGTAAAGCAGTGTGGCCTGCCGGCCGGCTGGGATCGGGACGCGACGCGGCAAAAGCGCATCCAGCTGTTGTCTGAGGCTCCAGTCCAGATCGCCCCAGAGCGCTTCTTCCAGTGCTGCTGTGCTGATGTCGCCCCAACCCAGGCAGCCCTCCAGGGTTGGACCAAGCCAGATGTCAGCCTGCTCCAGCAGCGTCGTGAGATCCCTGGCCGGCCATGGGCTGCCCACCTGCTGATGCATCCATTCCAGCCGTTGGCGCAGCTGGTGGGTGCTGTCGGTCCAGGGCAGTGCGTCAAGGCTGGAGTTCTTCTGCAGCTGTTCGATGAGCAGGCTCCGGCATAGCGGCGCTGCTGGCGAAGGCTGTGGCGTGCGGCGCACCACCAATTCACCCAGTTTCAGCAGTCGTTCGGCGCGGATCCTCTGGCGTTCAGGATCCCAGCTGACGAAGTCCTGCCAATGGCCGTCTTGCTCAGCGATGGTCAGCAGGGTGCTCTGGCTCAGGGCCACTGCCATCTGGATGCGGGTGTCTCTGTCGCCCACGTCGACCCTGGCGACAGCCAGGGCCGGGCTCCCCTGAAGCGGATCCCAGGGAAGCAGCACGGCGCCGCGTCCCTGGCGCAACTGATAGCGACCGGTCTGGTCCGGTCGCTCTTGCGCTAGCCATTCCGGAAAGGCCGCCAGGATCAGATCGCCGGCGCTGACGGACGATCCCTGGTTCTGGGGTGAAGGGCCAAGTCGCTTCAGTTGGCGGTGGAGCTGCTGGCTGAGCGTTCGCAGTGATGGATGGCGCTGGATGCTGTTGAGCCGGGCCTCGAGATCGCTACCGATTTGGCGGCGATCGAAGGGATCCCTTTCGCTGAGGATTGCTGCCAAATCACACCCCAGCTGGGGGGCGCCCTGCTCATGGGCCTCCAGCAGCAGCATGCCGAGACGGGGGTGAACGCCCAGGCCGCCGATCAACCGTCCCCGCCTGCTGATGCGGCCGTCTTGCTCCAGCAGGCCGAGCTGTTGCAGGCCGTGCTGTCCCTTCTGCATGGCGGCTGCAGGTGGTGGGTCCAGCCATGGCAGTTCTTCGCCCAGTCCAGCGCCCCACTGGGCCAGTTCCATCAATACGGGCTGGGGATCCGCCAGCAGTAGTTCGGGGGGGTGGAAGCGTGGTCGTCGCTGTTGCTCCGCGGGTGACCAGAGGCGGATGCAGCTGCCTGGGCATTGGCGGCCGGCTCGGCCCCTGCGCTGCTCCGCACTGGCCAGGCTGGAGGCTGTCGTCTCCAGGCCTTCCATTTGGGTGTTGGGGTCGTAGCGCAGTTGACGGCTGAGGCCGCTGTCAATCACCAGCCGCACACCATCGATTGTGAGGGAGCTTTCGGCAATGGCACTGGCCAGGATGATGCTGCCGTCCTGGTTCGGATCGCAGCGCTGGAGGGCTGAACTCTGTTGTTGCAGTGGGAGTTGCCCATGCAGCACTTGAATGCGCCAGTTCTGCAGAGCCGCTGCTTCGGTCAGGGTCTGCCTGCAGCGTTCAATCTCCGCCAGTCCAGGCAGGAAGACCAGTACACCGCTTCCCTGAGGTTGCTCGAGGGCATGGTGCTCAATGGCGCGTAACACCTGTCGAGGCAGGGGTTCGTCCGGTCGTGGCGCTTGGTGATGGGTCTCCACCGGGTAACAGCGGCCTGGGCTTTCCAGCACTGTCGCTTCGGGCAGGCGTTCTCTCAGGTCGGACAGATCCAGCGTGGCGGACATCAACATCAACGCCAGGTCTGGATTCAGCAGCGGACGCGCTTCTCGCAGCAGCGCGAGGGCCAGATCCGCATCACGCCCCCTCTCATGAAATTCATCGAAAATTACGCAGCCCACCCCATCCAGTGAGGGGTCGCTCTGCAGGCGCCGCAGGAAGAGGCCGTCGGTGATCACCTCCACCTGGGTGCGGCTGGATCGTTTCTGTTCCCCGCGTACGGCATAGCCGATGCGGCCACCCACGTCTTCTCCGAGGCTCGTGGCGAGGCGGGCGGCGGCGGCCTTGGTGGCCAGCCGCCGCGGCTCAATCATCCAGATTTTTTGCTTCCCTGCGAAGACCCCCGGTCCTTCCGTCAGGGCCCCGATCAGCGCTAAGGGAACCCGTGTGGTCTTACCTGCCCCGGGTGGCGCCTGCAGCAGAACTGTTTGTCCCGGGCGAACTTCAGAGCAGATCCGCGCCAGCAGGGCGTCGATCGGGAACTGGCTCAAACCGGTGCTGCCGCTCGATTCATGGGACGAGATTCATCAGGCCCAACAGAAGCAGGCTGCTGATGGCGCCAACAGCGGCCAGCAACCGCACAAGGGGCCCGATGGAAACAACGAGGGAGGCCATAAAGACTTTCTTAAAGGCCGAATTGATTCCGGTCTAGCCCCTTGGTTTTCGCCTCGCTGCATTCATTCGCACGCCTTTACACACGCTGTGCCTCGATCAACGCACGTGGCGTGTTCCATCAACGGGGTGGTACTCCTCGCCGGTGAGTTCTTCGAACACGATCGCCGGAAGGCCGGTCTCGAACATGGTTTGCAGCGCCTCCTTGAGATAAGGGTTCCAGCCACCGGTGCTCACCTGGCCGTGACGGACGGTCCAGTCCCAGGTGCCCTGAAGGTCGCGGGGGATCCTGCCTTCCCGGTCACGACGGGCCACCAGATCAAGAGATTCGACAAGTCCCACGGTGATGGGGTCCTTTCCGTAAGCGGGAGTCAGGCTCAATTCCAAGCGAACCGGATCTTCTTTCATCAGCCGAAGCCGAAACCGGGGGGGCAGCTTGATGCCCTTGATGACCGCGGCAACGATGCGTGTTCTCTGATCCACTCAGGCGACCCCTGTCGACTCCAAGCGCCCAATTTATTCAGTGCCGGGTCCAGCGGCCGTCGAGGTCTCGTCATCGTCACCGCCGAAGCGCACCGTCAGCAGGTCTTCTTCTGTAATGCGTCCCTCGCTGTCCAGCAGTTCCGGGTGGATGGTGACCTGGCCAGTGCGGTCGATGGGATCGCTGCTGGGGCCACTGCTGATCGGACCACTCGCAGCACGAAAACCCTTGCTCATAACGCGGAAGGCCTGCCAGAGCAGGGCCACAAACAACGCGCCGTAGAGCAGCGGAAACAGTGAACCGAGCATGACCCTCCACCCAACTGAATCTCTTCATTCTCACGCTATCGGGATCCCGCTTGCACGCGGTCACAGCTTTGACATCGCTGGTGGCTTTTTTTGCGTCTGCTCTGCGTAGCGTCCAGTCAGCCGATCGCCCTGCAGCTGTGATGACCTCTCAGTCCCGCTCGCTCGTCGCCTCCGCTCTGGCAGGAGGGTTGTTGTTGGCCGGTGTTGGATCGATCCCGTTCATCGTTGGCCCTCAGGAGGCTGAGGCGCGGCCAGCGATCCGTCGCGACTCGTTTGTGGCCGCCGCTGTCAAGCGCAGTGGTCCAGCAGTGGTCACTCTGGAGACAGCTCGGACCGTGAATCAGTCCGGTGCTGCGGGGGTGCCGCCAGCCCTGATGCGGGACCCCCTGTTTCGCCATTTCTTTGGCATTCCACGCTCCACAGCACCGCGGGCCAGAGTTCAGCGCGGCCAGGGGAGTGGGGTCATTTTCGATGCCAGGGGTCTGCTCCTGACCAATGCCCATGTTGTGGAGGGGGCGGATCAACTCACCGTGGGGCTTTCCGACGGGAGAAGGGTGCCTGCCCGGGTGGTGGGCAAAGACAGCCTTACGGATCTCGCGGTGGTGCGTCTGGAGGGGGCTGGACCCTGGCCAGTCGCTGATTTAGGCGATTCTGATCGGCTCAGCGTTGGCGACTGGGCGATTGCCGTTGGCAACCCCTTTGGCCTGGAGAGCACGGTGACATTAGGAATCATCAGCAACCTCAACCGCAACGTTGCTCAGCTTGGGATTTCGGGCAAGCGTCTGGATCTGATTCAGACCGACGCGGCGATTAATCCCGGTAATTCCGGCGGGCCGCTCCTCAATGCCGATGGGGAGGTGATCGGGATCAACACCCTGGTCCGATCAGGGCCAGGGGCGGGGCTTGGTTTTGCCATTCCCAGCAATCGCGCCCGTGCCATTGCGGAACAGCTGGTGACCCTGGGCAAGGCCCGTCATCCGGTGATCGGCATTCGTCTTTCTCCGGTGCCCCGGCCCACGCCGACATCCCAGGTGCCAGCAGGAGCGGTCATTCGCTCTGTCCAGCCTGGGGGGCCAGCGGACCGCGCCGGGCTCAAGGTGGATGACGTAATCACGAGTTTTGATGGCAAGACTGTTGCTGACCCTGCAGCCGTGGTCAGTGCCATCGATCGCCGCGGTGTGGGAGCCACGGTTGTGTTGGGGGTGCGTCGCGGTGAGGACCAGGTCATGATCGAAGTCAAGCCGGTCGATCTGTCGGCCTTGACCTCAAGCTGAAGTCTCGACGTCAGACGTCGTCGGAGTCCCTTAGTTGTTCCACGCATTGGGTGATGCATTCGCCGTCGTCGAGCGAACAGGTGGTGATGCACTGGAAATAGGTTTCCACGGCGTCCCAGGTCTGCTCGTGGGTTTCCGCGCCTTGGGCTGATGAACCGCCAACGTGTTCGGTGTTGCCTGGGCCGGAAACCATTCTCATCGGGGCTGGGGATCAGTTTTGTCAGCCTATGCAGACGAAAACACCAGGTAAAGAGAAATAAGTCTTCCTGCCTAAGGGTGTGTGAAGTTTTCGGTGGGGTGGCTCGATGCTCGTCAAGCCGCCTTTTTGCGCCGGGCATCTCGAGCTTTCTGCTTTTCCTTATTGGCTTTTCGCTTGGCCTCTCGCTCCATGGCCAGTTCTTTCTCCTTGGCTTCAGCCCTTTCCTCCTCTTTTTTCTCGAGGTAGTAGTTGTAATCCCCCCGGTACATCACCAGTTCACCCTCCCGCAGTTCGACGATCCTGTTGGCCACGCGGGAGATGAAATAGCGGTCGTGGGAGACCAGTAGCGCGGCTCCTTCGTAGGCCATTAAGGCGTCCTCGAGCATCTGCTTGGCCGGGATGTCGAGGTGATTGGTGGGCTCATCCAAGACCAGAAGATTGCAGGGGGTCAGTAGCATTAGCGCCAGTGCCAGACGGGCTTTCTCGCCTCCGCTGAGCTTCCCGACCTCTTTGAACACTGAGTCGTTGCTGAAGCAGAAACTGCCCAGCAGCGAACGAACCTGGGTCTGGGTCCAATCGGGGACCGCTTCGTACATCGTGTCAATCACGGTCTTGGAGAGATCCAGAGCTTCGGCTTGGTTCTGTTCGAAGTAGCCCGCAATGACGTTGTGCTCCCCCAGTCGGGCACTGCCTTCATCGGGAGGTTCCACCCCCATGACCAGGCGCAGCAGGGTGGACTTACCCGCACCGTTGGGACCCACGAAGGCGATGCGGTCGCCCCGCTCCACCTCCAGTTCAGCCCCCAGAAACAGAATCTTGTCTCCATAGCTGTGGGTGACGTTGTCGATCAGGGCAACCTGTGCGCCTGAGCGCGGAGCGGGCGGGAACTGGAAACTCGGCCCTGCCACAGATTCGATCGGTGCCTCCACCCGTTCCACCTTGTCCAGTTGCTTCTCACGGCTTTTGGCCTGGGTGCTGCGGGTAGCGCTGGCGCGAAAACGATCGATATAGGCCTGTTGGGTGGCGATGTCTTTCTGCTGGCGTTCGAAGGCCGCCTGCGTGGCCTCCCGTTCCATTTGTTTCTGCTCCAGGTGGGCGGTGTAGTTCCCCAGATAGCTGCGGGACACCCCCCTTTCGGTGGAGACAATTTGATTGCAGACCCGGTCGAGGAAGGTGCGGTCGTGGCTGATGACGACGAGGGCAGCGCTCTGCTCCAGCAGGTAGGTTTCCAGCCACTGGATGGTCTCGACATCCAGATGGTTGGTCGGTTCATCCAGCAGCAGCAGATCCGGCTCCTGAAGCAAAATTTTCCCCAGGGCGATCCGCATCTGCCAGCCCCCGGAATAGTCCTTCACCTGCAGCTCAGCGCCCTCGGGGGTGAAGCCGATCGTGGGCAGGAGCTTGTCGATCCGGGCGTCGAGTTCGTAGCCATGCAGTGCTTCGAAACGGCTCTGCAGCTGTCCCAGTTGTTGGATCAGCTGATCCAGATGATCGGGATCTTCAGCAGCGCGTTCCGACCCCATCGCCTCTTCCACCTGCTGTTGGCGGTTCATCACTTCGGCGGCTTCACCAAAGGCTTGGAACAGCTCCTGGCGCACTGTGCGCTCCAGATCCACATCGAATTCCTGCTGGAGATAGGCGATGCGGGGTTCTCCCTGACGCACCACCTGGCCGCTGGTCGGTTCCTCGTGTCCGGCGATCAGACGCATCTGGGTGGATTTGCCGGCGCCGTTCACCCCCACCAGTCCGATCCGGTCTCCGGGTTTCACCTCCCAGGTCACCGCGCGAAGCACTTCCCCAGTGGGATAGATCTTGCTGACGTTTTCGAGTCGCAGCACCGGCGGAAGGCGTCCTTCCCCCCATCATCCCTGTCGGCACACTGGGGAAGGTTTCCGGAGGGTGCTCGCCATGCTGAAACTGGAGCAGCTGGCCGCTCTTGTGGTGGCCGCAGGCCTGGCGATCGTGAGTTATGTGCTGTTCTTCAGTTGGGCCGGAGGTGGTGGCTACGAACGCCGGCAGCGCGTCGAGCCCCAGGCTTTATTGAAGTCCGTCTCGCCCAACTTCAAAGACCGCCCCTCGCTTTAACCACCCAGCGGTTGCTGTCTTCATCGTTCAGGCTTGCCAGATGCTCGCGCACCTCTTGGGCTGTGACTGGCAGGCCCAGTTCGTTGCCCAGATTGCAGATGCTGTCCATGGCGCCGTTGGGGTCCTGGAGGGCTTGGCGGAACAGCGCCTGCGTCTGATCAGGATTGCTGCTGATGCGGGCGTACAGCGATGCGGCGTTGGAAGACATCGCGGTTTAAGCAACTGTTCAAACGCTATTCAGGACCGAAGGCCTTGTCAGGCGGCCTGTTCGATGCCGTCATCGAGCTGCCCCAGGGCAGAAGCATCTTCCATGCTGCGGGCATCCATGCAGAGCACCTTGCGCAGTTGGGCGTAGTTAGCTGCCTGGGTGTTACGCCCTTCCTGGGAGGCACCGTATTCAGCCCGCTGCAGCACATGGTGCAGGTGGGTCAAAAGGTAGGTGCTGATCACCGCTGACACCAGGACATCGCTGTTTTCGGCGCTGCGACGGGGGCGTCGCGACCGACTGCGTGATCCGGCAGGGCTGCGACGGGAGCGGGATGCGGCTTGTGTCATGGGGTTCTCCGAGGAGGACCAGTGCCCCCACCATAGTCATGGATACTACCCTTGACCACCTCTGTACACTTTTCACTAACTGAGCCTCTTTCTGGGGATCCGGTCGTGCCCACCCGTCAGACCTCATCCAGTGGGAAGCCCAAGTCCCCAAGAATTCAGGTGGTTCTGCCTGAGGATCTTTGTGAGCGCTTGACCGCCATGGCCGAGCTGGAATCCCGCACGGTGAGCAACATGGCGCGGGTGCTGATCCAGCAGGGGGTGCAGCGCCACGAGAAGGCTCTGGAGGCGTCTGCTCCCGCCCCAACACGCGAGGAGCGCCTCCGGTCGGCACTGGAATCACAGCAGCCACGCCGTCTGCGGGGAGCACCCCGGCGCTTGCGCCTGCACCGGCCTGGCTAGGCCTAGGCCGCTCCGATCAAGCTGGAGGCACCAGTACGCCAAGCACGGTTTCGCGACTAGCCCCTGTGACGGCAGGCACGTTGCCGGGGTGGTTCTGCTGGTGCCACCAGGCCAGCAGCGCGAAGACCAGGGCCTCTCTCGCCTCTGCCGGTACCCCGAGAGTGCTGCTCTCATCCACCTGGGCACCACGGCAGCGCCGGCGCAACTCGTTGATCAACACCGGGTTTTGGCTTCCACCTCCAGCGGTGATCAGTTCGATCGGTGCGATGCCGCGTGTCTGGCGCAGATGCTCCAGATCCTGGGCGACGATGGCTGCGGAGAAGGCCGTCAGGGTCGCGATGGTATCGGCCGCTGAGGCTCCATCGAGCTGATCCAGCCGTCGGTTGAGATCCTCTCGCCCGAAGCACTCCCGTCCGGTGGATTTCGGCGGTGCCATCTGGAAATAATCCTCCTGGAGCCAGCGCTGGATCCGGGCCTCATCCGCTTGGCCCTGCGCTGCCATCGCTCCTCCCTTGTCGAAGCTTTGGGCCCCAGCGGTGAAGTGGCGCATGCCGAGGTCGATCAGGCTGTTCGCTGGTCCGCAGTCCCATCCCAAGACCGAGGCATGGCGCTCCGCGCCACTGCATGGGGGGATCAGGGTGAGGTTGGCAATTCCGCCAAGGTTCAGCAGCGCCCGCCAGCCCTCGGTGCTCCCCAAAAGCGCCGCATCCGGCCGAGGAACGAGGGGTGCTCCTTGCCCACCGAGGGCCAGATCAGCGGCGCGGAAGTCATGGATCACAGGCCGCTGGAGCAGATGGGCCAGGAGCGGCGCCTGCAGCATCTGCCAGCTCGAACCCCGCCTCCCCTGGGCCGGCGGACGATGCCAGACGGTCTGACCATGGCAGCCGATCACTTCGGCTTTCCCTTCGGGATCGCATGCCATGACTGCGTTTGCCTGCGCTTCTGTGATCGTTTCCGCCAGCTCCAGCCAGAGGGATGCGGGCATTGCTGCTCCCTGGCCGGCGGCCACCACCTGCTGCTGCAGCTGGGGCGGGTAGGGCTGATGGTGGTGGCGAATCAAGGACCACTGCGGACGTTGGGCAGGGCCGTCGAAGCGCGCCAGCACGGCATCGACACCATCGGCACTGGTCCCGCTCATCAGCCCGAGGCAGTGCATTGGCTCAGATTTTTGGCAGGCGTTGCAGGTCGTCCACCAGCCCCATTACCACCAGAAGGTGACCCTCCTCGAGCACATGGGATGCCGGTGGGTTCACCATCAAGCTGCTTTGCGGCCCGGCCGCCAGCACATTGACCCGGAAGTTCTTGCGCAGATTCAGATCTCGGAGCGACCGCCCCACAAACGGTTCTGGAACCTTGATCTCCTCGATGCAGTGCTGTTCATCCAGGGCCAAGCGCTCCATCAAGTTGGGGCGAACCAGTTCAAGACCCAGGCGTTCTCCCTGCATCCGCGAGGGGAAGATCACCCGGTCTGCCCCAACCCGTTTCAGCATTTTTTCGTGGAGGTCGCTCGTCGCCCTGGCGATCACCTGGCGCACCCGGCTTCCCTCACTGTCTTTGGCGATCAACGTCGCGGTGATGCTGGCTTCGATCGGTTCACTGATCGCCACCACCACAGTGCCCATCTCAAGCACGCCAGCTTCCCGCAGAGCTTCTTCGTCGGTGCAGTCGACAACGCGGGCTTCCACGCTGGGCTCCACCTGACGCAGTTCATCGACCGCCCGTTCCGAGCGGTCCACGGCCAGAACGTCGGCTCCGTTCTGGAGCAGTTCGCGGCAAACGGCGATGCCGAAACGGCCGACGCCGATGATCGCGAAGCCGAGGCGATCGCTGCCCTGGATCGGGCTCCACTGCCACCACTCCTTCATCGCTCTATCCCCCGCTGATAGTCCTCAGACATACAGATCCTCGCTGGGATAACCGATTCGATTCTGGCGATTCATCTGAATTTGTTCCTGGGTCATCGCTTCCCAGATCGCACTCAATAGAAGCAGGATTCCCAGTCGTCCTACAAACATTCCCACCATCAGAACAGCCTGGCCGAAACGGGGAAGTTCAACGGTTACCCCGAGATCCAGCCCCACCGTGGCAAAGGCGGAGACGCAGGTGAACAGCATTTCCATAAACGTGAACGAATCCTTGCCGTTCAAATTGCTGGCGATGCTGATCAGCAGAGCCATGGTCATCACGAACAGCAGTGAGCCCACCGTGATGCCCACGGCCCGCAACACGACCTTGTCGCTGATGGTTCGGTTGCGGATCACCACGGCCTCACGGCCTCGCAGGGTGGATCGCGTGGCCGCCATCAAGGCAGCCACGGTGGTGGTCTTGATTCCTCCACCGGTGCCGCCGGGACTGGCCCCAATGAACATCAGCACCATCAGCAATAGCAGGCTGGATTCGGTGACGTTCTCGAGTGAGAGCGGAACGGTGGTGAAGCCGGCCGTGCGAGCCGTTACGGATTCAAATAGAGCCGTCAGCCAACGCTCAGGCAAGGGCATGCCCGTGAAGATTTCGCCCTGGTTCAACCATTCCGTAAGGGCTAAACCGCCTGCCCCGAAGGCGATGAGCAGCATGGTGGTGCGGAGCACAAGGCGGGAGTGCAGGCTCAGTCGACGTCGTCCTCGCCGTCTTCGCAGGAGCTGTGTGCTCATATCGCTGGTCACCCGCCAACCCAGGCCACCGGTCACGATCAGCAGCATCACGACGGCATTCACCACACCATTGCTCCGGTAGCGCTCGAGGCTGTCGGACCAGAGCCCAAACCCGGCGTTGTTGTAGGCCGAAATGCTGTGGAACACGGCGGCCCAGAGACGTTCGCTGTTGTTGGGAATGTCATCGAAGCCGAAGTGGTACAGGATCACCGCGCCCATCAGGATCACCAGCGTCGCCGTCAGGGCAATGCCACGAAAGGTGCGTCCCACGCCTCCTACGCCGAATTCGTCGAGGGCCTGGCCCCGGTCCAGGCGACGACGCAATGCTGTTCCCTGCACCACAAATCCCTGCAGAAATGTGGTGATGGCCATCAGGCCAAGGCCCCCGGCCAGGATCATCAAGGCCAGTACCGCCTGGCCGAAGGTCGTCAGGTCCGTGCCGATGTCGATGATCGAGAGCCCCGTCACGGTGATGGCGGACGTGGCTGTGAACAGAGCTTCCCAAAGCCCCACGCTGCTCGAGGAGCACAGCGGAGTGGCCAGAAGCAGCGTGCCGATCAGTACCACCAGCAAACCGGTCACCACGGTGAACTGGGGAACCGTGAGCCGACGATGCCAGCCCTGGCTGCGTTCGATGGCTCTTCCGATCGGCACAGGCGTGTGCGAGATCTGACCAGTGTTGTTCAGGATCCGCCGTAATGCCAGAGGATCAAGGCCGGCACCAGAATGGTCATGATCACGGTTAGGCCAAGTCCGTACCGTGTGACATCAAGAAAGCGATAACGGCCCGGACCGAACACCATCAAATTGGTCTGATATCCAACGGGGGTAAGAAAGGACTGACTGGCTCCAAACAGCACCGTGATTAGCAGTGCAGTGGGAGAGAGCTGCAGGGAGGGAGCCAGTTGCACTGCTACGGGCGCCAATAGGGCCACCGAGGCGGCATTGCTCATCACCTGGGTTAAAAGTGTTGTGCCGATGAAGATCACCATCAGTGCGGAGTAGCTCGGCCAGCCCTCCAGCCCCTGCTGGAGCACCAGAGCCAGGGCGTCGGCCAGTCCCGTGTTCTGCATGGCAACACTGAAACTGGTGAGGGATCCCAGCAGCAGAATCACGTCCAGGCGGATCGAGCGCTGCAGTTCTCCGAGGCGCAGGCAGCCGGTGGCGACCACGCTCACCATGGCCAACAGCACAGCGGCCACCAGGGGGATCGGGGTCAGACTGGGCAGCAGCAGCATCGCGAGGGCAATGCTGACCGCCACGGGCTTGCGTCGAACTGTGGGGAGGTCGTCTTCCAGTCGATCCAGGACCAACAGGTCATTGCTGGCCTGCAGACCACGGATGGAGTCGATCGGTGCTTGCAGCAGCAGCACATCGCCTTCCCGCAGGATGACTTGCCCCAGGCGTTCTTGGACGGTCTCTTGGCCGCGGCGCAGGGCGAGAACAGTGGCGTTGTGGCGCTGCCGGAACCGCAGTTCCCGCAGACTTGCACCGGCCAGGGTGGAGCCAGCAGGCAATAAAACCTCCACGGTTTTCTGTCCACTGGCCTCTTCGGTGTTCAGGCTGAAACCAGCGTTCTGCCCCTGGGTTGTGAGCTGAACCGTGTGATCCTGCTGGAGCCGCAGCAGATCAAGGCGTGTGACCCGCAACAGCAGATGATCGCCGGCCTCAAGACGACGGTCCGCCAGGGGTGGCAGGAGTCGCTCTCCACCGCGCTGCAGTTCCAGCACGTCAACGTCGAAACGACGTTGCAATCGACTGTTCAGGAGAGAGCTGCCCACCAGCTCCGACTCGGGTGGGATGCGCACTTCCGTGCAGTAGCTGCTGGTCTTGGGGCTGCCCTCGAGGTCATCCGTGCTGGCACCTCGGTCCGGCAGCAGCACCCTTGGAGCCAACACCAGATAAATGGCCCCTGCCAGCCAGACCGGCAGGCTGATCAGGGTGAAGCTGAACAGATCAAGGGAGCCGTAGCCCAGTTGCTGGCTGATGTCGCTCACCAGCAGATTCACAGAGCTGCCCAGCAGGGTCAGGGTGCCCCCCAGAACCGTGGAAAACGACAACGGCAGTAGCACCCGGGATGGAGAAATACCGCGCCGCTGGCACCAGCCCTCGACCACGGGAAGCAGGGATGCCACCACTGGAGTATTGGGAACCACTCCCGAAACCGGGGCGATGACAAAGGCCATCAGGGCGATCAGGCGGCGTGAGGAACGGATCCGTTCTGATGCGATCAGGGCCCGCAGTCGATCCAGCGCACCACTTTTGAAGAGTGCTGCGGAGACAGGAAACAGTCCCAACAGGGTGATCAGTGCAGGACTGCCGAACCCCGCCAGGGCCTCCTGTGGGTTGAGCACCCCAGTCGCGATCAACAAGCTCAGGCTCAGCAATCCTGTGAGCTCCGGTGCAATTACCCCGGTGATGAACAACACCACCGCCAGACCCAGCACGGCCAGCGTGATCAACGCCTGAGGGTTCTGAAGAGCGTTGCTCAGCTCTGCCATGGCGGCGAGTCGCCGGTCGTCAATTGCGGGGATTCTGCCCTGGGATCAAAAAATTGCTCGCGCATCCACTGCTGCAGGCCTTGCAGCCCATCCCCCCGCACGGCTGAGAGGAACAGTGCATCGGGCTCCCGCTGATGAATCGCTTCGATGGCGGTTGCCTCGCAACGGTCGATCTGATTGGCGATCACCCTGCGCAGGGCGGTGCTGCCGAGGTCATCGAGCAAGCGATGCACGGTGTCCAGGTGGCCTTGCCAGTCGGGGTCAGCCAGGTCCAGCACTAGCAACAGCACATCCGCGTGCAGTGCCTCCTCCAGAGTTGCGCGGAAGGCTTCTACCAGTGGGGCAGGGAGATCGCGAATGAAGCCCACTGTGTCGGTGAGCAGCAGCCGTTGGGGGCGCGCCCCAGGGCAGGGGAGGTCGAGTTTGCGCGTGGTGGGGTCCAGCGTGGCGAACAATTTGTTCTCTGCCAGCACGCGATCGCTCGCCCGTTTGCCACATAAGGCATTGAGCAGGCTGGATTTGCCGGCGTTTGTGTAACCGACCAGGGCCACCCGCGGCAGACCACGCCGCTGATCTCGCAATCGGCTGCGGTGGGATTGGAGCTGGCGCTGATCCCGCAGCAGCCGTTCGATGCGTCGGCTGATGGCTCGACGGTCTTTTTCCAGTTGTGTTTCCCCTGGCCCGCGCGTGCCGATGCCGCCGCCCTGACGCGACAGGCTGCTGCCCCGTCCCAGTAGGCGTGGCAGCCGGTAGCGCAGTTGGGCTAGTTCCACCTGGAGGCGCCCTGCAGCACTGCCGGCCCGCTGGGCAAAGATGTCGAGGATCAGCTCACTGCGGTCAGAGACCGGGCAGCTCAGCAGTCGTTCCAGATTGCGTGCCTGCACTGGGGTCAGCTCCCGGTCTGTGATCACCAGTGAGGCTTGGCAACGACGGATCTCGAGGGCGGCTTCCTGAAGTTTCCCGGAGCCCCAGACCGTCTGGGGATTGGCTTGGCCCCGACGCTGGCTGGTCAGAGCCACGGGCTGGGCGCCGGCACTGCGCACCAGTCCCTCCAGTTCAGCTAATTCACGCTGGTCGCGCTGCCCATCTCCGCTGGTGAGCGTGAGCAGGAGCACCCGCTCCTCTCCGGTGGCGGCTCGGATGGTTGCGGCTTGGGGTTCGTCTGGTGTGAGGGAGCAAAGGTCACGCAGGTCGCCCTGTTCGAACTCTCTCCACCCATCGGGCTGCAGTGGATCAGGAATGAGTAGTTCTGCCGGGCGCCCGCCATCGGCCGAGGGGCACGGTGCAAAGCGCAGCCAGTGCCTCGGGGCGATGTCGAGAGCGACAACAGCGTCGCGGGGATCCTGGTGAAGCCCTTTGCGGGCGAAGGGGCAGCTGATCAGGCGCCAGCCACCGCTGCTCCGCCGCGGTGTTGCTGGCAGGTGCTGCAGCGGTGAATCGCTGCCGGTGAGGGGGCCCAACCAGAGCAGCCGGCAAAGGCCACGGCCGTCGAGCACCAGATGCAGCGGCATCTCGAGATCCAGAACGAGATCCGCCAGTCGTTCGAGGCTCAGCAGATCGGCTCCGCAGCCCTCGGGATGACGCCGATGACTAAGGCGCTCCAGCTGGCGTTGCTGGCTGGGGCGCAGACCGCGGCAGCGCCCTCCCAGGTGGGATTGCTTCAACGGCTCAGCAACCAGGCGCCGGCGGAGCGCAGTCCCAGGGACAGTCCCGGTAGGCGGGTCAGGTACGTGGCCCGTCGCAACTGAAATGCCAGTGGTCCGGCCAGGGTGAATCCCATGCCAGTCAGTGTGGCGTCGCCGACCCCGAGGCTGAGCATTTCGCCACGATCCTCAAACTGGAAGGGTTGCGGCTCTTCCCCCATCCGCAGGCTTGCGATGGCTGCGGCAGTGGCATCCCCCTGCTGCATGGCCACTTGGGCGCTGGCGGGCCATGGGCTGTCCGCCCGCGCTGAGAGATCCCCCAGGGCAAAAGTATTGGCGCTGCCCACCAAGCGCAGGTCATCGTCGACGGCCAGGCGTCCCCTCTCCAGCACTGGTGTAGGCGAGATGGCTGGGATGGAGGGTCTACTCCCTGCAGTCCAGATCAATCCCGCATGACGTAAAACCACGCCATCTGCCAGAACGGCACTATTGGCCTGCACTTCGCTCACGCTCGTGTTCAGCTGCACCACGACCCCTTTGCGTTCCAGCGCTGCCTGGGCTTTCTCCCGATTGAACGCCGTGCTGCTGGGCAGGATTTCATCGCCCATTTCCACCAAGCGAATGCTGGCGGCTCCTTCGATCAGATCCGCGAGCTTGCAAGCCAGTTCCACTCCGGTGGGTCCAGCTCCAACGATGATTAGCCCTGCGTCTCCATCACGCTGCTTGAGCTGAGTGTTGAGCCATTGCTTCAGCCGGCCTACATCGCTGAGATCACGGAAACCAGAGCTGTGCTCCTGCACGCCGGGGATGCCGAAATCATTGACTTTCGAGCCTGTCGCCAGCACCAGTTGGGCCCAGCCCAATCGGCCTCCCGAATCGAGTTCGATGGTTTGGCTGGTTTGATCGATGCCAACAACGGTGTCTTGGATCCAGCAGATGCTGTTATTCAGCAGCTGGTCATAACGGGGGGCCACCTCCCAGGTTTGAAGTTCATCGCTGAGTAGTTCGTACAGCAGCGGTTGAAACAGAAAATGATCCCGAGGTTCGATCAGAACGATGGGGCAGCCGGGCTGCCGACGCTGAAGTGCAAGAGCTGTGAAAAGTCCCCCGAATCCACCACCAACGATCACCACGGCATCCGACGTGGACGAGGGTGAACGCATGAAAGAAACCGCTGGTTTGAGAACGATAGGAAGCACAGCCGGTCCCACGACAGGGGAGGATGGCGTGATGACGGAGGCCCCCGACGCAATGGTGCCCATGGCGGTGCAAAACGACTTGCGCGATGGGCGCAAGCTGCTTGAGACCATGGAGCCGCAGGAGCGTCTGGCCTGGGGGCTGGATCAATTCGGCGACCGATTTGCTCTGACGACCAGTTTTGGTATTCAGTCGGCTGTGCTCCTGCACATGCTGAGCACACTTCCCGGAGGTGACGCTGTTCCGGTGATCTGGATTGATACCGGTTATTTGCCCCCGGAGACTTACTCCTATGCCCACCAACTCACCGATCAGCTCAAGATTCGTCTGGTAGTTCGTCAGAGCGAGATGTCCCCGGCTCGAATGGAGGCCCTGCATGGTCAGCTCTGGGAGTCTGGCCGTGTCGAAGACCTGGAGACCTATCACCGGATCCGCAAGGTTGAACCTCTGGAGCAAGCGCTTAATGACCTCCATACGCGCTGCTGGGCCAGCGGCGTGCGGCGTGGTCAGACCGATCACCGTCGCTCGATGACGGCCTTGGACCCGATTCGGGAGCGCTGGTCATTGAGACCACTTCTCGAGTGGACCCAGCGTGATGTCTATTACTACATGCAATCAAACAATCTCCCTCAGCATCCATTGTTCGAGCAGGGCTATTCCACAGTGGGGGACTGGCATTCCAGTGGCCCTGATGTAGGAGATCTGAGTGGCCGCGACACCCGCTTTGGGGGGCTAAAGCAAGAGTGTGGAATCCATCTGCCCCAGGACGCTGTTGAAGGGTTGATGGGTGAAGGCATCTGAGTGAAGGCGTTTGAACGGAGTAGCGGCCGCGCTCTGCTGATTGGCAACAGTCGCTGGCATTGGGCCCAGCGGACTGAACAGGGAGTTCGTATTGATCACGGTGATCCAGACCCTGGTCGAATCGGCACAGATCCTCCGATCTGGGCGGCGGTGGGGCCGGTGCCCGAGCAGCTCAGGGCTCACCAGGACCTGCGCATTCGTCTGGAGGATGTTCCATTGCCGAAGGCACCTCCTTGGTTGGGTGTGGATCGAGCGCTCGGGGCATGGATGGCCTGGCGACGTAGTCAGGAGCAACAGCTCGACTGTTCCAGGGGGCTGCTTTTGGTGGATGCAGGCACCGTGTTGAGCTTCACCAAGGTTGGTGCGGATGGCTGTTTTGGTGGAGGGCAGTTGCTACCGGGCTATCGCCTGCAGCTCAGGGCCATGGCGGAAGGAACTGTTGGCCTTCCAGCAACGCTGGAGAGTCCTCAAGAGGCCTTCCCAAAAGACATCTTTCCCCAAGAAACGGCGGCGGCCATGCAGCGGGGTGTGTTGCAAGGGTTGCTGGCCGCCATCGCACTTGCCCAGCAGCATTCGCAAGGGTTGCTTTGGATCTGCGGTGGTGACGCTGAGCTGATCAAGACGCACTGGGCCCATGCAACGGAATTGCTGCAGATGGAGACCGATCTTCAGCTGCAGGCTCTGTTGGATCTGGCCGCAGGCATCAGCTCAGTTCGAGATCGCTGATCAATGTGTCGGCCATGGTGGCCGCTTTGACCTTGAGATAAATCCGTTCGATTTTTCCGGCTTCATCAATCAAATAGGTGTGACGCATCATTCCCATGTATTCGCGCCCCATGAATTTTTTCAGTCCGTAGCTCTCATAGAGGCTGGCTACCGCACAGGGCTCCACATCGGTCAGCAGCGTGAAGGGGAGCTCGTATTTGTTGATAAATTTGCTGTGGGATGTGGCTCCGTCCTTGCTGATGCCCAGAACGGTGATGTTGTTGGCCTTCAGTTGATCCCAGCGATCGCGGAAGTTGCAGGCTTCCTTGGTGCACCCAGGGGTGTCATCTTTCGGATAGAAGTACAAGACAACCTTCTTCCCGCGCAGTGAAGCAAGGCTGACGGGTTCACCGTTCTGATCGGGAAGGCTGAAGTCGGGGGCGGCGTCGCCGATTTGCAGGCTCACAGACTGTGCTTTGGCAGTGGCGGCAGCGTACGGCGTTCAGGACAAGCCCGGTTCCGGACAAGACTGTTTGTGCTGCCTACCTTGCAACCAACCTGCAGTTGTTGGGCCATGGTGTCGCGGACTCGGGTGGACCAAATTGGACGTTCCCTGGCTGCTTTAGGTCTGTTGGCCATGGGAGTCAGTGCGCTCGTCGCACCGCGTCATGGTCTCTCTTTGGATCAAGCCGCTCCACGGCTGTATGAGGCGAATTTGAGCCGGCAGCTGTTGCAGCGCGAAATCACCTTGCATCAACGCAGTGAAGCCGAAACGCTGCTGATGGATTTCACGCGTGCGCAGATGACGCGCCATTACTGGGGTGAATTCGCAGGCTCCCTGCAGGATCTCGGCCTGTCTGCCAGACCGCAGCTTGTGGCAAAGGTCGATCGCGATGCCGTTCGGACCCGGCTGTGGATTCAGCCTCATCACGGCACGGAGGCTTACCTCGCCGAAGTTGAGCGCTGGGGCGGTCGCCTTCGGATGCGTCACTGCCGCGGCGACCGGGATGGCGTGCGTCTGGTGCATGAAGACCGCTGCCCGGACGGATGGCAAAGGATTCACTTGAATTGACCCGAGATTTCTGCTTTCTTTTGGCGAGGAGAAGGTACAAATCGACCTGAAATATTGAGTCTCGCGAGTCTGTTCTCGCGAAATTCCTGTTATTCGTGTGGTGCTGGCCTTTTCAGAGGCTTGTTTTTGTTGGCGATTTTTCTTTTGGGAGCTATTTTTTTATTGACGTGCTCTCTTTGTCGTCCGTGTTTTCTCGTCTCGCCGCTGGCCTTCTGGCCGGTGCCTCCCTCGCCGCTCTGGCAGTTCCTGCTGAAGCAGGAACCAAGCGTCCCGTCCGCTGGAACACCGGTGGTGCTGTGTGGACAACCACCTCTTCTGAGTTCAAGACCTTCCTGACCACCGGTGAAGTCACCGATCGTGCTCTGGATGCCGGCATCAACAACTCCGGTTGGACTGCCGAAGAAATCCAGGAAGGTATGACCAAGACCTACGCCGTTGACATCATCGGCGTGTCCCGCTTCCTGTACTCCGACGACGGCGTCAAGTTCCTGAAGGATCAGACCCGTTCCTACTTCCCTTACTGGAAGATGAAGTCCACCTCCGTGGTGGCCCTGCGTTCCGCGATCATCGCCGACTCCATCGACGGTGAAATCTCCTCCGCCAGCATCATGGCTGAGCTGCCCGTGGACTTCCGCCTGGCTGATACCTGCGGCACCTACGACGGCATCCAGAACGTCTGTGCCCCCGACAAGTGCGAAGGCGACGCCCAGTGCACCTCCCTGCTGTCCTGGTACGTCTTCCTGCCCGCTTGCGTGCAGGCCAACTCCGTGCTGCCCGAGCCCGCTGCTCGTTCCGCTTACGTCGCTCCTGCCCGTCCCCTCTGGTGATCAGGCCCTGAGCCCTGTGTCATCGCCCCGGCCTCGGCCGGGGTTTTTTTATGGCTTGATTTGGTTGCCTTTGATCAGTTGATGGCGCATGGGCAGCCGCAGGCCGCCGTCGCCCAGGCCATTCAACGTCCGGCGCAATTCCGCCAGCACCTCGGTTTTGATTTCTCCCATGGCCTGCCGGTAAGGCGACCCCTCGGCCAGCCATCGGTCGGCCAGCTCTTTTCCCCCCGGCAGGGTTAGGGGTTCCAGCCAATCGTCACAACTGAGCTGCCAGCCCGCGTTTGCCAAGAGCTCTTCAGGGCGCTGTTGGAGCTCGAGCCAGCGTTGTTCCTGGGCCACAACAGGGCCTAAGAGCTCCTCTGCGCCCCCGTTCTGCTGCAGAGCACCGGCGGGACCCAGTTCGGCGCGACTGAGCAGCAGCCGTAAGCCCGTCGTCGGGAGGGAATGCCGGTTGATCGCATCCAGTAGCGCCGTCCAGTTCTGCTTTTGCAGGTCTGCTGCGGCGAGCCGTCCTCCGATCCAGTCGAAGGCTTGGGTCGAAGACAGAGTGTCGAGGTTGTCGGTCAGCAGTTGGGGTCGATGCTCCGGTTCGAGCAGATCCAGCTGCGCTTCCAATCGGTTGCGATCCGCTTCGTTGTCGCAAAGCACTGTCACGCCACCTTCCGGGGTGGCCCGCAAGGGATCGATAGCCCAGATCAGCGAACGCATCCCCAAAAGCAGCACTCGATCCCTGCGGGTCCAGGGGATGTCTCGCCAGAGTCGCTCGCGCAGCCGCTGAAGGCGTTCCCCCTCTTGGCCGAGTTGGCGTTGCACCCAGCGGTCCACACCGGGACGGTCGGGTCCGCTGCTGAGCAGCAAGGGCTGGTCGGCCGCCAGTTCCGCGGCCGCGGCGAGTTGGGCTGCCCGGCGTTCTGCCATCCTTTCTCGCCGTTCCCCTTCCCATCCGAGTTGGCCGGGTTGCCAGAACACTTCCCCTTGCAGTGCAGAGGGGAGGTATTGCTGTTCCACCCAGTGTTCGGCATAGGCGTGGGGGTAGCGGTAGCCCGCGCCGTCGCCAAAGGCGGCTCCGTCTCGGTTGGCATCGCGCAAGTGCCCGGGCACGTCCTGCTGACGGGCGGCGCGGACCGTTTTCAGGGCATCAAAGAAGCCCAGAACGCTGTTGCTCTTTTCGGTACCCGCCAGGTAAAGGGCGGCCTGGGCTAGCGGATACAGCCCTTCCGGCAGTCCCACCCGTTCGAAGGCAGCGGCACAGGCTTCCACCACAACAATGGCCTGCGGGTCGGCTAGGCCGATGTCTTCCCCCGCCGCGATCAGCATCCGGCGGAAAATGAAGCGCGGGTTCTCGCCGGCCTCCACCATGCGCGCCAGCCAGAACATCGCCGCATCGGCATCTGAGCCCCGCAGCGATTTGATGAAGGCGCTGATGGTGTCGTAGTGGGCATCGCCGTGCTTGTCATAGAGGACCGCCCGCTGTTGGATCGATTCCTCGGCGATGGCCAGATTGATCTGAATCACCCCCTCGCCATCGGGCTCCGAACTTTCCACCGCCAGTTCAAGGGCATTGAGAAGGCTGCGGGCGTCACCACCCGCCACGTCCACGAGGTGGTCGGTGGCATCGCTGCTGATGACGATCGACCGGTCGCCGTAACCCCGTTCCCCATCAGCAAGGGCGCGTTGTAGCAGCCGCTGCAAATCCTTCGGCTCCAGTGGCAATAGACGAAACAGCCGGGAACGGCTGACCAGCGCTTTGTTGACTTCGAAATAGGGGTTCTCCGTGGTGGCACCGATCAGGGTGACGGTTCCGTTCTCCACCCATGGCAACAGCGCATCCTGCTGGGCACTGTTGAAGCGGTGCACCTCATCGATGAACAGGATCGTGCGCAATCCATGCCGTTCCAGCCGTTGGCGTGCAGCATCCACCTCGATCCGCAGGTCCTTTACGCCTGCGAGAACGGCATTGAGGCTGCTGAAGTGAGCGCGGGTGTGGTTGGCAATGATCCGCGCCAGGGTGGTTTTGCCGACCCCTGGCGGTCCATGCAGGATCAGGTTGCCAACCCGATCGGCCTTGATGGCGCGACGCAGTAGCCGTCCGTCCGCCAAGATCCCACTCTGGCCCTCAAATTCCTCCAGCGTGCGAGGGCGCATCCGGTCAGCCAGGGGGGCCAGCCGCCGCCGTTGCTGCTCACCGTGAAAAGCGAAGAGGTCCTGACCCAACGGACAATCGGCGTTGACCCAGTGTCCCTGACGTTCTCAATCGGCGCTGGAACTGGTCCGAATCGAACGTTTTTGGGCGTGTCGGTTCCCAGAGGTGCAAACCCTGTGCGGCCAGGCTCTCAGGAACGCTGCATAATCCGAGAAAGCCTTTTTGCCGTGCGTCATCCGCAGCGACTCCTGCTCACCCTCGCCGCCCTGATCACGGTCAGTTCCTGCAAGAGCGAAGCACCGAAGCCGCCGCCGCCGAAGGTGCAGGCCGTCTCGACCCAGATGGCTGAATTCACTGAGGGTGTCGACACCGTCAGCACGTTGGAAGCCAGCAATCTTGTCGAGCTCGCCGCCCAGTCGGGAGGTCGAATCCTTGAGTTGAAGATTCGCCAGGGTGATGAAGTCGAAGCCGGTGAATTGCTGGTGGTGCTTGATCAAGTCGAGAAAAAGGCCAAAGCCGAAACCGCTAGAGCCAACTACGAGCGCTACAAATATTTGACTGAGACAGGAGCTGCATCACAGAAGGAATTGGATCGTTATCGCACCCAGTACATCTCGGCGAAGGCCGAGCTTGATTACAGCAACTTGACTTCTCCTTCTGCTGGCACGGTCGCTGATGTGAACGTGAAGGTTGGCGATGTGATTCAGCAAGGCCAGGTGTTCACCAGCCTGGTGCAAAACAACGAACTCGAAGCACGGGTCGAGGTGCCCGCAGTCTTCTCCTCTCGTCTGGCCCTTGGGCAGCCGGTGCTGCTCAGTGCGCCGGGTAGTTACGACCTGCTTGCCACCGGAGAGGTGGGCTCGATCGACCCCCGAGTCAATAAGCAGACCCAGGGATTGCTGGTGAAGGCGGTCTTCCCAAATGAGGATGGAAAACTGCGGGATGGTCAACGTCTTCGCACCCGGGTTCAGATCAAGGCTGAAGAAGAACTTGCCGTTCCTTTTGCAGCCGTTACCCAGACGTCAGGCCAGAGCTTCGTGTTCCGCCTCGGCACGTTTGAGGAGCTCAAGGAGAACCCCGGCAAGGCTGATATTGAAACCCTGGAGAAGGGAATCAAGGCCGGCAAGCTGCCCGCTGACGCCAAGTTCGCCCTGCAAACGCCGGTCACGGTGGGCGAATTGGAGAACCAGCTCTACCCGATCACCAAAGGCCTTGAAGCCAACCAGATGGTGGTCACCACCAATCTGCTCAACCTGAAACACGGCATGCCCGTGCAGGTGCAACCCGCCAAGGCGAACTGAGGTTGAACGATGTCTGCATCCAATAACTTCATTACCAGGCCTGTTCTCAGCACGGTCTGCAGCCTGTTGATCGTGATCGTCGGTTTGATCGCGATTCCGATCCTTCCGATCGAAAACCTTCCAGACATTGCTCCGCCAACGGTGAAGGTGCAGTCCACCTACGTGGGCGCAGATGCGGTTGCTGTTGAGCAGGGGGTGACCTCCGTTCTCGAGCAGCAGATCAATGGGGTGGAGAACATGGACTTCATCACCTCCAACAGCTCGTCGGATGGTGTGAGTTCGATCTCGGTGTCATTTGCAAGCGGCACCGACGGCAACATCAACCAGGTGAATGTTCAGAACCGCGTCTCCCTGGCGGAGCCGCAGTTGCCCGAGGAGGTGCGCAAGTCGGGTGTGACGGTCAACAAGGCCTCCAACTCGATTCTGCTCGTCTACAACTTCGTCAACGAAGACCCCTCCAAGACCGAATACTCGGTGGAGACGATCAGTGGATATCTCGATAAGAACCTCACCGACAACGTCAAGCGGGTGAAGGGCGTCGGCGACGTCACTTACTTCGGCAACAGAAAGATCGCCTTCCGGCTCTGGCTGGATCCGGAGAAACTGACGGCCAATAATCTCTCGGCCACAGATGTGGTCAATCAGCTGCGCAGTCAGAACCGTCTGGTGCCTGCTGGCCAGATTGGCGGTGCCCCTGCTCCTGAAGGTCAGGAGTTCACCTTCACCGTTCAGCTGCAGGGACGTCTGACCAGCACCCAGGAATTTGAGAACATCATTCTGAGAACCACCGATGCCGGTGGTCTGGTGCGGCTCAAGGATGTGGGCCGGGTGGAGCTCGGAGGTGAGACCTACGGCATCGATGCCATGGATCTCAACGGCACGCCTTCGGTGGGTATTGCCATCTACCAGCTCTCCGGCAGTAACGCCATTGAGGTCTCCAACGGCGTCAAGGACGTGCTCGGTGAGTTCGAGAAAACCCTGCCGGTCGGCCTCGGGGTGCAGAAGATCTACGACACCACCGACTTCATCAACCAGTCGATCAAAGGTGTGACCAACTCCCTGCGGGATGCGGTGATTCTGGTGGTGCTGATTCTGTTCCTGTTCCTTCAGAACTGGAAGGCCACGCTTGTTCCCGCCATTGCGATTCCAGTGGCGTTGATCGGCACCTTCGCTTTGGTGCTGGCCTTCGGTTTCTCGCTCAACCAGCTCACACTGTTTGGTTTGGTGCTGGCGACCGGCCTTGTGGTTGACGATGCCATCACGGTGGTGGAAGACACCTCAGCCAAGAAGGCTGAGGGCATGACCTCCGTGCAGGCCGCCATGGAAACCATGGATGAGCTGTTTGGGGCTGTGATCGCCACTTCCCTAGTGAAGATGGCGGTGTTCCTGCCGGTGCTGTTTTTCCCCGGTGCTACCGGCACGATCTACAAGCAGTTCGCCGCCACGATCCTCTTTTCGATCGGCATCTCCACCTTCAACGCGCTGACGTTCTCGCCGATGCTCTCGGCCCTGCTGCTGTCCCGCGAGACCAAGGAGCTCAGCCGCAATCAGTACGCCACGGCCGGGGTTGTCCTTGGTTTCATCTACGGCCTTCTCAGTGCTGGCAATGGAGCCGCCGCCGCCCTGATTCCCACGGTGATCGGTGCCGTGATCGGCTTCATCGCCGGCAAGATCACCGGTCTGCCCCTGCGTCTTCCCTTCACCGCTGGTGGAGCTGCAGTGGGCGTGATCACCACCGGGGTGATCTTCACCAATCCGATCCCTGTGGTGTTGTTCACCGCCATCGGTGGCGGTGTTGGCTACTTCGTTCCCCTGATCTTCATCAACTTCAATCGCCTCTACGGCGGCTTTGAGAAGCGCTACGCCACGATCCTCGATGGCGTGCTGAAGGCTCGTCCGATTGTGATGGCGGCTCTGGCTGCCGGCATCCTGCTCACCGGTTTTGCCTTCACCCGCATTCCTGGTGGTTTTGTGCCGATTGAAGACCAGGGTTACGCCATCGGTTTCGTGCAGGCTCCTGATGGGGTCTCCAACGCGAAAACCCTGGAGATCAACCGTGAGGTGGCCGAAGTGATGCGCTCGGAAGAAGACATCTCATCGGCTGCTCTCTTCAGTGGCGCCAGCCTCGATGGCAACGCCCCCAACAAGGGTCTGTTCTTCATTGGCATGAAGCATTGGGATGAACGTCCCGGTAATGACCACACCGTGGGTGCTGTGGTGAAGCGCCTCAACGCCAAGTTGTACGGCGCTATTGATGGCGGTCGGGTGTTTGTGGTCGAACCCCCGTCGATTCCCGGCTACGGCACCGGTGGCGGCTTCGAGTTCCAGCTGCTTGACCAAAGCAGCGGTGTGTATTCGCTGAATGAATTTTTCGGGTCTGCCCAGCAGATCATTCAGACGGCGAACACCGATCCCGTCCTGAATCAGGTCTATTCGTTGTTCTCGCCGCAGGCTCCGCAATACAAGATCGATGTTGACCGGGAGCAGATGGCCTCCCTCGGTGTCGACTTCGGTTCAGCCATGTCGGCCTTCAGTGTCAACTTCGGTGGTGCCTACGTGAACGACACCTTCCAGGAAGGCAAGGTGCGGCGGGTTTATGTGCAGGCGGATGAGGTGAGCCGGGCCACCCCACAGCGGCTGTCAGCCATCTACGTCGCCAATGCCCAGGGTGAACAGATTCCACTCTCGGAATTCTTCACGGTGAAGCAGACGGTGGGCCCGAGCGTCATTCCTCACTTCAACCTCTACCGCTCGATCAAGATTGACGGCACCCCCAAGGAGGGCAATAGCTCGGGTCAGGCGATCGGGGCGATGAAGCAGATCTTCAACACGGGTAGTTACCAAGGCCTCGGCTTCGACTGGACCGGAATCTCCCGAGAGGAAGTGAAGGCCGGATCCCTGGCCGTTGTGATCTTCGCCCTGGGCATCCTGGCTGTGTTCCTTGTGCTCTCCGCCCAGTACGAGAGCTACACCGATCCGATCATCATCTTGCTGACGGTGCCCACGGCCCTGCTGGGAGCGCTTGTGTTCCTAGGGGCGGCCGGTCAGGTGCTCAACATCTATGCCCAGGTGGGACTGGTGATGTTGATTGGTCTTGCAGGCGGCAACGCGATTCTGATTGTCGACTTGGCTAACCAGAAGATGGGAGAAGGAGCCTCCGCCCTGGAAGCTGCCACGTTCTCGGCCAAGTCGCGCTTGCGGCCCATTCTGATGACGGCGATCTCCTCCCTCACCGGTTTCTTGCCGTTGATGTTGGCCAGTGGTGCTGGTGCCCAGAGTCAGTCGTCCCTGGGTTTGGTGGTGTTCGGGGGTCTGCTGGTGGCCACCTTCCTCTCAACCCTGGTGGTTCCTGTCTTCTACGTGGTGATGAAGACCTTGTTGGGACAAGACGAAGCCAAGCCTCCTGAGGATGGCGCTACTCCCACCCCGCAACCAAGTTGATGTCTGAGCCGAAGCTTGAGGTGAATCAGCGCAAGTCCTTCAGTGGCATGCGTGTTTTGATTGCTGTGGCCATTGGCGCTGGCCTTGGTTTGGCTGTTGCCTATTTCCTCAAGGTGTTGATCGACAACAGCCCGGCCGAGATCGATGTTGGCCGCTTGCGTCTCTTCTATTTGATGGTGATCACCTCAGGAGGCTTGGGTGGGTTTGCGATTGAGACGATGCGTCAGCTGCAGGAAGATGCCACCGATCCGGCCTACCGGCATTACAACTCCCATCGTGGTCGTCGTCGCTGAGGAATCAATAAGAGCCAGCAAAAAAGCCACCCAGCGGGTGGCTTTTTGGTTGAGCCGCTTCAGGTGATCGCAAGCTTCAAGTGGTTAACTGCCTCATGTGATCACCGTGGGGGCATCCATCCCCGTGCGTTGCTTGATCTCCGCCAGGTTGTTGATCGCACTGATCATGTCGGCGAGGGCGACCTGGGGGTTCTGGTTGAGGTCTCCACTGCTGGGCACATAGCTCTCCAGGTAGATCCTGATCGTGGCTCCTTTGGTGCCTGTGCCCGACAAACGAACCACCACCCGGCTGCCGTCGTCCAACAGGATGCGCAGGCCCTGACCCGTGGTCACGGAACCATCCACGGGGTCGGTGTAGCTGAAGTTGTCCGCTTCGCTGATGACGCGTCCGGCAAAGGATTGGCCGATCAGGCTCGGCAACATGGCCTCCAGGCGGTCGTAGAGACCGTGGGCGGCGTCGCTGGCGACGGCTTCGTAGTCGTGACGCGAGTAGTAGTGGCGCCCGAAGCGATTCCAGTGTTCCGCCATGATCTCGGCGACGCTGCAGCGGCGTTCGGCCAGGATCTGCAGCCAGAAGAGTACGGCCCAGAGCCCGTCTTTTTCGCGAACGTGGTTACTGCCAGTGCCGAAGCTCTCTTCACCACAAAGGGTGATCTTTCCGGCGTCCAGAAGGTTGCCGAAGAATTTCCAGCCGGTGGGGGTTTCGAAGCAGTCAATGCCCAGCTCTTTGGCCACCACGTCCACCGCAGCGCTTGTTGGCATGGAGCGGGCCACACCGGCCAGGCCGTTGGCATATGCCGGAGCTGATGTGGCGTTGGCCGTGAGTACGGCGAGACTGTCGCTGGGGTTCACAAAGCAGCGCTGGCCCAGGATCATGTTGCGATCGCCATCGCCGTCGCAGGCGGCGCCGAAGCGGTAGTCGTCACTTTCGAGCAGCAGTTCAGCCAGCTCGTGGGCGTAGGTGAGGTTGGGGTCGGGGTGACCGTTGCCGAAGTCTTCCAGGGGTGTGCCGTTGCGCACGCTCCCCGCCGGTGCACCCAGAAGCCCTTCGAACAAGCGGGTGGCATAGGGCCCGGTGACGGCATGCATGGCGTCAAAGGCCAGCGGGAAGTCGCTGCGGATCAGATCGCGGATTTGATCGAAGTTGAACAGCTCCTGCATCAGCGTGACGAAATCTTCGACGCCGTCGATCACCTCCACCTGCATGGCACCGATGCTGTGCAGACCGGGTGCATCCAGGGGGATCGCTGAGGCCTCAACGATCGAGTAATGCTCCAGGGTCTTGGTGCATTCATAGACGGCATCGGTGAAGGAGGCGGGGGTGGGTCCACCGTTGGATCCATTGACCTTCACTCCGAAATCGCCGTCTGGACCGCCGGGGTTGTGGCTTGCGGAAAGGATGATGCCGCCGATGGCTTGGCGCTGCCGGATCAGGTTGGAAGCGGCAGGCGTGGAAAGGATGCCGCTGGTGGTGACGATCACCTTGCTCAGACCATGGGCGGCGCCCATCCGCAGGATCACATCAATGGCCCGGCGGTTGCCGTAACGCCCATCGCCTCCCAGCACCAGGGTCCCTCCTTGCACGGCCGCCAGAGTGCGGAACGACGCCTCGATGAAGCTCTCTAGGTAATGAGGCTCCTCGAACTGGCGGCTGCTCTTACGCAGGCCCGAGGTTCCTGGCTTCTGGTCGGTGAAGGGGACATCCAGGCGCACCTGGTGTTGGGTCGGTTCCGCAGGGGCCGAGGTGGTCATCACGTCGGATGGGGGGCTTTATGCGGAACCTAAACATGGAAATCCAGTTGCGATGCCATGGGCGCGACCAGTTGATATCGCTACCCTTTGCAACGCACCAATGCCGACGACCATGCATCGCCTTCTGCTGCTGTTGATCGTCAGCACCGCGTGCGTGTCCCCTTCTGTGGGTGCATCGCAAAGTTGGAAGCGGGCCCAGCCTTTGCCTGAGGCGTCTCAAGAGGCGGTCACGGCAGCTAATGCTGTAATCAACCAGTCAGGTTCGGAAGAATGCCTGCGCGGCAAGCTTTCCAACGCCATCGTGCGGTTGTCCAACAGTTGTGATGTCTCAGGCCACTCCTCTAAGGCGTGTGAGTTGGCCTCCGAACTGGCCGGTCAGGAAAGCGAACTCAGCATGGGGGAGATGCTCGCTACATCCGAGACGTTGCTTGATTTGCTCGACGATTCGGCGATATACGACTGATTGCCTCTGTTTCCTCGATGGACGTCACCCATCCCGGTTCCAAGCCTCTCGAAGCTGATCAACAAAGTCTTCTGGAGTCGTTCCGCAAAAAGGTGGACTCCCGAATCTCCAGTCAAGGTTTCACTGCTGCCGACTTGCAGATGTTTGTTGATGAGATCAAGAAGCACCCCCACGTGAGTGTGGCGCTCCTAGATGCCATTCGAAGAGAAGTGCCCACGTAAATGCAAGGTCAGCGGTTCAGCTTTGACTTTGATTGAGCCTTAGAGAGGCTTAGGCCTGACGTGCTTTGGGCTTTTCCTTTTTCTTGACCGGTTCGGCACAGACCTTTGGGATGCGCCGTGCCGTGTTGGTGATGGCGTCTTTGCGTCGGAAGTCATTGCTGCTGGCGACCTTGGCTTCGCCCATCAACGTCCACAGCACGTCTTTGCAAAGCCCAGGCAGCCTTTGACTATCCATTAGAGGATCTGCCAGCTGCCGAACGCGCGTGCAGGTTTCTGTTGAGTTGTCGCGGGAACAGGCGTAGGCAGCATGTTCGATACCTCTCAACTGGTCCTTGCTGGGCCATGGCTCATAGGGCTCTGCCGCAATTGCGGGGCTGGCCATGGCGAGGAGCAGCAGGATGCGTGTGATTTTCGAAGTCATGTGATCATTCTGGCGTGCTTTTGCGCAGTTGAAGCCAAGATTTATTGACAATAGGGCAACAGAGTATTTGGTCATGTCTTGATTTTGTAAGCCTTCGCTGACTCCACTTTTGTTGGGGGGAGATCAATTTGCTTTGCTCGTGGATGATGATAAAATCTCTTTTGTTGATTACTTGTTTGGATATTTCTTGGTGGGCTTGATGTGATCATCTCCGTCAAAAGATGTCTAGAGAGGCTTGTATGCCCAGAATTGATACATGCTTTGAAAAGTTGATGGATTGTCTTTCTCAAAATCTCCCCAATTACTCAGTGAAGTGCCATTCCTGTCCTCTGGAAAACGACTCTGGTAAGCCCTCTTGATTTCTTCCGGAAGCATGAATCCATAAAACACTAATTTTTCGGCTTCTAAAAGTTTTTCCAGAGTCTCGGTGGTGAACTGATGCTCCTGAACGTGAAAGCAAAGGTCGCGACACTCGGAGAGTGAATAGAAGTCATTCGCAAGAATGGATAGATCTTTTAGCTCGTGCTGATCGTCGTCAAAGACTTGCTTGCGAAAATCTCTGATGCCTTTCGGCGTGCTTTGAATGCTCAGTTTTGAGATTAACTCTCGTGCGGCTGAGACTTTCTGTCTGGAAAGTTTGCTGTACAGGCCAATCTTGATATAGCCGCCTGGTTTGAGCTTGCTGTTGAGTGCTGCTAGCCCCTTAGCGGGGTCTTGCATGTGATGCAGGACTCCGCTGCACTCAATCACGTCATAGACATCCTGAAGCTGATTGGCGTCCAGAATGTCGAGTTGTTGAAGCCGAATATTGTTCATTTGGTACGCCTGTGATTTCCTTGTTGCGTAGGCCAGGCTGTTGTTACTGATATCAATGGCAGTGATTTGCGCATTTTTATAGCGGCTGGCATTGATGATTTGGTTTCCCGTTCCGCATCCGGCGATCAGAATCTTTGGGTTGGAGTTGGGTGATGAGAGCTCATTCGTGAATAAGGGGTTTGAAATTGTTGTTTCGAGGGATATGAACTCAATCGTTTGTTTTGCGAAATGGGGAGGCGTGTGGTCTGCATATTGGTATCGCGGGTAGGGATTTTCTTCGTACATTTGCTGCACTACACGTGAGACCTCATCGTTTATTTCTTCGCTGTAGCTGAGGCGGGCTTTGATAGCCTCCTCTTTCTGAACCTCTTTGAATTGTGTGTCGATGAAGGCTTTGCTCTCCTCGCTGTTGATGGGATACCTACTTATTTCCCCTTGATTGGTGATGACATGGATTGGTATATAGCAGCCTATCATGGGCAAATATTCATTGACCACCTCTGTGTTGTTCTTCGTGTAAGAGATCAGATCATTGATCCATTGTTGTTCACTCTCTGACTGCCAATAGACGTATTCATTGAGGAAGCATTGTGTGGCTAGCGCCTCTAGGAGGGGTTTGAGTTGTGGGGGTATGGAGCTGTTGGTTTTGATGTGTACCAGGAATTCCTTTCTTAGGCGAGTGAGGAATTCCTCAATCTCCTGATGGGGTGGTATCAGTAATGCCAGCGATTTTCTGAATCTCCAGTCTGATGCAAGGCGATGAAAAGCTTGATTTTGGTCTGAGATGATGGGGGCTGATTTGGCGGCTGTTTGGATGTCTTCAAGGTGGTCTTGAACGAACAGTGGGCACAGTTTGCGGTGGGAAAAGTCATCACGATTGATCAGTATTTCGTAAGCTTTTGTGGCGTAGTGTCTGTTTAATGCGTTGATCTTGATGTCGCTGGCAAGGCTTTTCAGGTTCTGCAGCGCTTCGATGTTGCCTTCATCGAACTCGATGGCCTTGACTGTGGCTATTAAGGCTTCGTCTGTTTTTCCGAGGTCTCGGTAAATGCAGCCCAGATTCATCTGAATAGTTGATGAGTCGTGGTCAAGATCGAGTGACTTCAGTGTGAATTGAAGTGCTTGATCAAGTTTTCCAATGCCCCGGTATAAATTTCCGATATTGCTGTAGATCTGGGGGTCGTCCGGTTCGAAATCTAAGGCTTGTTCATAGTTTTCAAGGGCTTCTTCGATTCTGCCGCTGTTCTTGCAAAGGATACCAAGATTGCAAAATACCGCAGGGTCGGATGTTCCTGCGGCGATCATTTTCTTGTAGATCGACTCGGCTTCCCTGAGCCGGCCTGTTTTGTGAAAATAAATGGCTTGGTTGAACCATTTCTGAAAATTTAGCTGCGGCTTTTTTGAGGATTTACTTGCTTTTCCATCTGCTGCTCCTCCAAATCCAGCCACTTCATCTCTTTGCACTTGTTTGAGTTTAGAGCTAAGCCAGTGCTTTTCACCTTCTTATTGCCCCATCTCCGCATCGGATTTTTTGACGATCAAGTTTGCGTTGGAGGTGCGGTGTGATTCCCAGTTCGGCGGTGTTCCAGAGGCGATCCATCTCTCGGTTGAAGTGTTTGGCGAGTTGGGCTGAGTGAATCACCAGCAAGGTTTCGTCGTTGGTGTGTGCCGCAGAGGGCGACCAATTGAACGAACCTGTGATAACCGTTTTGTTATCGATCACGGCGAACTTGTGGTGGAGCTTGTCGCCGCGGGCGAGGCGCGGGGTGCCGATGCCTTCAAGGGCTTGATCCAGCGGCTGGTTGCTCGCTTCCACCTTGCAGGTGTGATCCGGAAGGGTGACGCCCAGCAGATCGAGAACTTCAGAGAAAGGGCGGCTGGCAAAACCAGGATCTGCGACCAGCCTGATCTCTACGCCTTGTTTGATCTGTTCCCGCAGCACGTTCGTTAATTGCTGTGCGGAGAACACAAACAGGGCCATGTCGACGCGTTGTCTTGCCTTGTTCAACTGCTTCGCCAGCAGGTTGAGCCCGTGCCCCTGATTTCTTTTGGGATGAGGTGAGAACAGCACGTCCACCTGGGTGTTGCCGACCCGCACGGTTTGAGAGCCCTCGCTTGCTTTCTGCAGGCCAAAGCGACTGTCGTTCTCGCCGCCCGGTCCATCTCCCCACATCCGGGCGAATTCCTGGCTGAACACAGATGCCAGCCCAGGGCTGTTGAACCGAAGCAGGTGATTCACATTGCCGCGGCTGGATGGTTTGCCCGAATCGCCGTGCAGGCCGGAACTGGTGAGATTGGCACTTCCGGTGATCACCGATGTTTGGTCGATCACCAGAAACTTGTGGTGCATTAGGCCGCTACCGCTGCTGCCGTCTTCTGTGTCGTCAAGCAGTGGAATATGCGCCGCTTTGAGTAAGGCCACGGCATCTCCTTGGAAGGCTTCTTCCGGGCTGGTGGTCCCATCCCCATCGCTATCAGCCAGCTGGTTTAACTGATGCCAACGCTTCCGTTCGCGCTGGTTCAATCGGCTCGGCCGTTGTTCGCTCCAGGCGGTGCTGTAGTTGTTCTCAAGGATCACCTGAACAAGAACACCGCGTTGTTTCGCCGCGATCAGTGCTTGGGCAATCCTTGGCAGGCTGAGCTCTTGAACGGCCACCAGCACCTCCTGGTTGGAGGCATCAATGGCTGTAATCAGCCATTGCTCCAGGTCGTCACCATTGCGCCAGGCCCCAGTCAGGGGTGATCTGTAGCGCGATGTGGCGTTGTGGTTGAAGACCACATCGATCTTGTTGGGCAGTGCAAGAGCCGCTGGGCTTTCGCCCACAACCGACCCCGCCTGGCTGCAGCCACTGCAGAGAAGAGCCGCTGCCATCAATGCCAACTTGCTCTTCAGCATCCCGATCAAGCCCTTTGTCTTGATCAGAGTTCCCCTGGTTTTAGTGGGGCATCTCCGATGTCTTCAGCATCGCAACAAACCAGATGCCACTCAGTACGAGGGCCACACCAACACCTGCTCCGATACTCACCCGTGTCATGACCAAGGGCACGACCAATGGGAAAACCATCGCCCCCGCGAGGGGGGTGATGGCCACGAACCAGCGCAGGGAGGCTGGAGCTTTGGGATCAGAAGGATTCAGAACCACTCGGCGCGAGCTTCGCTGGCGGGGTTGCTGTTGTCTTCAGGGGTCTCACGCTTGAAATTGAGCGTGATGTTGCGCTTCTGCTCTCCATCAGAGGCTGTGGCCTCGATGGCATACATCTGTTCACCATCCCGGAAGGGGACCTGAATCCGGAAGGTGCCATCGGTGGAGAGAGGAACCTCCTCGCCTCCGATGGTGAGGCGGGCCGAAGGGTCGGTGGCGCCGTACACGATCAGTTCGGCGTCGGCCACCAGCCAGAAGGAGCGTTGGCGAGGTGCCACGCCACCCAGGCCGGACTCGTTGCGGCCGCTGGCCCAGAGACCAACACCAGAGTCGTTCAACCCGGTGCTTTCGCCAGAGGTATCGAAACCTTCCTGGAATTCTTCGGAGCCGACCCGGCGCCGGCGGAATTGAACAGTCGCGCTTTGGTAGAGCCGCTCGTGTAGCCCACTGTTGCTCGACTCACTTGGTGAGACGGGAGTCGTCGTTGTTGCTGGTGCTGCTGGGGCAGCATCGAGGCTGAAGGGAACGAACTGGTCAAGAATCTGTTCGCTGGGGTGGAGAGCAGGAACGCGCGCCACCGAAGAGAAGGCCAGAGACATCCAGGTCGTGCCGATGCGGTAACCCAGTTCGACGCGGTAATCCCGGTCGCAGAGAGGTACAGGCAGGTACCACTCGGTGCTGTGGCTGTCGACCGGCACTTCCTGGAGAGTATGTGGATGTGCGTTGCCGTCCTGCATGCCGGTAACGTCAGACAGGCGGAGGCAAAGACGGCTGGCTCCATCCTTCTGGGCAACCTTGCGATCGGCTTCCGAGATTTCCCAGAACACGTAGGCCCATTGGGGATCACGGGGCAGAAACACAACGCGGGTGTCGCTCGTGCTCACGGCCGGTGCGTTGAGCTCCGCTTCGATGGCTTTCAGGTCTCCACCGCGCTTTTGCTGACGCTGGGCAACTTCGTCGACAAGTGTCTCTTTGCTCTTGCGGCTGTAGAGCGGCACTCCCAGATCACTGGCGATCTGACGCAGTTGACGAAGGGTGAGACGTGCCAGTGATGACAGTGTTTGAGACACGTCTAAAAACTCCAGGTTTCGTTTGGGATCATTGTGATCCGAAAAATTCCTTTTCGAGCCGGCAATGGCCCAAGGGTCAGTGGATCCTGACCACTTGTTGGGCTCCGATCCCGGGGATCACTGTCTCTCACACAAAAAAAGCGGGGCTTCAGCCCCGCTTTTTTGATTGTGCTTGGCTCCGGACTCAGCGGCCGAGGGTGCGATAAGGAACCTTTGCCAGGTAGTCGATGTCGGCACTGGTGCTCCCACCCACCCGACGTGGACTGCCGATTTCGCTGACCCAGGCCATGTAGTCCTGAGGGGAACCACCCTTCCGGATCTTTGCGCGTTCCGGCAATTTCTTGGCAGGACCACCGGTGAAGATGAGCTGAGGGAAGCCCAGGATTCCGCGGTAGTACTCGTCGTAGCGAGGGGTGGTGATGTTGAAGGGAGTGTCACCGAGCTCGCGGCCGGGAAGCACACGGTTCCGCTGGTAGGGAACAGTGTCGTAGCCGAAGGTGTCGAGGTATTCGGTGCTGTCGAGGAGAACGTCAACCAGGCCCTCGAGACCCTTGGTCGCAATCACGATCGACCAAGACAGCTCCTCGCCTTTCCCGTTGACTTTGCGACCAAGGATCCGCTCGCAAAGGTGGCGGACAACCTTGTAGTTGCTGTTGAAGCCGTAGAAGGTGCGCTTGAAGGTGTCGGAGAGCACCAGGCCGCGGATGAAATCACGAACGGTGATTTGGCCATCCTTGAGCTGGGACTCAAGGTTGACGTCCCGATCTGTCTCGAAGGCGTGGAAAAAGATTTGGCGGTAGCCGCTCTCAACCACCGTGTCGAAGTTGTCCCGGTCGTCGGCAATCTCAATGGAGTAGGCCCTCGATCCTTCCTCGGAGCCAATGCGAATGTTTGGAACACCACTCCTGAGGGAGTTCTGGGTGATCGGTGCGTACTCCAGAAGAGGAATGGCCACGCGAGCTACAACATCCACTGTCCGGGATCGTAGAAGTGCTCGGTCTTGCCCCCTTCAGCAGGTGTTGCAGCGATTACATGCCGTAATACTTCTTCTAAGTATTTCTGCTTACCAGCCGAAGGGGGCGAGGCCTGCTGCGCTGATGGCAGTTTGAGCGCTATGGCTGGACTCCGGCGCGTCATCCAGCTGCCTGGTCTCCATGCAGAAGGAGGCGTTGTTGGAGAGCCCCTGAACCGTGCTGGTGCGCAGCCGCAGGTTCGGTCCCGCGAACCAGAAGCGCTCGAGGGAGCTCATCATTTCGTAATCGGTGGTGAGGATTAGGCCGTTTTCCTCGTCCATGCGGAACTGGCCGGCTACCGGCGCTTTTTCGGCGTAGCCGCGATCCCGCAGCAATAGTCCGCGTCGCCCCGTCTCGTCCTCGGGGATCAGTCCGAACATGGTCTGGTCTTCGTGGGATTCACCTGCGCGGTCCCAGGCCATTGATCCGCTCCAGCGCACCCAGCAGCCGCCGACGATTCGCTCAACGCTCTCGTTGTTGCGCTCGGCGATCTCCGCGAGTCGCTCGTCTCCCTTCAGCAGTTCCTCCACGACGATGAAGGAGGCTCCGGCTTCGGCTCGGCGATGCAGCAGATGATGCTGGCTGCGCTGCGAAGTCCACCGGCCACAGCTCAGGCGAAAGAAGCTGAGGGCGTCCGAGATATCAAGCATCGCCCGCGTTAAACAGATGAATTGATGATGGCAGCTCGTCGACGACTGTCACGACAGCCATGTCAGCCACGGCAGCGGGCTTCGGCGGAGTTGATCAGATCGTCGAGGGTCAGCGCCAAGGGTGGCTTGCCCAGCTCAATCGCCAGCTGATCGAGCTGGTCGGCGGCCGCCCTGAGCTGCTCAAGCAGGGTCTCGAGAAAGGCGGGGTCGTCCGCAACGACAGGTTGCTGCCTGCACCAGAGGCGCTGTTGGTCTTCGTCGGGGATCGCGCCTGTGGCCTCGCGTTCTGCCATCGCCTGAAAGCTGTCCAGACAGTGGCTTAGAACCCGCAGGTGATGCCGATCCAGCTGTGGCAGCAAGGTGGCATCGATCTGTTCAATCGTCGCCCGGTCGATGGCCATCAGCCCTCGGCAAGTGGAGTGATCCGGAAGCCGCAGGCGTGACCTCCCTCGAGCCGCCAATGCACGCGTTCGACTCGACAGTCCGGCACGGTCTGCCGGATCAGTAGTAATTCTTGGTCGCATACCGCAGGAAATTCCTCGGCGATGCGTTGCACCGAACAGTGGGCCTCTTCGAGTCGCCAGCTGACGCCGTCGTCGTCTCTGCTGCAAACGGTGACGTAGCCCTCGTCGCGCCGCAGCCGTGCCAGATGTTCGAGGCGAGCCTCAAGGGAGGCATTGCCCAGGCTTTCTCGGTATTGGCTGGCTTTCGACTCGGCCTGCTGGTTCAGCAGCTGACGCACGGTCGCTTCGGGCAGATGGCTGCGCATCGAATCCAGTAGCCCCAGGGCGAAGCGGTCACTGCCGTCTGGAAACTGGGCCCGTCCCTGGTCGGTGAGACACCAGCGGTTACTGGGACGCCCTGGGCCGCTGGAGTTGCTGCTGGCGCACACCAAGCCACTTTCGGCAAGAGAGCGCAGGTGCCGGCGCATGGCCTGCACGGAAATGCCCACGGTGCCGGCCAGATTGCCAGCGTCTTCCTCTCCGCGCTCCATCAGCAGGGAGAGCACGGCGTCGCGGGTGCTGGCAGGAGCCGAGGCGCTCATGAAGAAGCCAAACCTTCCCACACGATGCCATCGAATTGCCTCGGAATGTCGGCCGGGTTGCAGGTCACAATGGGAAGCCCGCTGACCGGAGGCCTGTTGGCCTAGGCTTCCGATAAGGAAACCGCGGGGTTTCGTAATTCGCCGCTCCCTCCACTTCCATGTCCGACGCCCCTCAAGAGCCGACAGCAGAAAGCCTGGAGGTGATCCGCAAGTTCGCTCAAACCTATGCGCAGCGGACAGGCACCTATTTCTGTGCTGATCCCAGTGTCACCGCTGTTGTTCTGAAAGGTCTCGCGCGTCACAAGGACGACCTGGGAGGCGCTCTGTGCCCATGCCGGCACTACGACGACAAAGAGGCCGAGGTCTCCCAGGCCTTTTGGAACTGCCCCTGTGTTCCGATGCGTGAACGCAAGGAATGCCACTGCATGCTCTTCCTCACTGAGGACAATCCTTTCGCCTGCCCTGACAAGACGCAGTCCATCTCCACTGAAACGATTAACGCCACCGTCGGCTGAACTGAATGACCAGTACCTCCACACGGGATCTCGTCAGTCAGCCGTACAAGTACGGCTTTGTCACCGAGATCGAGACCGACAAGATCGCCAAGGGTCTCAGCGAGGAGGTCGTTCGTCTGATTTCGGCCAAGAAGGAAGAGCCGGAGTTCCTGCTGCAGTTTCGGCTTAAGGCCTTCCGCCACTGGCTCACCCTGGAGGAGCCTGATTGGGCTGCTCTCGGTTATCCCGAGATCGACTACCAAGACATCGTTTATTACGCCGCGCCCAAGCAGCAGGACAAGAAGGCCAGCCTTGATGAGGTGGATCCGAAGCTCCTGGAAACCTTCGACAAGCTCGGCATCCCGTTGAGCGAACAGAAGCGCCTCAGCAATGTTGCTGTTGATGCTGTTTTCGACAGCGTGTCGATCGCCACCACCTACAAAGAGAAGTTGGCGGAACACGGCGTGGTGTTCTGTTCTTTCAGTGAAGCGGTGAAAGAGCACCCCGAGCTGATCGAGCGTTACCTCGGCACCGTTGTTTCCAGCAACGACAACTACTTCGCCGCCCTGAATTCAGCGGTGTTCAGCGACGGATCCTTCGTCTTCATCCCGAAGGGGGTGGAGTGCCCGATGGAGTTGTCCACCTATTTCAGGATCAATTCCGGGGACACCGGTCAGTTCGAGCGGACCCTGATCGTGGCCGAAGAAGGTGCCTCGGTGAGTTACCTCGAGGGCTGCACCGCCCCGATGTTTGACACCAACCAGCTCCACGCTGCGGTGGTTGAACTGGTGACCCTTGAGGATGCCTCCATTAAGTACTCCACGGTTCAGAATTGGTATGCCGGCGATGAAAACGGTGTCGGCGGGATCTACAACTTCGTGACCAAGCGCGGCCAGTGCCGTGGTGACCGCAGCCGCATCAGCTGGACCCAGGTGGAGACCGGTTCGGCCATCACCTGGAAGTACCCCAGCTGTGTGCTGCAGGGTGCTGATTCAGTAGGTGAGTTCTATTCCGTTGCACTCACCAACAACTGCCAGCAGGCCGATACCGGAACGAAGATGGTCCATGTCGGACCGCGCACCCGCTCCACGATCGTGAGCAAAGGCATCAGCGCCGGACGCTCCAGCAACAGCTACCGAGGCCTTGTGCAAATGGGGCCCAATGCCAAGGGAGCTCGTAACTACAGCCAGTGCGATTCGATGCTGATTGGCGATCAGGCTGCTGCGAACACGTACCCCTACATCCGTTCTCAGCAGCCGCAGGCGGCCATCGAGCACGAGGCCAGCACCTGTCGCATCTCCGAAGACCAGCTCTTCTATCTCCAGAGCCGTGGCATCGGTTTTGAAGAAGCCGTCTCAATGATGGTCAGTGGCTTCTGCCGCGACGTCTTCAACCAGCTGCCCATGGAGTTCGCTGCTGAGGCTGACAAATTGTTGGCCCTCAAACTCGAGGGATCCGTGGGCTGATCCCTGTCTCCACCCTGTCTCTGTTTTTCAACGCCTTCTTCCGTGATTCGCCCTGACGCTGAGCTGCTGCTCGACATCCAAGACCTGCATGCCTCCGTGGAGGACAAGCCCATCCTCAAGGGGGTGAATCTGCAGGTGCGGGCTGGTGAGATCCATGCCGTGATGGGCCGCAACGGCAGTGGCAAGAGCACGCTCTCCAAGGTGTTGGCTGGGCATCCGGCGTATCGAGTCACTGCCGGCACCGTTCGCTACCGCGGTCAGGATCTGTTTGATCTAGAGCCCGAAGAACGGGCGCGTTTGGGGGTTTTTCTCGGATTTCAGTACCCGGTTGAGATCCCCGGCGTTAGCAACCTGGAGTTCCTGCGGGTGTCCACCAATGCTCGGCGGGAGAAAGAGGGGGAGGAGGAGCTCGACACGTTTGCCTTTGAGGATCACGTGCACGACAAGCTCAAGGTGGTGCAGATGGACCCCGCCTTTCTCGAGCGGAGTGTGAATGAAGGGTTCTCCGGTGGTGAGAAAAAGCGCAACGAGATCCTGCAGATGGCGTTGCTTGAGCCTGTGGTGGCGATTCTCGATGAAACCGATTCGGGTCTCGATATCGACGCCCTGCGCATCGTTGCCGGTGGAGTGAACCAATTGGCGACGGAAGACAACGCCACGCTGTTGATCACTCACTACCAGCGTCTTCTTGATGAGATCACCCCGGACTATGTCCATGTGATGGCTGCGGGCCAGATCCTGCGCACTGGCGGACGGGAACTGGCCCTTGAGTTGGAGCAGACCGGATACGACTGGGTGGATCAGGAGCTGGCCACTCAGGGGGCTGCTTGATCATGGGGAGCAGCGTGCTGGCGCCGGTGCAGGAGCGCGGTCGCGCCGCGTTGGAGCACCTCGGTCTGCCCAGCCGCCGGGAAGAGTCCTGGCGACTCACCGACCTCAAGCGTCTTGCGGCTGTGTCGGCGTTGCCGACCAGCGCGTCAACGATTTCAGCACCACTGCCGCCCAGCGTGGAGGGGGTGACCCGTCTGGTGCTCAACGGTTCTGACGATCCCTTGGCAGGGCAGCTCCTCCCGGAGGGGATCACGGTTCTCAATGCTGATGAGCTGAAGCAGGCCCTCGGCCACACACTTGATTGCTGCGGTTGCGCCCAGGCCTGGCCGGTGGAGTTCAACCACGCCAAAGCGCAGCAGATCCTGGCCCTCAGGGTGCGGGGGCGCGTGGGTTCGCTGGAACTGGTCCTCGCGGCGGGTGCCGGGTTGAACGCCACCCGGGTGCTACTTCTGCTCGAGGAAAAGGCGGAGCTTGAGTTGCTGCAGGTGTTGTTGGCGGAGGGTGCGTCCGCCCACAGCCACCTGCTGGAAGTGCATTTGGGGCAGGAGGCGCAACTTCGGCATGGGGTGCTGGCCACGGCTGATGGCGCTTCGTCGTTGATGGCGCATTTGGCGGTTGAGCAGGAGCCCCGCAGCTCCTATGCCCTCACCTCGGTCGTTCAGGGCTGGAGCTTTGGACGGGTGGAGCCCCGGGTGGTGCAGGTGGATGGACAAGCGCAGACCGTGCTCAAGGGTTTGGTGGTGACTGGCGCCGAACAGCAGCTGGCCACCCATACCGCGGTGCGTTTCGACGGGCCTGAAGGGGAGTTGGATCAGTTGCAGAAATGCCTGGCCGGTGGCCAATCCCACGCGATTTTCAACGGTGCTATCAGTGTTCCCCGCGATGCCCAGCGCACCAATGCAGCGCAGTTGAGCCGCAACCTGCTGCTGTCTGATCGCGCACGGGTCGACACCAAGCCCGAGCTGGAAATCGTGGCGGACGATGTGCGCTGCGCCCACGGCGCCACCGTGTCTCAACTCCAAGACGATCAGTTGTTCTATCTCCAGAGTCGTGGGATCGCCGCGGCGGAGGCGACCGCGCTGCTGTTGCGCGGGGCCTGCCAGGAGGTGATCGAGCAGCTTCCTGCTGCTGCGCAGGCTTGGCGTCCCCTGGAGCGCGTGATGGGCAGCCTTGCTCCATGACAATCACCGCAAAAGCACGATCTGGTGCGGATTTCGTGGATTTATCCTCTCGATATCGTTCCGACTTCCCGATTCTTGAGCAGTTGGCTCCCGATGGCCGGCCGCTGATATATCTCGATCACGCCGCCACCAGTCAGAAGCCCCGCCAGGTGCTGGAGGCGCTGCAGCAGTACTACAGCTGCGACAACGCCAACGTGCATCGCGGCGCCCACCAGCTCAGTGCCCGCGCCACCGATGCTTTTGAGGCAGCCCGCAGCACGACTGCGGCCTTCGTGGGTGCCGCTACTGCCCGGGAGATCGTCTTTACCCGTAATGCCAGTGAAGCGATCAACCTCGTGGCGCGCACTTGGGGTGACGCAAACCTGAAGGAGGGGGACGAAATTCTCCTCACCGTGATGGAGCACCACAGCAATCTGGTGCCATGGCAGCTCCTGGCCCAGCGCACCGGTTGTGTGCTGCGTCATGTCGGCATCACCGAATCCGGTGAGCTGGATTTGGACGATTTCCAGGCCCAGCTCAGCCAGCGCACCCGGCTGGTGAGCCTGGTGCACATCAGCAATGCACTCGGCTGCTGCAATCCCCTTGATCAGGTGATCCCGGCGGCCCATGCCGTTGGCGCCTGCGTGCTCGTTGATGCTTGCCAGAGCCTGGCCCACAAGCCGATTGATGTGGCAGCGATGGAGGCCGACTTTCTTGTCGGCTCGTCCCACAAGCTCTGCGGGCCCACCGGCATGGGCTTTCTCTGGGCGCGGGAGTCTCTGCTGGAGGCGATGCCTCCCTTCCTCGGTGGTGGGGAGATGATCCAGGACGTCTACCTGGATCACAGCACCTGGGCGGTGCTGCCCCACAAGTTCGAAGCTGGAACCCCTGCCATTGGAGAAGCGGTGGGCATGGGTGCCGCAATTCGTTATCTGCAGGCAGTTGGTCTGGAGGCGATTCAGGCCTGGGAGGCTCAGCTCACCCGGCATCTGTTCAACAGGCTGCAGGCCATTGATGGTGTGCGGGTCTTGGGGCCGACGCCGGATCAGCAGCCCGACCGCGGTGCCCTGGCCACATTCCTTGTGGATGGCGTGCATGCCAATGACATTGCCGCGCTGATTGATGCGTCTGGAATCTGCATCCGCAGTGGTCACCACTGCTGTCAGCCCTTGCACCGTTTGTATGACGTCACGGCTTCAGCCCGGGCCAGCCTGAGCTTCACCAGCACCTTTGAAGAGATCGACCGCTTCAGCGAGGAGCTCGCCTCCACGGTCGCCTTCCTGCGCGAACACAGCTGAGCCGACTCAGGCGGCCAGCTGCTGATCGTTCGAAATGCCTTCGCGTTGCTCCAGGGGGACGACGTTGCCGCTCTGGATGGTGTACTGCACCCAGCGGTAAGACCGCACGCCGGCACGGGGTGCTGCGTTAATCGGTTCAGGGCTGGCGTAGCTGTTGCCGCGATAACGCAGGATCCGCATTAATACTCAGGAAGCTTTGGACACCATCTCAGGCCCGATGCAGTTTCATCCGTTCCATGGGGCACAGGTTGAACGTTCCTGTTGGTTGCTCGCTTAAGCCATCACATTTGCTGAACCCGGTTGTGTGGGTTGTAACCATCTGCTAGCTCAGCCCTGATTCTTCGGTGGATGCTGAGGTTTGCCGCTCAATCCGTTTGATCGCCTTGAGGATGAGGAACAGCATCCAGGCCACCAAGAGGGCTTCGACGATGGTGTCAACTAGCTTCCCAATCTCGATTGCGCCGCCGAAATAGTTGATTTTGAGATCTTCGAAGCTGCCCTTGGGAACAAAGGGGTTCAGGAGTGGCATCAAGAGGTCTTTAGTGACTGAATCAACGATTCTTGTGAATTGTTGCCCCACAATGAATGCAATTGCGACCGTCAGAGCACTGCCCTTGGTGAAGAAGAACTCGATAAATTCTCGGCGCCAACGTTGAAGCATGATCTGAACATTGATATCTTTTGATCCTATGGGAAGTTTGTATTTGTTGCTTATTTGTCTCGATCTGTCGTGATTTGATGATGACCTCTGGTCTTCACTTCCGCTGCTCCGCCAGGCCCAGTTGACGCCGAAAAAAGGCTTCGGTTTCTTCCAGAACCTGGATTTGTGTGGCTTGGTTGCGGAAGCCATGGCCTTCGTCATCGAAGAGCTGCACCTCCACCGGTATGCCGTTGCTGCGCAGGGCTTCGGCCATGCGCTCGGTCTGTTCCGGAGGCACCACCTTGTCTTTTAACCCCTGGAAGAACAGCACCGGACAGCGGATTTGATCCGCATGTAGCAGGGGCGATCGCTTCTCATAGAGATGACGTTCCGTTGGCCATGCCCCCACCAGACCATCGCAGTAGCGCGCCTCAAACCGGTGGGTGTCTTCGGCCATGGCGGTGAGATCACACACCGCATAGCGGCAGGCACCGGCCTGGAACACATCGGTAAAACACAGAGCCGCCAGGGTGGTGAACCCGCCAGCACTCCCACCTTCGATGGCGATCTTGTCGGGATCAGCGCGACCGGAGTCGATCAAGGCCCGGGCTGCTGCGGCGCAGTCGGCCACATCCACCACCCCCCAGCCACCGTTCAGCCGCTCCCGGTAATCCCGGCCGAACCCCGTTGAGCCGCCGTAATTCACATCCACCACGCCCCAGCCACGGGAGGTCCAGTACTGGATCGCCAGGCTGAGGCCGCGGCGGGCCATGGCCGTTGGTCCGCTGTGGCTTTTCACCAGCAGTGGGGCTGCCCCTGGTGGTTTGCCGCTGGGGGGGTAGTACCAGGCATGGGTGCGTTCCCATTGGTGGCCGTTGAACCACAGCGGTTCGGCCACGCTGATCTCTTCTGCCGCCAAGGGGGCTGGTATGGCAGGGCTGTGGCTCCAGATTGGGGTGGTTGGTCGCAGGTCGAGTTCCAGCAGTCCGGCCACGCTGGTGCCGTTGCTGGCCACGGCCACGGCGCGGCCTTGGCAGGCGCTCAATCCCGCCAGATCATCAAAGGGCTGCGGCAACGGCTGCACGCTTCCATCCAGACTGAGCCGTTGAAATGACCAGGCCCCGCGGCTGCACACGGCTGCAATCAGCTGTTCGCCATCCCAAGCCGTGGTGCTCATTCCATAGATCCATTGGGGCATGGCTGTTTCAGCGGCCATCGGCCAGGGCCTTTCCCAGTCGGCATCGGCGCTGGGTTGGAGCATCAGATTCCACCAACCCGTGCTGTCTTCCGCCACAAGCAACTGTCCGTCGGACAGCCACTGGGGTTGAAACACCGAGACGCCGTCGCCCCCGGCTAACTGACGGGGCTGGAGCAGCCCGCCCGTGTCGCTGAACCCCGCGCACCACAGACTGCTGCTGTCCCAGGGCATGGCGGGTTGCTGCCATTCCACCCAGGCGAAGCGCTGGCCATCGGGGCTCAAGCAGCCATAGCCGGCAAAGTCCGCCGGTTGGTGCAGCAGCAACGGGTTCTGATCGGCCCCGCTCAACGCCAGGCTCACCAGCTCGTCACGGCCCTCGACTTCACGGATTCCGATCCAGCGCTGCCTGGGTAGATCGAGCACGCCATCCGCCAGCTCCCAGTTGCCCTCCCGGCTGAGCCGTTCGGCTGCTGCCAGGGGGGTGGGATGGTCTGTGTTGGTCTTTGGCAGGCGCCAGTCCTGACGCCAGACGCAGCCGCTGTCGATCCAGGTCAGGATCAGCCTGTCCTGCTCCACAGCAGTGGCGAGCACCCCGCCGCCGTAGTCATGCACGCGACTGCGCAGGTTGCTGGGGGCCGGCGTCAGCTCCAGAGGGTCCGCTTCGGAATCGCCGAAACGGCGAATCAAGGCTGTGGTGCGGCCCCGTTCCTGGGGACGTTGCTCCAGCCAGATCAGCCACACCGTTGCATCTGGTCCACTGACCAGTACCGGTTCCTTGAGCCCCGGCAAACGGCCGACGGCATGCTGCGCGGATAACGGAACGGCTCCCATGGCGGCTGAATTAGGCCGCTTACCATGCTGAATCAACGCGGCGTTGGCCTTGGCAGGAAGCTTTGCAGAGTTGGCCCGTCAGGCCGACAAGTCGCGGGACACGATGCTGGTCCCCAAAACCGCCCTTGAAACTCCGCCGTTGGAGATTTACACCCTGGGCGATGAAGTCCTGCGAAAGTCGGCGCGTCGCATCGGCAAGGTGAATGAGCAGGTGCGGGAGCTAGCCCGCGACATGCTGCGCAGCATGTACACCGCTAAGGGCATCGGTCTGGCGGCACCTCAGGTGGGGATCCATCAGCAGCTGCTCGTGATTGATCTCGACTTGGAGAATGCGGCCACACCGCCTCTGGTGTTGATCAATCCGGAAATCAGTGCGGCCAGTGCCGGGCTCGATACCTATGAGGAGGGCTGCCTCAGCATTCCTGGGGTGTATCTCGATGTGGTGCGCCCAACGGCGATTGAAGTGAGCTTTCGCGATGAGATGGGTCGGCCCCGCAAGATGAAAGCCGATGGCTTGATGGCCCGCTGCATTCAGCATGAGATGGACCATCTCAATGGCGTGTTGTTCGTCGATCGCGTCACCGATGAAGACGGTCTGCAGAAAGAGCTCCAGGAGAAGGGCTTCGAGCGCCAACATGTTCGGAGCGTCGCCTGAGCCATGCCAATGAAACCCTTGGCCGGCGTTTTCCTGGCCCTTGCCTGTGTTCTTGGCATTGCCAGCACAGGTTGTGTCTTCGAACTGGCCTATGGCGATCCCGACCTCGGGGTCAAAGCCACCAGTTGGATCTTGGCCCTTGCGGCCCCCGCAACCGTTGGCACCCTGCTGGTCGCCATACGCCTCAATAAACCGGCCTGATCGGGGGCGACCGATTCAGGCATCACTTTTACGATCCGCTCAGTTCCTCCATGGACGTGATGGCACGCTTTCGAACCGTGGCTGCTGCTGGCCTAGCTCTCGCAGCGACCTCGGTACCAGTGGCCTTGGCCCAGGGCTCTCTGTTCACGGCGGTGCCCGTGGAGATGAGCAACTTTGTTCTGGTGTCGGCTCCCATCGGCCAGGGGCAACGCTCGCAGTTGAACATCTACGAACAGCGGACCACGAAACGCCCGTGTTTTGCGGTGGGTGCTGGCTCGCCGGCGATGGTGGATCCCCTGCTGTCCAAGTTTGATTTCACCGGGGTCTGCAACCGTTACATCGACGGCAACGGCTATTCCCTGCGCATCGGTGGTGATGACCTTGGCACCCGTTATCGGCTCAGCGTGGTGAACAGCGGCAGTGATATTGAGTTGCTGGCGACACCGACCCGCAATCCCTCCCAGCCAACCCTGCTCGTCGCCCGGGCCGGCGGGGCCGCCAGTGGCTTTGTTCAGCTGAAGCTTGAGCCGGGGTGGACCCTGAAGCGACGGGCCTACGGCAAGAAAAGCCTGGGCCATCTCTACGTCTATCGAGACAGCGCACCGACTCCCTGAGCTGAGAGGGGACTAAACCGGTCAAAACACCTGTTGTCGAGACCTGTCAGTGAATTCACACTGAAGGAAGACCCAGGAGGCCGTGATGAAAACCACAGTTGTGCAATGGTTTGAGTGGTTTGGTGAAGCGATGACCCATGCGCTGGGGTCGCTCAACGACCGCCATCTCCAGCCCCCGCCGATCGGCACCCAGCCCTACCGGGATACACCGGACAAGCGGGCGCGCAACTACTGAGGTTCAGGTCCCCTCAGCAGATCGGTGCAGCGGTAGCAGCTCGCTTCCGCCACGGCATTGCGGTTAACAGATGACTGATCGTTCAGATCAGCAATGGTCCGTGCCACCCGCAACAGCTGAAGACTGCTGCGGGTGCTCAGGCCGCGTTGTTGGATCAATTGTTCCCATAGATCCAGCGCCGCAGTCTCGATTGCTCCGCTCTGCCGCAGCGCTTTTGCCGACAGTCGGCCATTGCGGCAGCCGGCGGGATTGCGGCTCTGCATCCGCTGGCGGGCCCGTTGAATCCGTGTTGGGCTGCACCAGGACTCGGTGACTTTCGACGGGCCGTGAGGATTCAGCACGTTCGCCATCTCCTTGGCGGAGCGCCGTTCGAGCCGCAGTTGTAGGTCGAGCCGATCCAGGAGCGGGCCTGAGAGCCGCTGCCAGTACCGCTGGCGCTGGCTGATGCTGCAGCGACAGCCATGGTCGCGATCGCCATGCCATCCGCAGGGGCAGGGATTGGTGGCTGCCACCAAGGTGATCAAGGCGGGGAAGACAGTGCTGTGCTGGGAGCGGCTGATCTGTACGGCGCCTTCCTCCAGGGGCTGCCGCAACTGATCCAGCACTGTTCGCGGAAATTCCGCTAGCTCATCGAGAAAGAGCACACCACCGTGGGCCAGGCTGAGTTCGCCGGGACGGGGCGAGCGTCCTCCCCCCAGCAAGGCGGCTGCGGAGCAACTGTGATGGGGCGATCGAAAGGGGCGTTGCTGCTTCAGTTGATCGATGTCATGGAGATGTCCGGCGATCGAATGGATGCGTGTGATGGTGAGCGCTTCCTTCCGGCTCAGGGGCGGCAGCAGGTGTGGCAAGTGATGGGCCAGGCGGGTCTTGCCGCAGCCGGGGGGACCCACCAGAAGGAGATGGTGGCCGCCTGCAGCGGAAAGGGCCAAGCCCCGTGAAGCCAGGCTTGTCTCAATGGATGGCAAGGGCTCCGGGCTGTTGATGCGGCCTGATGCTCGGGAGCCGCTGCAACCGATGACGGGCCAGGGTTGCTCTCCTTTGAGTTGCAGAACCAGCTCCCGCAGGTTGGGCGCGGTGTGGATTGGCAGCCCCTCAATCAAGCTGGCTTCGCTGGCATTGGCGGGAGGGATCACCAGGGCTCGGGCCTGCTGCTGATGGGCCTGGTCGGCGAGGGCGATCACCCCGCGACAGGGCCTGAGGCTGCCGTCGAGACCCAATTCGCCAGCACACCAGAGGCCTTCCAGCTGAGGGCGGGCGAGCTGCCCGCTGGCCACCAACAGCGCCAAGGCAATCGGGAGATCAAAGGAGGGGCCTTCCTTGCGTAGATCGGCCGGAGCCAGGTTGATCACCACGCGAACCAGGGGGCCGCGGAAGCCGCTGTTGCGCAGGGCGGAGCGGACGCGCTCCCGCGACTCCTGAATGGCCTTGTCTGGCAGGCCCACCAGCTGGACGCCCGGCAGGCCTGGGGCGAGATCCACTTCCACCACCACAGGCCTGGCCTCCAGACCTTGTAGGGATGCACTGAGACAACGTGCCAGCATTCTGAAGTGGGTGACGCAGGAGATTCATGCCCTTGCTGTCACACCGGTATGGCTGTTCCTTCGTTCTTAAGGCCCATGGCAGACGACACGATCTTCGGGAAGATCCTTCGCGGCGAGATCCCGTGCGATGAGGTCTATAGCGATGAGCAGTGCCTGGCCTTTCGGGATGTCGCCCCCCAGGCACCGGTTCATGTGCTGGTGATTCCCCGCAAGCCGATTGAGAGCCTGCGCTCCGGTGCTGCAGAGGATGCTCCCCTGCTGGGCCATCTGCTGCTGGTCGCTGCTCGGGTCGCCAAACAGGAGGGGCTGGACGACTTCCGCACGGTGATCAACAGCGGTGCCGGTGCTGGTCAGACGGTGTTTCACCTTCATGTGCATGTGATCGGTGGGCGTTCTCTGGCTTGGCCCCCCGGCTGATGCTGACGGCGAAGCAGCGCAATGGCCGCCAGACTGAGCACAGTTCAGCAGTGGCATGACCCACCAGCTTCAGAACCTGCGGGATCAGGCCGCCAAGCTGCGTCGACTTTCGCAGCCCTACTTCTTTCCATACACCGAAGACAACGGTTGGCAGTTCATCGGACTTCTGGTGAGCCTGCTGTTCTGTGTGGCCGGGATCGTGCTGTTCCTGGTCACCGGGCTGATGAACGGCCTGTCGTGGCTGCTGCCGCAGTTGACCGGTCAGTACCTCGGTGGCGTCCAGTCCTCCCTGGCCATGCTCTGGTCCCGTGGATGGGGGACGGGCATCAGTGCCCTGTTCGTGCTGGGGGCTGTGGTGTTCGCCTCCGTGCGGGGCCAGCTGCGGCACCGCCGCTGGCTGCCTTGGCTGTTTCTCGGTTTGATCATCCTGATGCTGTTGAGTGTGAACGGCATCAATGCCGGCATCACATTCATCGCTAGGGATCTCACCAATGCGTTGATCTCCAAGGACGGGGATGCGTCCTACCGCAATCTCTGGGTCTATGGCGCTTGTTTTGCGGTTGCCCTGCCGATTCGCAGTCTGCAGTTTTATTTCACCCAGAAGCTGGGTCTGTTCTGGCGGGAATGGTTGTCGCTGAGTTTGGTGGACGACTACCTCCGGGATCGGGCGTATTACGTCCTCAACCCCAACGATGAGGCGGCCACCAACGTCGATAACCCTGATCAGCGCATTTCAGAGGATGTTCGTGATTTCACGGCTCAAGCCCTTGGCTTCGCACTCAATATCTTTGATTCGATTCTCACCTTTTCTCTCAATATCCTCATCCTTTATTCGGTGAGTGAGGGCTTGACTTTCGCTCTGTTGGCCTATGCCGCTGCTATTTCGGTCTTGATGATTGTTGCCGGTCGTAAGCTGGTGCGTCTGAACAATTTTCAGTTGCGTTTCGAAGCGGATTACCGCTATGGCCTTGTTCGGGTAAGGGATAACGCCGAATCGATTGCTTTCTATGCAGGTGAACAGCAGGAAGCCAAGGAGGTGACGCGTCGCTTGGCCACTGTTGTTGAGAACTTCAATCTTCTGATCGTCTGGGAGGTGTTGCTGCGTGTGCTGCAGCGTTCCAGCATCTACGCCAGTAATTTCATCCCTTATCTGATTCTTGCTGCGCCGATTCTGGCGGGTGAGATGGATTACGGCGGCTTCGCTCAGGCGAATGTTGCTTACAACCTGGTTGAGGGATCGCTCTTCTTCATTGTCTACAATATCGAAGCGCTGGCCCGATTCTCGGCATCAATTAACCGGCTGGAAGGTTTCCAGTCGAATATCTCGAACCTGGATCGTGAGGAGTGGAGTGATTTCGCTCCGCGGATTGTGCCGTCCGACCGTTTGGCGCTTCAAGGGGTCACGGTCAAAACACCGCGGACCGACAACGTGCTGGTGCGCGATCTCAGCTTTTCGCTCGACACTTCTGAAGGCTTGCTTGTGGTCGGGCCCTCTGGCTGTGGCAAGACCTCATTGCTGCGGGTTGTGAGTGGGTTATGGGGATCACCGACAGGCACTGTGTATTCCCCAGGGCAGGGGGACCTTCTGTTCATTCCGCAGAAGCCTTATATGGCTCTGGGATCGCTCCGCGAACAGCTCTGTTACCCATTGGATCAGGCTCGTTTCAGCGATGAACAGCTGCGGGCCGTTCTGGATCAGGTGATGCTCGCGAAATTGCTGCAGCGTTACCCCGACCTCGATATCAAGCAGGACTGGCCGCGGTTGCTCTCTCTGGGAGAACAGCAGCGGCTGGCGTTTGCCAGGTTGTTGCTGAATTCCCCCAAGGTCGTGGTGCTTGATGAAGCCACCAGTGCCTTGGATGTTGACACTGAATCCCGTCTTTATGCGCTGCTGCGCGAACGCGAGGTGGCTTTCATCAGCGTTGGTCACCGGCCGACCTTGAAGGAGTTCCATGACACCGTTCTCGAGTTGAGTGGAGATCGCGACTGGCGGCTGATCCCGGCGACCAGCTATGACTTCGAACGTTCCTGAACCGGCCGGATGACCTCCACAAGCGAGACGCCTGATTCCACGTCTGTTCCGGAGACGTCCGCCACCACCAACGACGTACCGGCATTCGGTTGGAGTGGGTATGCCGAGCGCGTGAACGGCCGTTTCGCCATGGTCGGTTTTGTCGCGGTGCTCTTGATCGAGGCCCTCAGCCGCGACACCTTTCTGCACTGGGCGGGGTTGCTGCCCTGATCAGGGCAGACGAATCAGATCCACATCCCAGCGTCCGTTTCGGCTCACCTGCACCGCCAGACGCCGGCCTGCTCCGTCCAGGCTGACACTGCGGGGCACGCCCGGTGGATCCAGAGGCAGCCGTTGTGTTGCGCCCACGTTGCGGCGATAGAGCACCAGTTCCGTGCGGCCATCGCGTTGCTGGACGACGGCCAAGCGCTGCCCATCCGCACTGACGCTGACGCTGATGGGTTGGGCGTCAGCACGGTTGAGGCCTGGCAGCGGGACAGGGCTGCGGTTGCGAAGGTCGATCAGTTCGACCCGTTCCCGCCCATTGCGTTGGCCAAGGCTGGCTAACCAGCGTCCCCCCAGGGATGGATCCCGGCGACTGTTCACCGACTGGCGCAGAAGGCCGTTGAGATCGGGCCGGGGTGTGGGTCTGGGACTGCTGCAGCCCGTCATCAGCACCAGGCTGCAGATCAGAGCAACGCGGATCATGGCTCTGACGACAGTGTTGGCGTGGAGAGGCTCTGGCCCGGTGGACGGTCTGGTTCGAGTACTTCACTCAGATCCAGCAGTTCCACGCGCCACCGGCCCTGATCTGTCACCTGGAGAGCGATTTGCTGTGCATCTGGCGCGAGGCTGAGCAGCACCGGGTCCCGTCCCCCCGGCAGCGGCAGGGGATGCATTCGTCCATTCAGGCGGTCGGTCACCACCGCGAGTCTGCGGCGACCACGCTGGGTGATGACGGCCAGGTAGCGACCGTTCCAGCTGAGGGAGGGGGAGCTGTGGGGCTGATGACGGCTCAGCTGCGGAACGGACACCACGGATCCGTCGCTGAGGCGGCGCAGCTGCACCGTGGGTCTGCCGCGGCGATCGCTCACGACCGCCAACCATTCACCACTGCCACTCAGGGCGGGTGCCTGCTGACTGCTGCCGAACAGGGCTCCACCGGCCCGTTCTTGGCGACCGTTGCAGCCCATCAGCGCCAGGCTGGCCAGGAGAAGGAGCAGCGGGCGACGCAAGTGGCTCAGTCGTCAAAGCGGGAGCTGTTGTCCCGAGGGCTGCCGGAAGACGGCCTTGAGCTGCGGGGGGGTTGACGGCTACTGGTCGGGCGATTCGAGGCCAGCGGCGGTTCAGCAGAACGCCTCGACTCTGTTGTCGCAACCGGGTTGGCTCCGGGACGTCCCCGGTTCAGTGATGCGCTGCGGCTGGGACTGAAGGCGGCATCCTCAGCGCCGGACGGGGCGGGTTCGCCGGCAGGACGTTCAGAGCGGCCCGTAGGACGGCTGCCGCGGCGTTGATCGTCCCGCTCCGATCGTCTGGATCCAAAATCGGGGCGTTGCTCATCACGGGCTTCTCCGGCCCGGAAGCGGGCCATGCGGCGGGAGCGTTCACTGTCTTGTTCCCAGCCGGAATCCGTTGGGTTGCGACCCATGGAGCGACGGCTGGCTGCCTCTTCAGGGATCGCGGCGCGGCTGGTGCGGCGCGGTCTGTAGAACTCCTCTTCAGGTCGCTCTTCAGGGTCGTCGTCGCGGCCGGAGAAACGCCGCCGCACCGGCTGAGGTTCATCGAAACGGTCGTAGCCGTCATCCCAGCCCCCGCGCAGTCCACCAGGACCATCGCCGCGATCAGGGGCGGGCTCGTCATCGAAATAGGCGGAACGCCGCGCTTGCTCGGTGGCGACGCCACGCAAGCGCACGCTTTCGTAAGCGAAGAAAACGGTTGTACCCGCTAGGAGGAATTGGCCGAACTGCAAAATCGGGTCAAGACGCCATCCCTGGAAGAAGAGGATGCCTCCGCAAAGCAGTCCAATCGCTGCGAAGAAGACGTCGTAGTCCCGAGCCAGGGCTGGTTTGAACGTCCGCATGAAATAGAGCAGAGCTCCGCCGACGGCCAACACAATGCCGACGATGCTGGCCCAGTTGAGACTGGCGTTAACCAAAACTCTGATCCCGCTAGGGGCTCAGTCTACGAGGGGCGCCAGGGGCAGGTCAGAGTTTGCGGTCGAGACGGTCGGTCTGGCTCAGCAGGATCAGCGCGATGGTGGCGGGAACAACAACGATCACACCTCCCCAAACGAGGCTGCTCAGGAAGTTGGAGAGGGAGGGGGTCATGGGGTTGCTGCTGTCTGCATCAAAGCCGCGCTGATCCTAAGGAGCTATGTCGGCTTTCTACGATGACGGGACGATTTGCTTTGAGCTTTGTGACGCCGCTGCTGCTGCAGGTCCTGCCAGTTGTTCATCTTCTTCTTGGTCTGCTGTTGGCAGCCTGGACCCTGGCGTTTCTGCTTCGCATCGTGCTCACTTGGTACCCCCAGGTGGACCTGAACCAGGGCGTTTGGCCCGTGGTGGCCTGGCCGACGGAGCCTGTGCTGGCGCTTAGCCGCCGCGTGATCTCACCGATTGGTGGGGTCGATGTCACCCCCGTGATCTGGGTTGGATTGATCAGCCTCGTGCGTGAGTTGCTCGTTGGTCAGCAGGGGCTGCTGTCGCAAATTCTGATGCACGCTCAGGCGGCAGCCTGAGTTCAGGGGAGCATCTCTTGCTCGACGAACTTGGTGTGGATGTCGCCATTGATGAATTCCGGTCGATCCAGCATTTCGAGATGAAATTCCACCGTTGTTGGGATTCCGGTGACGGCACATTCGTTTAGGGCCCGTTTCATCCGGGTCATGGCGTGGTCGCGGTCTTTGCCCCAGACAATCAGCTTGCCGATCAAGGAGTCGTAGAAGGGCGGGATGTCGTAGCCGGTATAAACGTGGCTGTCGACGCGCACGCCTGGTCCCCCCGGGGGCAGCCATCCTGTGATTCGTCCAGGGGCGGGGCGGAAGTTATGGCGTGCATCCTCCGCGTTGATCCGGCATTCGATCGCATGGCCAGTGAGCTGGATCTCTTCCTGGCGCACGCTGATGGGTTCGCCACCGGCGATGCGCAACTGCTCGGCAATCAGATCAACACCCGTGACCATTTCGGTCACCGGATGCTCCACCTGGATGCGGGTGTTCATCTCCATGAAGTAGAAGCCCCCGCTGCGATCAAGCAGGAATTCCACCGTTCCAGCGCCCTCGTAATTAATGCTGCGGGCGGCAGCAACGGCGGCTTCACCCATGCGCAGCCGCAGTTCTGGATCTAGGGCCGGGCTGGGGGCCTCCTCCAGCAGTTTCTGGTGACGACGCTGAATCGAACAGTCGCGTTCTCCCAGGTGCACCACATTGCCGTGGCGGTCGGCCAGCACCTGCACTTCAACGTGGCGGGGCCGGTCGATGAATTTCTCCATGTAGAGCCCAGGGTTGCCAAAGGCGGCTTCCGCTTCGCCTTGGGCCGCCTTGTACAGGCTTTCCAGTTGACTGGCGTCCGGCACGAGCCGCATGCCGCGTCCGCCACCGCCGGCGGTGGCCTTGATCATCACGGGATAGCCCATCTCCTCGGCAAGGGCCGCCGCCTGGTTCGTGCTGCTGAGCAGACCTTCGCTGCCGGGAACCGTGGGGACACCCACCGATTGCATCGTCGTTTTGGCGGTCGACTTGTCCCCCATCGAGCGAATCGCGTGGGGTGACGGTCCAACGAAGGTGAGGCCGTGATCACGGCACATCTCGGCAAACTTGTCGTTCTCGGCCAGAAAGCCGTAGCCGGGATGGATGGCGTCAGCGCCGCGGGAGGTGGCCGCCGCCAGGATGTTGGGGATGTTGAGGTAGCTCTTGCTGCTCAGCGCCTCGCCGACGCAAACCGCTTCATCCGCGAGCTGAACGTGGAGTGCGTCTTTGTCGACTGAGCTGTAAACCGCCACGGTGGCGATGCCGAGCTCGCGGCAACTCCGAATGATTCGGAGAGCAATCTCGCCGCGGTTGGCGATCAGCACTTTGCCGATGGGCATCCCGCAGCATCTTCAGGCCTGACGCCGGATCGTATCAGCGCCGACCGATCAAGCCGAAAGCAAAGACCCCGCCCGGTATGATCTGACGTCGACAGAGCCCGAGCGGTGAAGTCGACCACGCGGATGTGGTGGAATTGGTAGACACGCACGTTTGAGGGGCGTGTGGCTTCGGCCTTGCGAGTTCAAGTCTCGCCATCCGCACTTTTTCTCTTGGCCCGTCCCCGCGCAGCAGAACCTGGACCGGCCGTCGTTCTTGTTTCAAACGGTCCCGGTGAGCTGACCACATGGGTCCGCCCACTGGCGGAACGTCTGCATGCCAGCCTCCGCCTTCGTCCACGGTCCTCTACGGCCGCGGCGTCCTTGCATTTGGTCCTGGTTCCCTGTCCCAATGCCACCGGGCAGGAGCCCATGGCGGCAGAGCCCTGGGGCTTGTTTGAGCGCATCGTGCCGGCACGGCGTTTCTGGTCGCTGTTGTTGCGCCCGCAGCGGTACGGCCCCTGGCCCCGGCGGGGTGTGGTGGTGTTCCTGGGAGGAGATCAGTTCTGGACCGTTCTGCTCTCTGCTCGACTTGGGTATCGCCACATCACCTATGCCGAATGGGTGGCGCGCTGGCCGGGCTGGAACGACCGGATCGCGGCCATGTCGGAGGCGGTTCAGCGCCAGCTTCCGGTTCGTTATCAGTCCCGATGCCGTGTGGTTGGGGATCTGATGGCGGATTTGTCATCCTTCGCCCGTCGGGAGGATCCCCTGCCTGAAGGCCAGTGGGTGGCCCTGCTGCCGGGCTCCAAGCCGGCAAAGCTGTGCGTGGGCATGCCATTTCTGCTCGACACCGCCGACCGCCTGGCTCGATTGCAACCCGAATGCCGTTTCTTGCTCCCGTTGGCTCCCACCACAAGCGTGGCGGAGCTACTCCGTTTTGCCGGTGGATCCAATCCAATCGCTGCCCGTTACAGCGCTTCCGTCGCGTCGGTTGACCAAGAGGAGTTGGTCACCGAGTTGGTGACGGCGGCGGGGACGCGGATTCGTCTGTTGCAGCAGCATCCGGCCCACGGGGCCTTGAGCCAGTGCGCCCTGGCCCTGACCACCGTTGGTGCCAACACGGCCGAGCTTGGAGCACTGGCTGTGCCGATGATCGTGATTGTTCCCACCCAGCACCTTGAGGTAATGCAGGCCTGGGATGGTGGGCTCGGGCTGCTGGCGCGCTTGCCGGGCTTGCGGCGTCTGATTGGGGTCTTGCTGACCCTCTGGCGTCTGCGGAACAACGGTCTGATGGCCTGGCCCAACATCAGTGCTGGCCGCGCCGTGGTCCCGGAGAGGGTGGGGGCGATCACGCCGGAGCAGATCGCGCTGGAAGCATGCGACTGGCTGAATGCTCCCGAGAGGCTGGAGGGCCAGCGGCAGGATCTCCAGGCGTTGCGGGGGGATCCAGGGGCGGTGGCTGCCCTGGCTGCAGAGGTGAGGGCATTGCTCCCCCGCGAGCTCAGCTCTTCTTAGGCTGAATAGGCTGCTAAATCCGACGTCCATGACCCCGTCCAATCCGGTCGAACGCAGTGCAGAGGAGTGGAAGCAATCCCTGACGCCGGAACAGTTCCAGGTGGCTCGTTGCGGCGGTACTGAGCGTGCTTTCACCGGTGCTTATTGGAACAACAAGGCCACCGGGATGTATCACTGCATCTGCTGTGGATCGCCGTTGTTCAGTTCTGACGCCAAATTTGACTCGGGCACCGGCTGGCCGAGTTTCTGGGACGGTGTGAGTTCCGATGCGATCAGCACCAAACAGGATCTGACCCACGGAATGGTGCGCACCGAAATCAATTGCGCCCGCTGTGATGCCCATCTAGGGCATGTCTTTGCTGATGGCCCCGCCCCTACAGGCCAGCGCTACTGCGTCAACAGCGCATCTCTGGACTTCAAGTCGGCCTGATCGTCTCCCCGCCCTCCGGCTCGCTCACCAGGGGTCGTCCAGATCCTGGGTCCCGCGCTGAGGAGCTGAGTCTTCCATCGGTTCCACATCCAGGGGTTCACCGGACTGCTGAACAGCACGGCGGGAGGCTGGCATGGCGCGCCTGGGCGGCTGCTCCTGATATGCCGGCTCTTCCTGGTAGGGAGGCTGCTCCTGATAGGCAGGCTGCTCCTGATAAGCAGGTTGTTCCTCGTAACGCGCTGGTTCGTCGTAGGCGGGGGGTTGCTGCTGCTCGTAGGACCGCGGTCGTTCAGTGGAGCGGTCGTTTCTGACGTTGTCCCGCTCGTCGTACCGCGGCCGTTCCTCGTAGCGCCGCTCGTCATACCGCTGGGGCTCATCGAGGTAACGGCGTTGCTGCATGGCCTCCTGCCGCCGATCCTCCAGTTCCACGTATTCGAGTTCCGCATCAGCATCAAGCCTTTCAGCTTCTGAGGCCTGGAGGCGCCGTTGTTCCTGCTCCTGGGGTTGTCCAGAAGTGAGCTGGTTTTCCACGGGCACCAAGTTGACCCGGTAACGCTCCCGCTCTTGCTCTTCCCAGCTGGGGCCACCGACTCCAAGTTTCTCCAGCACACCGCTGTTCAGCTGTTTCAGCTTGTCTTCGGCTCCCTCGTAAACAATGATCCGATCCGGGCCACTACTGACGATCTCCTCCACCGGCATTTCCCAGGTGCTCAGCACTCCTTCCCCCAGTAGGGGCACGCCGAGGGCTCCCATCACAAGGGTGGTCAGTTCTCCGGTTTCGATGTCGAAGGCGAAGCCGAGCACCCGACCCAGCTGCTCACCGGATTCGGTGATCACCTGGCAGTTAATGACCCGGCTGTATCGCTCGGGATTGAAGTTCTCACTCAGGGAGTCGGCGGAATCCACCAGGATCACGTCTCCCACCTGACGGATCCGGTCCAGCGGCATCCAGCGCGGCAGGCCGGGCAGAAAACGGGTCAGCGGATTGTCCCGCAGACCGACGGCGACCACCTCACGGCGGTCGATATCCACGATCACTTCACCGACCACCCCCAGGCGGCGGCCGGTGTCGCGGGTGATCACTTGGGTGCCCATCAGTTCAGAGCGCAACCAGAGGCGATCGCTGGGTACGCCAGTGGTGATGGCTTCAGTCGGGGAAGGGGTCGGGGTCAAGCGCGGGCCCTCGGCCATGGACAGTCAGGCCATTGTGGCGCAGGGGTTCCGACTGTCACGTTCAGGTTGCACAGCGAAAACGTCGATCGTTCAGGCGGCATCCGGCAAACCCACCACCTGGGTGTGGGCGCCGCGGGCCTGTGTCACTCCAATGGTGCGCTGGGCCGCGCCGATCATCGGGCGGCGATGGCTGACCACCATGAACTGTGCCGCCTCGGCCTGACGGGCGATCAGGGCGGCAAGGCGCTCCACATTGACGCCGTCCAGGAAGCTGTCCACCTCATCCAGGGCATAGAAGGGCGACGGCCGGAAGCGCTGCAGGGCAAACAGGAAGCTGAGAGCGGTGAGCGATTTCTCACCACCTGACATCGAGGCCAGGCGCCGTACGGTCTTGCCCTTGGGATGCGCCACCAGGGTGAGGCCACCTTCCAGAGGATCGTCCGGGTTCTCCAGCTGGAGGTGGCCATCACCATCAGAGAGCGAGGCAAAGATCTCGCGGAAATGGCCATCCACGGCGGTGAAAGCTTCCATGAAGGCGTCCTGACGCAGGGTGGCCACGGTTTCGATCCGCAGCAGAAGCTCTTCCCGCTCGCTGTTGAGCACATCGAGCCGCTCGTTCAGTTCGTTGAGCCTCTGTTCGAGGGCCTCAAGTTCTTCCAGCGCCAGCATGTTGACGGGCTCCAGCGCTTCCATGCGTTGCTGGATCGCCTGCAGATCGGCTTGTAAGGCCTCTAGGCCAGACAGTCGCAAGGCCTCCGGGATCTCAGGTCTGGGATCCGGCAGGGCCTGTTCCATCTCCTGGAGGCGCACCGCACCGCTGCGCTGCTCTTCGATTAACCCTTCCCGGTCTTCCTTGAGCCGTTCCAGATTCCACTCGGCCTGCTGCAGGGCCTGACGCTGCCGGCCCACCTCGGCTTCCGCGGCATCCCTGGCCCGGCGCTGGCTGCCAAAGCGTTCCTGCAGGTCGCTCTGCTGCTGCTCCAATTGTTGACGCTTCTGCTGAAGGTCGCTTTGCTGCTGGCGCCAGGCGCCATGGGCGCTGGCCAGGGCCTTCACAGCCTCCTGCAGCCGGGTCTCCTCTGCGGCCAGTGCCTTCTCCTGATCCCCCAGCCGTTCGATCGCCAGCTGTCTCTCGCGGCGGGCGTTCAGCAGCTGGTCCCGCTCGCTGCGGGCCGTCTCCAGCCGTTGGTCTGCGTCTTCCTGCTCCTTCTGTAGTTGGGCCCAGGCCGCGGCATCGTCATTGCTGCCGCTGTTCCGCTCAGCCTCATCCAGGGCTTGGAGCTCCACTGTCAGGGGGGCGAGCTCACGGCTGATCGATTCGAGCCGCTGCTGTTGTTCCGTCTGGTCCTGCTGCAGTTTGCTGAGCCTTTCAGCCCGCTGGCGGCTGCGCTCGAGCAGGGGACCGTGGTTCCGCCGGGCCGCATTGCGCTCGGCGATCAGAGCGGCTTGTTGCTGCTCGAGCTGGCGCAGCTGGGGTTTCTGCTGCTCCATCAGTTGCGCCAGCTTCGACTCCTCCCGCCGACAGGCCACCAGGGATTCACCCAGTTCCAGCAGGCGACGACGCAGTGGCTCGGCCTCGTCCTGATCACTGCTGCGACCGAAACTGAGGCTGCTGCTGCGCTGGGAGAAGCTGCCGCCGGTCATCGCGCCGCTTTTCTCCAGCAGCTCCCCATCCAGGGTCACAGCCCTGGAGCGGCCCAACTGTTGACGGGCGCTGGCCAGGTCGGAGAACACCTGGGTGTCGCCGAAGACGTAAGCGAACACCTGGTCGTACACCGGCTCGAAGCGCACCAGTTCCACAGCTCGACCGATCAGTCCAGCGCCGCTGTCCCCTCCCGGGCGTGCCCCCCTGGCAAAGGCGGCTGAGCCGCCCCCCCCGGGTGAGCGGATCTTGTTCAGGGGCAGGAAGGTAAGCCGGCCGGCACGGCGGCTCTTGAGCAGCTCGATGGCGCGGGCAGCGATGCGGTCGTCGTCGACCACCACCTGTCCGAGACGGGCCCCAGCCGCCACTTCAAGGGCGAGACGATGGCGATCCTCCACCTCACCAAGCTGGGCTACAGGGCCATGGATGCCATCGAGGCCGGCCTCCAGTAGAAGGCGAAGGGCACCGGTGCCGCGGCTTTCCTGAAGGGCATCGCGACGGCTCTCCAGACGAGCGATCTCCCGTTCCAAACGGGTTTGTTCCTGTTCAAGCCGGCTGCGGGTGCGTTGTTGGATGGCCAGGGAGTCGGCCGTTTGCTGGAGCTCCTGTTTGCCATCGGCAATGGCTTGAAGAAGGGTTTGCCAGGTCTCCTCCAGGGTCTCGAGCTGCTGCTGCACGGCGGCACCGTCGGAGCCGTCCTGCTGCTGTTCCTGGGTGAGCTCCTCGAGGCGTTCCCGTTCCTGACGCAGCCGCTCCTGCAACTGCTGTTGCTCCTCCAGCAAGGGAGAGACGCTGCTCTGTAAGTCCTGACGGCGGCCACTGCGGCGCTTTTGTTCCTCCACCCAGGCGCCGGAGCGGCCGGCAACATCAGCCAGTCGGCGGCGGGACATCTCAACCGATGCCTCAGCGGCTTTGCAGTTGTCTTCAGCGGCGTTCAGGGCGTCCTGGTTGGGGTCGCGCTCCAGCTCCCGCGACTGCAGCTGCCACTGCTGGCGACGGGTGGCGAGGTCATGGCGCTGTCCTTGAAGTTTCTGGCCTTCGTCCTGGTGGAGGGTGGCCTGGCGTTCAAGTTCGCGGCTGCTCGTGTCGAGGCCAGCCAGTTCTGCTTGAACCGTCAGCAGTTGGTCTTCTCCTAGGGCCTTGACCTGCTCCTGCAGCAGCTCCAGTTCGGCAACAGCCTTGTTCAATTGCTCCCGGCCACTGGCGATGGCCGCAGCGTCCCGCTGTTCCTGGGCTTCCAGAGCCTGTTGGCGCGTGGCCAGATCCTTCAGGGCCTGCTGGGCTGCCTCGAAGGCCAGCACCATTTCCTGGCGGCGTCCCAGCTGTAGCCGTTCCCTTAACTCCTGATACTGGCGGGCCTTGGCGCAGTCCTTCTCCAACCGTTGGCGGCTGGTCAGCAATTCCTGCTCAATGATCCGGCAACGCTCTTGGCGCTCCTGCACGTCATCGAGCTTGCGGCGGGTCTGTTCGATCCGGGTGTCGAACAGGGCAACACCGGCCAGCTCATCGATGAGGCCGCGGCGGTCCCGGTTGCTCATCGAGACGATGCGGGTGACGTCCCCCTGCATCACCACATTGCTGCCTTCGGGATCGATTCGGAGTCGTCGCAACTGGGTCTGCAGCTGTTGCAGATTGCAGGACACTCCATCAGCGCTGTAGCTGGAGCTGTAGGAGCCCCCCGGCATCACCCGCAGCTTGCGGGTCACCGTCCACTCGGTTTGTCCCGGTTGAATCCAGGGGCCTTCCGCCGGTGCGTCGAGGCCTTCCTCGGCGGCATCGGGTGTCCAGTCGCTGAGATCGAAGCGAACACTGACTGTGGTTTCGGCGGCCTTGCCAGCCTTCAGCATGCCGCTGTTGACGAGGTCCGGAAGGCGGTCGGCCCGCATGCCGCGACTGGTGGCCAGGCCTAGGCAGAACAGAACGCCGTCGAGGATGTTGCTCTTGCCGGAACCGTTGGGTCCGGTCACAACGGTGAATCCCTCCTCAAGAGGGATGGTCATCGCTCCGCCGAACGACTTGAAGTGCGTAAGCCCAACCTGATTGATATGAACCAACAGGATCTGGGGCTGTCAGCAGGCCGAAACTAGCGGAGCTCACGAAAAGCTCAAGGGATCGTTAACGAGCAGTTTCCGTTGGCGATGCGTAGGCAGCCCTGAAGGTCGCCCTGGAGCTGCAGGGTTACGTCTGCATCCGTGGCGTTTGGAAGCACGCCGCTGTAGCTCCCGGCATGGATCCGTTCGGCCCAGCCCCGGTTGCCCGAAACGGCAGCACTGCGTGGTTCCAGCCAGGCCCGCCGATGTGGTGGCAGGGGAACCGCCGGTTGCCCCCCTGCGTTCGGGCGCGGCACGGTCGCGAGGCGCCAGGTTCTGCAGCTGTCCCCATGCTCAAGCAGCAGATCGATATGGCATCCGCTGGGGTCGTCCGGCGCTCCGGTGTGACGCAGTAGGGCGTATCGCGGCAAAGACTTTCCCTCAGCCTTCAGTCTCCCTACCCTTTTAGAGGTTTCTGCCACCGGTCTTTATGGCCTCGACACCGCCGCAGTCCAACGGCAGATTCGAGCATCACTTCCGTGAGCGGTTCGACAGCCTGCTCCCCACGATCCAAGAGCGTTGGCCGGATTTGGCCCATCACACCCTGGAAGCGACCCGGGGAAGTGTGGATGAGCTTGTTCGTCTGATCGAAGCGAATACAGGCCTGACGCCCCAAGGAGTGCGCGATCAGCTTGAGGATCTTCTCCATAACGCGGGTGATCGCAGCCGCGACTGGGCCGACAGTCTTGACCCGCTGGAAGAGCAACTGGAACAGCTGCTGGATGAGTTGAACAGCACGCTGCGGCCAAAGATTGAGGCACCTGTGCGTCAGCGACCGCTTCTGGCCGTCGGTGTTGCCCTAGGTGTTGGTTTGCTGCTGGGCAGCATGCTTCGCGGAGGACGGCGTTCCTGATGGCCGATCAAAACTCTCCGCGTGGATTTGGAGCAGCCGCCCGGGTCACGGCGCTGGCGGCGTCAGTCATGGACCTGCATGTGCGTATTGCTCTGCAGGAGGTGGATCGTGAAAAACGCCGATTGATCAGCGGTGGTTTGTTCCTCGCCATCGGAGGTACCGCCATGTTCCTGGCGTTGTTGGCGGGAGAAGCGTCGTTGCTGCTTTGGATTCAGGCCGAGTGGGGGCTGGATTGGATGCGCGCGCTGCTGACCCTTTCCGTTGCCAATCTTGTGCTGGCTGGCATCAGTTTGCGCATCGGTGGGCAGGTGTTGAAGGGGCCTTTCTTGCCCCAGACACTTGAGGGCCTGATGAAAACCGTTCGTGCGGTGATGGGGCGGGTCTGAACCGGCCCCAGCGCGTTAGACGCATCATCATCACTTCACCATGCAATTAACAGTTAACCCACGGTTAATGCCGGGTTAACTTGCCTTGATTGTTGTTCTGTGATCGTTGCGCTCCCCCTTCTGGCGAAGGTTTCGGCAGGATCTTGTTCCTGATCAGCAATCCGGTTCGCGCCTTGAGCTTGGCTCGGGACAGTCAACTCTTTTCCTGGTGGCCGGTCCCTGTGGATCTGGAAAGTCCTCCGTCATCCAGAAAGCGGTCCAATCTGATCTTCCTTTGTTTGGTGATGCACTGAGAGGTGAGTTTCTAGGGTCTGTTTTGGATCGATCCGGTCGTGAATATGACGATTACGGCCTTGCTTTAGAGCAACATTCCTGTTTTCAGGCCAGTCATGTGAAGCGGTTATCGCGTGAGTCGGCCCTGCCATCTGGTCTGTTACTTCATCTTGATCTTTATCAAATACTGCGGGGTATTGATGCGTCCTATTGGCCTAGGGGGCTGAAAAGAAGGGCTCAGCGCCTTTCAAATGAGTCAGACAGATTGCCGAAACGATGCTTTGAAGATCTGCTCAAGCCCCGTCAAAATGATTTGATGATGCAAGCTTTTCTGGCCAAAAAACTGTTCCAACGTTTCAGGCAGGTTGCTGTAGCAACGGTTCATTGCAGCTTCGAGCGAAATGCCTCTCAGTTGGCGGCTCGCAAGCGTCGTTCAAGCGGCAAATGGATGAAATATTTTTCTGCCCCTGATCACATCGCTCGAGCGATTCATGCTGAGATTTATCGCTGCTGGGACAGCGCGTTGGTTCATATGTCACCTGTCGCCAATGTTTCGATCAATGTTGACTCCGATGATGGATTTTCTGTGAATGGAAGCTTTGTCTCCTACGACGACTGAAACCTGTGGGCTCGTGTTGTCGCATCACCGAATGTCGTAGTTCAACCAGCGGCAATCAATTCCGCCGTTGCTCACAGGAATCCGTCGCGATGCTTTGAGCCGTAGTGCACCCGTGAGCTTCGGATTGCCACTCAACAGCCAAAGCTGCCAGCCGGAAGCTTCTCGGCGTACAAATTGCCCCAGAGCGCTGTAGAGCCCATCGAGTTCCTCTTCGTCACCGATGCGTTGGCCATAGGGCGGATTGCACACCAGGACTCCCGGACCATCGGGCAGTGTTTCGTCTTCAAACGGGCTGGTGGAGATGCGGATGATTCCGCTCAGGCCTGCAGCCTCCACGTTGGCGCGGGCCTGATCAGCGATGACGGGATCCGCTTCGATTCCAAGCAGGAGGGGGACTGTGAGGTCTCGGCGCCTGCGCTGCCTGGCGCGATCGACTTCTTTCTCCCAGAGTTCGGGTTGGAAATCGGCCCAGCCCTCAAGGGCAAAACGACGCTCCAATCCCGGCGCTTGCTGCAGCGCTGCCAGTGCCGCTTCGATTAAGAGCACTCCCGATCCACAGCAGGGATCTACCAGGGGGCTTCTTCCATCCCAGCCTGTCAGGCGAATCAGGCCGGCGGCCAGATTCTCTTTCAAGGGTGCGGCCCCCATGGCTGCCCTGTAGCCGCGGCGGTGCAGGCTTCCGCCACTGCCGTCGAGGCTCAGCTGGGCCACTCCGCGGCCAAGGTGGAGATGTAAGGAGAGGTCGGGGTCGTCGAGATCAATGGAGGAGCGTTCTCCCCACAGATCCCGTTGCGCATCCACAAGGGCGTTTTTGACCTGCAAGGCCGTGAAATGGCTGTGGTTTAGACCCGGTGCTGTTCCGGTCACATCCACCCGGAAGGTCATGGAGGGATGTAGCCAGCGTTCCCAGTCGAGGGCCCGGCGGATGCCGTCATAGAGGTCGTCCCTGCCTTGGCAAGGGAAGCTCGCCACCTGACGCAGCACGCGGAAGGGCAGCCGAGCCTGCAGGTGCATCCTGTACAGACAGGCCATGTCTGCTTCGAAGCTGACGGCACGCCTGCCAGGCTTCACGGAATGGGCCCCGAGGTCGGTCAGTTCTTCGCTGCCGGCAGCCTCAAGGCCCTGGGGAAGAACTGCAACAGCAGATAGCCGGTTTGTTCGACCCAAGGGCGTTGTGCTCCAGGCCACCACTCCTGTCAGAATGACAGGGTCCGGCTTTGTCGGACTAGGTGATCCACACCAGTGTTTCGGACAGCGGTTCGATTCCGCTCAGCTCCATTCCCCCTTCTCGGGGCTGCAATGGTTTCGACGGGGCATGAGGAGGGTGACTGAAGCCTGCTCGGTGAGAGCAAACCCGTAACTGCGAACAACATCGTTCGTTTCTCCCGTCAAGCAGCCCCTGTTGCTGCCTGACCCTTAGGGGAGATGGGGTGAAGTCAGCCTTATCACCCAAATGACTCATGGGGGCTGGAAGGCCCCCTCAACCATTCCAGGACAAGCGATCTCAGGGGTCGCCTTTTTTAGTGCTCAGGGGTCCGTGGACATCCCGGTGGACATCCCGAGGCCGTGGACATCTAGTCGTGTGGTAGCCCACTCCACGTCCAGGCGATCCAGCACCATCTTTCCCACCCCCGTCTTGCGGCGTTGCTGTTGCTACTGGCGCCATCACGCTTTGCGCATTCGGTCCTGCAGTGATTCCCGCTTTGCCTTCACCGGTGCTGCTGCTGGCTCGGGGATTAAGCCCGTTCCCGTTCATCGAGGTCTAGACATAGTGGTTCTGGAAAGAGAAGATCAAGAGGAGATGATTTGGCGGTTGCAAAAGGTCGATGATGGGCAGCGAATCGTCTGAGCAATTTGATTACTTAATCCAAGCTCAGGTGCGTCAATCAGATCATATTGAGTTCAAGCGACTTCAGAATTCACTTAAGCAAGCAGTGTTGCAGTCAAGAGGCTTTATTGAACAGGAGATAACGCATCGGCGACTTGAAAATGACATATTTGAATATAACGTAAGATTGCGTTTTAGTGATATTCAATCATGCCTCGAATGGATTGATAGCCCTGTTCGCAGGCGTTTGCTGAATCAAGCAGAAACTAGATTTGTTCATCGGTTTCAATCCGGAATTCATCGGCCTTCGTTTGATCTTTGGCTGACATCCCAGCTGCCAGATTCCCCACCCGTCTGGAAAATGAACTTGTTGGTTTGGCTTGCTCTCTACCCATCCGTGATGCTGCTGAGCTTGATCGGCGTTGACACCTTGGGGAAATTGCCATTGGCTCTAAACATGTTGTTGAGTACTGCAATCACCGTTGCTTTGACTGGTTGGCTTCTCGTTCCGCTGCTGGCTAATGCCTATAGGGAGTGGCTAAAAAACAGATTCATGGCGCTTCAATCTGGCGGGTAGCGCCTCAATATTTGCCTTTCTCATTGTCAGTTATGTGATTTTTGGTTCGTCTAATTTTTTGGGCTGAGTGATCATCCGTAGCTGACGCATGATCACTAGATTCGCAAAACCCGCAGGCGAATGCTTAGGCATAACGCCATCGAGGCGTGGGACAAGATGCTCAAAACAGGCTGGCGATGGTGCAACCCACCAGTGCGGTGAGGTTCAACTCCCTCGGTTGAGGGATGCGCTGGTTGTTTTTTCGACTTAAGACAAGGGGAGTTGATCGTCGAATCCATGCCAATCGCAAACCAGCAATGCGCATGTGAGCCATGTGGCTGCAGTGTTTCTCCTGACAAAGCCGTCGAGAAAGATGGAAAGATTTATTGCTCTCAGCCCTGTGCTGATGGTCACGCCGGAGAAGAGCAATGTTGCTCAAGTTTTGATTGCTGCTGATTAGTCACAGCAGTCGCAGTCTTGCGAGGCGGCCACTGCGCATTCTTCTAATGAGTCCACTGACCCGCAGCTAATGACATTTGAATCCCTAAGTACCCGTACTTGAACTCCACCACTTGGATCTTCAGCCAATTCCACGGCGAGCCCAACTAGCTCCTCCCCGTTCGCATTCGTGTAGTTCAACAGTGCAAAACGTTGAAATTCCTCAGGAGTGGACATGAGCAAAAAAAATCTGGAAAGCTGAATTAATGCTGAACTGACTCCCCCAGCAAAACTTTTGGCAAGGGAGTCATTGGGTTGTTCAGCGTCCAATGGGGCCGTTGCGAGGACCATTGGATGGAGGGGAAACTCCGATAACACCATGGCGATGGCTTGAGGTCAGCGCAGTTGAAATTGAGTTATTAGTACCGACCAAATGAGATGAGGTCAGGTGCTGCTGAGGGGAGCAAAACCTTCGATGCACTTCCATTAGAAAAAGCCCCCGCAGCTCTGCAGAACTAGAAAGGGGGGCCGACGAGCGCGAAAAAGCACTCGCAGCGAAATGGTAATCATTCTCAATGCTTCAGCGCGGAAGGTGAGGTGACAGGGAAAAAAGCGATCCCTTAGCTATTGCTTAAGAATCAATGTGCCTATGCGAACTAGGTCGCTTAGGTGATCAGGAATACTCTCCTCCAGGGCTTGCAGAGCGCTTGCCCACGAATGTGCTGGGCTTAACGAGGGCCCAGCGCTTTCCCAGTAAAAAAAGCCCCCGCTTGTGGGCGAAAACTCTGACTGAAGTGAACTATCAAGGTGGCAAAAAACCGGATAGCTGCTCGCTTTTAGTTTGCGTATCGATTACGGCTCAACCTCTGCACCCCAAGCAGGGTCAGTGGCAGGCTCGATCTTGATAAGGCTGAGGAGGACTAGCTGTTACGTCGGGAAGCCCGATGCTTAGCGGCTGAAAGCAATACAAGACCCGCAAGGGAAAAGCAGGGGCTGCTGATGTTGTCGCTATGCATCTCCCGACAAAACCTCACACACACCACCCCGTCAGCAATGGCGGGGTTGTTCTTTGTCCACCCGGATGGGGGATGCGAACCCCTGAAATCGGACAGAACTATGGCTCGGATGGGGGAGGTGATTCACGGCTGGAACGGAGATGTTGTGTATGGGCGATTCCCTCCAATTGCACAAGATAAATGATCAGCGAAAGTCAAATCCATTTTGCATCGACAGCGTTTAACTGTCTTCAGAGAAAAGGCTCATCTTTTTTTCAGGAATTCATAAAGATCAATTTCGATAAAATTTCCGAGCTAGAGGTCCAGATTGCTAGCGACGAATCAAGCTTTCGCGGTTACAGCCTTGAAAGAAAAAGAATGATGATTAACACCTTTGCAGTTGGAATGCTCTATATTTCAACCTTATCCGAAGAGGATAAGAGTTGTATCGGCCAGGCGTCGCAAAAGCAGCTAATGCTTGAAAAAAAAAGGATTAAGAGTGCAATTTATCTTTAGCGCTGCCGCATGTGCACCTCAAGTCTAGAGAGTTGTCGAGCAATCATTTACAGCCAGAGACCCTCTCACCACGTTCTCACTCAACTCACCACTCAGGACAATGTTTAGATAGGAAGTAGTCTGCATTATGGAAAAAAGGGGTGCAAGCCCTTACTTTTCAAAAATCAAATGCAAGCCAAACGACAGTATTTTGAGCTTATCAAACTTCTCACTCAAGCAGGCAAGCACCTTGAGGCTCAAGCCCTTTATGAGCAGTTGATTGATCGTAGAAGCGAAGAATCTGCCATTCAAACTAGCTAGGTCGCCATGACTGATGGAGCAAAAATCTAGGCTGGTTGTTAAACAGAACGATTAAACCAGTGAACTTTTGATTGAGGCCATCCATCTTCCGATAAAACCTCACACACACCACCCCCTCAGCAGTGATGGGGTTTTTTCTTGCTTACCCAGAGCGGGGAAAACTCAACGCAGTTACGTCATGACCCATGACCTGCCGCTTCCACCATGGCTAGTACTTCAGAAATTCAGCTGCTCAATGGGCCTAATGAAGCCAACCACCCTTCTTGGAACACTGATCCTGCTCAGCACCTGGAGCAGTGTTGGCGCCACTGAGGCCGGAACATATTCAGTTCAAAAAGCTGACAACAGCATCGAGCAACGCATTGCTGCTGCACGGAGTGACGACGGCTGGTCGCACCTGTTGAATGCAAAGCTGCACAAACCGCTGGATATCGCTGCTTGGGGTAACGGTCGCGGACGTGGCTGGGCCAATGGCGGTGGCTGGCGCAATGGTGGCGGTTTCGCTAATTCAAGTGGTGGTTTCGCTAACGCCGGTGGTGGTGGCTGGCGCAACGGTTCAGGTGCCTGGGGCAACGGTGGCGGGCGACGTGGCTTTGTGAATTGGTAGAACTGCGAGCTGACTTCACCCCGTCAGCAATGGCGGGATTTTTATTGCCTACCCAGATGGGGGATTCGTAGCCCTGAAATTGGGCAAAACTCCCGCATGGTTCTGGCGAGCTTCGGAATGTGCTGGCTACTCTGCCGGGCCTATGGCTGTTTTAGTTGCTGTCAACACGCTTTCTGATGGTTGTCTCTGGATTGTCCATTAAATTTTGCCTTTGCTGAATTAAAGACATGACTTCGGTGTTGACGCATTCTCCTACTACAGGATTTCTATGCCACATTCCAGGACGTCCGGATTCTGATCCGCTAGAGATGTATCGCATATCTATTGACCAACGAAGTTGGTTGCTTGAGTTGATAAGGCTGCGGTGAAGTGTGTATTGATCAAATAAAATTAAATCACCAAGGATCGTTTTCGTCTTGATGGGTTGTAAATCACGTCGCTCATTTAGAACTTCTTTCATGATCTCATCCTTGACTTCTGGTCCACTTTCTCCGCGTCGATGTTCAAGCCATCCAAAGCTTGTACTTCTAGGAATTATTTCGATTCCACCATTGTGACTATCTGTAGAGGTTAATGGAATCCAGGCGGTCACAATACAAAGATTGCTCTGTCCCGGATCGGTGGCTCCATAGTCCTGGTGCCAGGGGACAGTTGTAAAAGGGCTAACGCCGTATTTGCTTGGATATTTAACTCTAATGTTGTGAATTGGACTCAGCTCGCTTTTGCTCCAGCCTGTATTGGCCTCCAGTACACCTTTTATTTCTTGAGATAATGCAAGTTTATATACAGATGGAAGGTAAGGTAGATTCTTCTGCAGAGAAAGCTGGAAGTCTGAGATGCAGTTTGAGAATTGCTTGGCTTGTCGATCAATGTCATTAAAAACCAAGCCCTTCTTGGGTGAACCTTTGATTGTCATCCATTCAGATAGTTCTGCTTTAACTTCCTGGATTAGATTCTTGGGAATTGCGTTTTTACAGTGACGCCATCCAAGGGGGCCTAATGGTGATTCAGTATTAAAGTGCATCAGCCATTTTTTCGTTGAAGCCACATTCGAACCATAGCGACTGGACTGGCTTGGCCATTTCTTGGCGGTGGAAGAGCAGGACAGGTTGGCGGGTTGGCACCTAGGGGTGAGCCTCTAACCAGATGGGGGATAAAGCCCGCTTAATAAATCCCTGAGATGGGGGAGGTGATTCCCAGCCGAGAGTTAGATTGTTGTCATGTACCCGCTTACCGAGTAAATGGGTTTAGAAAATCTTCTTTCTGATTCATTTGGTCTTTTAGGCCAAGAATTCCACTACAGAACATGCGGTTGTGATTCTTGCAGGCTTAATGCTGGAGATAGCCATCAGAGCAATGATGCTCAAGGCAGCTCAGCGCAAGGAGGTGGATATTTATCAACAGCTGGACTAATCAGTGACACCTTTGGTGTGCACACTGCAAATGCATTAAATGCAAGCGGAGGTGAAACACTTAAATATTATATTCACAATGGAACAGGTTTCACCACATTTGAAGACTACACTTACGGAGACTCTTTGGGACACTCCTCTGATGAAGCCAATTTTATTAGAAGTATTTTTGATCGCATAGATCCATATATTGACTTGGACTTCCGTGAGTCAAGTGACTGGAGTGGTACGACGTTTGATATTTATTCTCTTGGCGACTACAGCGAATGGGGCGATAAAACACTTGGGGAGGTTAATGATCAAGGTTATGGCTCTAGTTCGTATTGGGATATTTATTGGAAGGATACTGATGGCAGTGCTTCGCTCAATAGCAGTGACGCCAATACAATCGTTCATGAGATTGGTCATGCACTAGGTCTGTCGCATCCTTACGAGGATCCTTTTAATGGAAATTGGAATACTGACGACACAGTTATGTCATACAATATAAGCCCTGATGGCTGGGATAATTGGTTTAGCGACACTGACATAGCAGCATTGATTGAAATATGGGGTGCAGAAGATGATCAATTGGTTAGCAACCTGGTTGGCACTGCTGGCGCTGATTTTATAAGTGGCCTGATTGGTCAGGTGAATTCAGAAACGATTGATGGCAGCGATGGAAACGACACATTGCGTGGTTATGGAGGTGGTGACTACCTCATCGGTGGTAATGGCAATGACCTAATGGGTGGCAACTTCGGTCGCGACACCTTGGTTGGTGGCGCTGGCAACGATGAGATGAACGGTGGTCAGGGTGGTGACGATATGTCTGGGGGTGCTGGAGCAGACATCGTTCGTGGTGGTGCTGGCAAGAACACCATCAGCGCAGGTGCCAACGATGGGGCTACGGACCAGATCTATGTCCACGCTGATTCGGTCTTGTATGGACGCCCCACAGACGGCAGCTTTGCTGACTTGCTGAATGACCTAGGAGCTAACGATCGGATTTATATCCATGGCGTTGAAGGCAGCCAGCTGAGTTTCCAGATGGCATCACTCCCCAGTAGTGGCGAACAAGGCGTTGGCATCTTTGCCAATGGCGCCCTTGAAGCAGTCGTCACCGGCGGGCTTGGAGTGGATCAGGTCAACGCAATGACGGAAGGCGGATTCTTCTAGTCGTCTCTGGAAGGATTGTCGGGAAGCCTGATGCCTATTGAGAGCGGCTGGAAGCAATAAAAGACCCGCAAGGGGAAAGCAGGGGGCGTTGTGATTGTCGCTATCCATCTCCCGACAAAACCTCACACACACTCACCACCCCGTCAGCAATGGCGGTTTTTTGCTGATCAAACTTTCAACGCATCAGACTTGGAAGCTTTGCTTTCCGACAGTAGTAGATGTAGTTGTCAATGAGCTTGATTCGTCTGGCTTCAGGAATACAAGGGCTTACCTCTGTCAGCCCTAACCGCCTTTGCTCTGTGGAACAATCAAGCCAGATCTTTCTCGCAGAAGGGTCAGTAGGAACGCAGTAGTTATAGCCAGCAGACCCTGTGAACCCTTCAGGGCAGCGAGCGAATGCTGGAAGCCCATAAGTCGAAAGAGCTGCAACCGCACCTGCCCACACAAGGAACACCTCTTTCATTAGCAACATTTCCAGATTGCTTAGATATAGCCAGGTTTATCAGATGGAGCAGTAAAAAACTTGAGGACTTTCTCCTTATGGGGGAACTTGTCTATGCCCTACGCGCAAATGACCCTGATGCCTTCAGGTGTTGGCTGTCTGGTGGAGTGCAAGACCTAGGAGAGCCAATAGTCGAGGAGCTTTTGCTGGGCTGGATTTATTCGTTCCTGACGGTGGAAGAGCAGGACAGGCTGCTGGTTTGGACTCTGGGGGTGAGCTTTTAATTAGTGCTGCAAGGGATTCATCAAAATCTCACCAAAGCCTCCCTCTAATGGGGGAGGTGATTCGCAGCCGAGAGGTAGATTGTTGTCATGCACCCACTTACCGAGTAGATGGGGTTAGAAAATCTTCTTTCTGATTCATTTAACTTTTCAGGCGAGGAATCCCGCTATAGAAAATGCGGATGTGCTTTTTGCCAACCGAATTCTGCTCATTCAAATTTTGAGTTGGAATTGCATCAGCAGCTTAGTCTGAGTACATCTCTTGAGCTTAATTACAGAGAATTGGTTTGGGATTATCAAGGTTTGAGGCGCAATATTGGCAATAGTGAGAATGTTGAGTACAGCCTTTACGAAGGACCATGGGAATTCACAAAAACATATAACCATAGAGGGCATGAATTGGGTGCCATGTGGCACTCATTGGAGCAGCTTCAATTCATAGAAAGTGTGTTTATTAAATTAGATAGCTTGATCGATCTTGACTTTAAGAGGGTAGAAAGCGGCCAAACAGGTGATATTAGAATCTATAGGGCTTACAGAAATTCTGATTGGTCTAATCGCTTCCCTGATCCTAATAGCATCGGGGGAGGAACAATGTATGGCCAACCAGAGGGCATTGATATTGAGTGGAGAGATATGTATTCAGGAGATGCATTTAACGCATATGAAAAAACAACTATTGTTCACGAAATAGGTCACGCGCTCGGGTTGTCTCATCCTGGCGGCGTTGGGGAAAACCCAGGCTGGGATGTGTGGAATTCAATTATGTCCTACAATAATAGACCAGGTCTTAATGAAGATCCAGTTTGGTTTAGACCTCTCGATATTCAAGCGCTTCAGTCCATATGGGGTGCAGAAGATGATCAATTGGTTAGCAACCTGGTTGGCACTGCTGGCGCTGATTTTATAAGTGGCCTGATTGGTCAGGTGAATTCAGAAACGATTGATGGCAGCGATGGAAACGACACATTGCGTGGTTATGGAGGTGGTGACTACCTCATCGGTGGTAATGGCAATGACCTAATGGGTGGCAACTTCGGTCGCGACACCTTGGTTGGTGGCGCTGGCAACGATGAGATGAACGGTGGTCAGGGTGGTGACGATATGTCTGGGGGTGCTGGAGCAGACATCGTTCGTGGTGGTGCTGGCAAGAACACCATCAGCGCAGGTGCCAACGATGGGGCTACGGACCAGATCTATGTCCACGCTGATTCGGTCTTGTATGGACGCCCCACAGACGGCAGCTTTGCTGACTTGCTGAATGACCTAGGAGCTAACGATCGGATTTATATCCATGGCGTTGAAGGCAGCCAGCTGAGTTTCCAGATGGCATCACTCCCCAGTAGTGGCGAACAAGGCGTTGGCATCTTTGCCAATGGCGCCCTTGAAGCAGTCGTCACCGGCGGGCTTGGAGTGGATCAGGTCAACGCAATGACGGAAGGCGGATTCTTCTAGTCGTCTCTGGAAGGATTGTCGGGAAGCCTGATGCCTATTGAGAGCGGCTGGAAGCAATAAAAGACCCGCAAGGGGAAAGCAGGGGGCGTTGTGATTGTCGCTATCCATCTCTCGACAAAACATTTGCCCCGTCAGCAATGGCGGGATTTTTCATTGTTCACCCAGTTGAGGGATGCGAACCCCTGAATTCAGACGGAACAATCAATCGAATGGGGGAGTTGGTTTCCAGCTGAAACGGCGAGGTTTTGTTCAGAGACAAGACGATCCATGTTTGGTTTTGAACTGGCTATCGCTGCTGCTACCTGAACGCCACTAACCGTCTTCGCCTGCAAGTGGATTGCTGACGCCTGATGCCTGACCCCAAAAAGGACATCGAGCGCCTGCAGCGAGAAATTGATCATGCGCGGTCCGATGCAGATCGTGCGTTTAAGGGAGAGCCACCCAAGCCAGTTCTCCACAGACAGTCAAGCCTCGGGCTGGATGCAGTGCTCACAGGCGCGGGAATGCTCGTGGTCCTGGGGCTGTCGGTAAGCCTGGCTAGCGAACTCACCAAGGATCAGGCGACCGCACTAACGGCCGGGAGTGTTGGAGCTGCGGGCGGCCTGGTCATTGGATACAGCGTTGGCCGTAAGAGGCGTAGCTCGTGGAGTTAAGCCGCAGAAGGCTCGTTGATGGGCTCGATTCCGATTCCAAGACGCCCTGGTTTAGTGGCTAGGGAGTGGGGTTTTCCTTTTGCTTCTTCCCGTCGACCTTGTTCTTCGAGCTTGCGAAATCCGTATGTATGGCGACTTCATCCCTTGATGAAACGGCTCTAGTTCCTCTTCTCCACTGGATCCAGCTCGAACAGGACTGCTCCATCCTTGCTAAGCACCCTGGTTTTCCTGCCGATCATCCTGGCGATCCTCGTTGCTGATTCAGAGGCAAGCTCCAGCGAAGCTTCAGTCGTGTGGAGGTGCCATTCCAAAAAAGGGTTCAGTTCTTCGACTCGGAACTGTCTTTCTGACATGCCCGTCAGTCGCCCTCTATCAGGACTCTTGTAAGGGTTCCCCCTGGGAGATGGAACTGGAGTTGAGAGTCGTTTCGTCAACTCCCTCGGACTTCTGCTCTGCTCTTGTCAGTCTCTCCACCAGGCTGAGGGTGTCATTGGGAGACAACTCGCCGTCATTCCCCCACTTGAGACTCGACAGGTCTGGTGGGCACATGAGGAAAAGAGAACTGTTCTAAGGAAGCTATGGGTGCTGAGATGCCTATTGCTGCAATGCTCCCCGAAGATTCACGGAAGAAATTCTGAATTGAGTGCCTTAGTGATACCAAGAGCGCATCAGCCTCAGTGCTGACGAGCATGAGCTTCAGGGATGGAAGGGAGGAGTGGTCTGCAAGCTCTGGGCATCGATCTGGCCGATGCCAATGGGCTGACCCCTGAGGTGAGTCAACCCATGTGTTGCAAGACGATGACGTAAGCACTTTTGCTCCCTGGACGTGGGGTGCTGAGCGACTAGGTTTCGTCGGTCCTTATATCTGTAGGCGCCCTCTCGATCGCATAAGGCCCTGTGTCTGCCGCCGTTGGGAACGCCAATCGATGACTGACCGCACCTTCAGTATTTCTTGCGCACTGCGCGAAGCGCAGCTGCAGCGCCTGGAAGCCTCTCTGGCCTCCAAGGCGGCCGCCAAGCCTCAGGCGAAGACAGAGGCACCCAAAGACAAGGACGTGAACACACGCGACTGATCGCAACAGTCCGAACGCATCGCTTGATCAGAACGGCATATTGAGTGGCATCCGGTGCTTGCCGGTGTCCTCAATAGATGTGCTTTGGCGACACTGCTCTCGATCGTGTTGGGTGTTGCACTGGCGTGGGGGATCACGCGGGTGATCATTGGCCTGAGCGATCGTGCTCGCCGTCGCAAGCGTTCTGCAGAGGATTGAAGCTGCTCATCAGAGCCCGCAGCAAAAAGGGCGCATGATGTGGGGGAAGCAGATGAGCCTTGTGACGACCAAGACGAAATCCTTGTTCAGCTGGAAGTACGCGGGGATCCTGGTGGGGATGAAGCTGGGGATCGTTGCAGTTGTCCTGGGGCTATCCCGTGTGGGTCTTGTCCCCGAGTGGTTTCCGCCTTGGGGATAGTTACAAACAACCCCGGTTGGTATCGAATTTCGCTGAATCGTCTGGCCTCACTGGCTTATTTGTGTTGCGTCCCGGACTCATGCACCTAGCTCGGGACACGGACCCATGTCAGCGGCAACTGCTGGGTCCGCCTGTCTAGCGCGATTGGCTGGGCTTAGGGAGTTCGCTTCCGTCGGCGGAAAGACTCAGTGATCCAGTCGTCCAAGGGCTCAAAAGTGCGTTCTGATCATCCTCTGGGGAAGCAGGGAGGACTGACGTCGACATCCATTCATGAATGGCCTGACACTTTGGTTAAGGCGGCTCAACCAGAATGCCGACCAAGATTGAGTTGATGGAATCGAGTTTGGAGCCAATCGAAAATCTGAAAAGTTGAATAAGAATTTCACGCACGCCGTTGTGATGACATTTTCTTGTTTGTTGGCTCGTGTCGTCATCTTTTTAATCATGGTCATAGTTGTTACAGGCTGTCTTGTTGGGTCTCTTGGCTGGCTTGTCGTTTGTGATCTCGATTTTGGATCAGAGAATCGTTGATGTTTTGTTTGAGTTGGGTAGAGCCTTCAGGGTCGAAAAAAAAGAATGAATTGCTACGGCTGATGGTTCAAGCCAGTGGGTGTTTGACCTGCACCTCTTCTATTGGAGGCTCGCCCCGGGGTACCCCCGCGGCGTCACCATCCAGTCATCCTCGGCACGGCTGCTGCTGTTCCCGATCAGAACCAAGGTGAGCATGTCCACCGATTCAGGCTCTAAGCGTTCAAGGCAGGTGAGCTGATGTGATTCCTCAGCGCGGCCCAGCTGCCGCGCCAGCATCACCGGTGTGGTTGAGGGGCGGTGTTTCAGCAGGATATTTTTGGCTGCCCCCAGCTGCCAATCCCTTCCCCTGGAGCGTGGGTTGTAGAGCGCAACGACAAAATCTCCCGCTGCGGCTGCTTCCAAGCGCTGCTTGATCACAGTCCAGGGCGTAAGGCGATCGCTGAGGCTCACGCTGCAGAAGTCATGCATAAGTGGCGCTCCCGCTCTGGCGGCGGCCAGCTGGAATGCTGAAATTCCGGGATGCACAGTGAAGCTGGGTCGGTCCTGCTCGGGTTGCTGAAGCAGCAGCTCCAGAGCTAATCCCGCCATTCCATAGATCCCGCTATCTCCAGAGGAGATGAGAGCAACCTTGGCGCCCTGTTGTGCCAAGCGCAGTGCTTCGGCACAGCGGTCCCATTCCCGGGTGAGCTGACCGTCGAACCGAATTTGATCCGGACGTCTTAGGGGCTCCAGCAGATCGAGGTAGAGGCTGTACCCAACCCATGCGCAGCATCGCGATAGGGCCGATTTGGCGTCTCCGCTGAGCAGGGATAGATCTCCGGGACCACTGCCGACGAGGTGCAGTTCGCCCCGACCCGGTGCGTGGGGTAGCGGAGCTTCGGCAATGGCCACCGTGACGGCGCCCTGTTCTCCCGGAGCGGGATGGCTGATTTGCTTTGGCTGGATCAGAACACCTTTGTCGCCTGCAGCCAGCAACGCCGCTGCTTCTGACACTGAAGCTGTTCCCATTTCCCTGCGCACGACCTCGGAGGGGTTCGGCACGTCAATGGAGGCCAGCGTCTGCTCTGCAAAGGTTCGGAACGGCCATGCCCTGGTCTGGCTCAGTTGTTGCAAGGCTGGTTCATCGGATTTCCGCTCTGCGCTGGCGATGCCGGCGACAGCCTCCTTCGCCAGCCCGGCTGTTGCTAAAGCCTCGGTAATGGCCTTTTCGACCAGGGACAGACTGGTGTTGCGCTCGCAGCCGATGCCGATCCAGAGCGTTGCTGGATGCCATTGGCAATCACCCTGAAGGCGCGCTCCGATCGCAAGGTCAGCGGCCTCTGACGCCACTTTTTCGAGCAAGTGCTGGCTTTCGGGGCATTGCCAGGCGGAACATCCACTGTTCTGGTGAATGCTGATGCTGAATCCCTGGGCTTGCCGCACCATCAGAGTGCGCCAACCCGCCACCGACCCCCTGCGTCTCCAGCCCCAGCCTTCACCAAAGGCATCCAGGGGGAGACGTCCTTCATGGGCGCAGGCGCCAGTGATCACGGCCTGCCCTCCCAGATCCATGGCGATCTCCCGCGCGCGTTGTTCAGCACCTGCGGAATGGCCTCCCAGCAGCGGGATGATGAAATCCCCTTTCGGGTCGAGAACCAGAACGGCCGGATCCTGCTCCTTGCTTTGGATCCGCGGTGCGATAAGGCGTGTCACCGCGCCCACGGCACCCACAATCAGCACGACGTTCTGCGCCATCCAGTGCTCATCAAGAGCAGTATTGATGTTTTGATCGGCCGCCTTGATCCGGTCAATGTGGCCGCGCAGCAGCAATCGCTCCAAGAGCGGCATGGCGCTGGGGGAGAGTCCTAGGCCCAGAGCAGGTACGTCGGGTGTTGGGTTCAGGGCAGGGAATCCGGGTCAGGGCTTGCGCAAGCGGCCATCACTGTTGAGCAGCTCACGCGCTGATCCTCCCAGGCTGCTGCTCGGCATCAGCTTGGCTTCTGTCTTGGCCTGCTGTTCGAGCGATTCGGTTGGCTTTTCCGCAACCGGTGGATTGTTCTCGCTGGTGTTCATTGGAAGATCGTTGTCAGCGGGCTGCTCCTTGGTCGGTGTTGGCTGGCTGGCCTCTGCCGTGGCTTGGTCCTGAGCCAGGGGCGACTGTGGGGTCTCGTGATCGCTGTTCTCGGGGGCGATGGGATCGGTCTCTGTCTCTGCTTCTGTCTCTGTCTCGGCCTCGATCTCGACTGGCGCCAGTTGTGGTGGCTGTTCTGCTTTCTGTGGAGCCTCTTTCGGTTGTTCGACCGTTGTTTCCGGCATCTCTGGCTCAGGTGATCCGCTTAAGCGGGCGAGTTGGCTCTCATTGAGGCGCGATCGCATCCAGCCCGGCTTGGGACCTGATGGAGCCTTCAGGTGAACCAGCTGATTGTTGAACACGGGTGTGATCGGCTCGCCCAGCTCATTCAGAAGTTCCATCTGAATGTCGTGACTGCTTGCGCCATTGGATCCTTTGAGCCACAGGGCCTCCTGGTGATCAACCAGAAAGCTGTCTCCATCAATGCTGATGCGTAGACGCCAGCGTCCATCCCCCTCACGCAGGTTTTGGAGCGGAGCATTCCAAAGGAGCCAGTCCACCAGAAGTGGTTGCAGGCCTTGTTCTCCAGCGGGTGGAACAGGAACCAGCCAGGGTGAATCCCGGTCGGGTTGCGTGCCCTGAAGTTTTTGCCAGAGGTGGACGCGGCCCTGGATGGAGGCCCCTGGTGACTGAACGGCCTCCCCCCAGGGATAAGCAGCCCATGCGCTGAACCGGTGACTGCCCGCTTCCAGATCGTCAATGCGGACCGTCAGGCGGTTGCCATCGCTATCGCTCAGCCGTAGGGGAGAACGGTCATCGATCTGGATGGCGATGTGGGGGCCCAGACCCAGTTCGGGGTCGTTGTTCAGGGGCCAGTCATCGATCTCGAAACTCAGCTCAAGCTCTTTCGTCGCCACGATGGTGTCGTTGCTTGGATTCACCAACCGCAGGGATGGACGGTGCCGTTGCAGCTCCTGCCGCAGCTGTTGCACCGCCCCTGGTGGGGCAACCTCCTGGAGCTTCCCGCTGGGGGTCGAGCTCGATAGGGGCTTCGCTCCGGTGCCGACATCGCGGTTGAAGAATCCAGGTCGTGCATGAACTGGCAATCCGGCGCTCAGCAGCACCACAGCTGTCAGCAGAACAGCCCATATCGACTTCAGGCCAGGGCGAAGCATTGGGCATGAACAGATCTGATCATTCTGAACAATCAGCCCTTCAATGTCACAGTTTTAGTTATTTAAGGAGAATATTTGCGGGAAATTGTAATGCTTACTGGTTGAGATCTTCATTGTTTGACTGATTCTCGGCCTTCTGCAGACGCCTGTCGCTGACTGGCCCGCCATGGGATTGAACCTTTGTAACTCAGTTCCCTTTAACCCCCACCTCCGCACCTATGCTTCCGCCAGCGGTCCCCTCTGTGGGGCCCCAGCTTCAGTGCAGTCAAGGGGTTTCGGCTCCCTGCCTCACTGACGCCCTGACGCTGATTCCCTGTGGATTGGTGTCCGGGGCCCCGGTGGATTCCGATTCGCCGGAGGGGTGGCCCACCACCTCGAATCCCGTCCCTCGAGGAACGACTCGATGACCATCAGCCCACCAGAGCGTGGGAGTGACGCGAAGAGCCAGGTCGAGAAGGTTGACAATCCTGCAACCTTTGAATTGTTCGGTAAACCCGGACATTTCGACCGCGCCCTCGCGAAAGGTCCCAAAACCACCACCTGGGTTTGGAACCTTCACGCCAACGCTCACGACTTCGACGCTCACACGAGCGACCTGCAAGAGGTCTCTCGGCGGATTTTTTCCGCGCATTTCGGCCACCTGGCCGTCATCTTCATCTGGCTCAGCGGTGCCTTCTTCCACGGCGCACGCTTCTCCAACTATTCCGGTTGGCTTGCCGACCCCACCCATGTGAAGCCAAGCGCCCAGCAGGTCTGGGCTGTCTTTGGCCAAGACATCCTCAATGGAGACATGGGTGCCGGGTTCCAAGGCATCCAAATCACCTCAGGCCTCTTCCAGATGTGGCGGGCCTGGGGCATCACCAGTGAAACCCAGCTCATGGCTTTGGCCATCGGTGCTCTGGTGATGGCCGGCCTGATGCTCAACGCTGGTGTTTTCCACTACCACAAGGCAGCGCCAAAGCTGGAGTGGTTCCAGAACGTTGAGTCGATGCTGAACCACCACCTGGCAGGTCTGCTGGGTCTCGGTTCACTGTCATGGGCAGGCCACCTGATCCACGTCTCGGCTCCTGTCACCAAGTTGATGGATGCCATTGATGCCGGCCAGCCGCTGGTTCTCAATGGCAAGACCATCGCTTCGGCTGCAGACATTCCGCTGCCGCACGAATTCTTCAACCAGGATCTGCTGGCTCAGCTGTACCCCGGGTTCAGCGCCGGTGTCGGTGCCTTCTTCTCCGGTAACTGGGCTGCCTACAGCGATTTCCTCACCTTCAAAGGTGGTCTAAATCCTGTAACGGGAAGCCTTTGGATGACGGATATCGCCCATCACCATGTGGCGATCGCCGTGATGTTCATCGTTGCCGGTCACATGTACCGGACCAACTGGGGCATCGGTCACTCCATCAAGGAGATCCACGAAGGCCAGAAGGGCGATCCCCTGCTGTTCCCTGCCACCAATGGTCACGACGGACTTTATGAGTTCATGACCACTTCCTGGCATGCCCAGCTGGCGGTCAACCTGGCCATCGGCGGCTCAGTGAGCATCATCGTGGCTCAGCACATGTACGCGATGCCTCCGTATCCGTACCAAGCGATCGACTATCCGACCCAGATTGGTCTCTTCACACACCACATTTGGATCGGCGGTTTCCTGATCGTTGGCGCCGGCGCTCACGCTGCCATTGCCATGGTGCGCGACTACGACCCCGCGAAGCACATCGACAACGTGCTCGATCGGGTTCTCAAGGCTCGCGACGCGATCATTAGTCACCTCAACTGGGTCTGCATCTGGCTCGGAGCCCACAGCTTCGGCCTGTATGTCCACAACGACACCATGCGTGCCTTGGGTCGTCCCCAGGACATGTTCAGCGATTCGGCCATCTCGATTCAGCCGATCTTTGCTCAGTGGATTCAAAACGTGCACGCCGCAGCTGCCGGTAGCACCGCTCCTAATGCCCTCGCGGGTGTGAGTGAAGTGTTCAACGGCTCGGTGGTCGCCGTCGGCGGCAAAGTCGCCGCGGCTCCCATGCCGCTCGGCACTGCCGACTTCATGGTCCACCACATTCACGCCTTCACGATTCACGTGACGGTGCTGATCCTGCTGAAGGGTGTCTTGTACGCCCGCAGCTCCCGTCTCATCCCTGATAAGGCCAACCTGGGCTTCCGCTTCTCCTGCGATGGTCCTGGTCGTGGTGGTACTTGCCAGGTCTCCGCTTGGGACCACGTGTTCCTGGGCCTGTTCTGGATGTACAACTCCCTGTCAATCGTGATCTTCCACTTCTCCTGGAAGATGCAGAGCGACATCTGGGGAACGGTGAATGCCGACGGCTCCGTCGCGCACATCACCAATGGCAACTTTGCTCAAAGTGCCATCACCATCAATGGCTGGCTGCGTGACTATCTGTGGGCTCAGGCCGTTCAGGTGATCAACAGCTATGGCTCGAACACGGCTGCCTACGGAATCATGTTCCTCGGCGCTCACTTCGTGTTCGCCTTCAGCCTGATGTTCCTCTTCAGTGGCCGCGGCTACTGGCAGGAGCTGATCGAGTCCATCGTTTGGGCTCACAACAAGCTGAAGGTGGCTCCCGCCATCCAGCCCCGTGCTCTTTCCATCATCCAAGGCCGTGCCGTGGGTGTTGCCCATTACCTCTTGGGCGGAATTGCGACCACGTGGGCCTTCTTCCACGCCCACATTCTTGTGGTCGGCTGACCTCACCTGACCTCTCCCTCTAATGGCAACGAAATTTCCTTCGTTCAGCCAGGGTCTGGCCCAGGACCCGACAACCCGCCGTATTTGGTACGGGATCGCCACGGCTCACGACTTCGAGAGCCATGACGGAATGACGGAGGAGCGCCTCTATCAGAAGCTCTTCTCCACCCATTTCGGTCACCTCGCGATCATCGGCCTGTGGGTTTCGGGAAACCTGTTCCACATCGCCTGGCAGGGCAACTTCGAGCAGTGGGTCGCCGACCCCCTGCACGTGCGCCCCATCGCTCACGCAATCTGGGATCCCCACTTCGGTCAAGGCGCCATTGACGCCTTCACCCAGGCGGGTGCTTCCTCCCCGGTGAACATCGCCTACTCAGGCCTGTATCACTGGTTCTACACAATCGGCATGACGACGAATGCCGAGCTGTATCAGGGTTCCATCTTCATGATGATCCTGTCGGCTTGGGCCCTCTTCGCCGGCTGGCTGCATCTGCAGCCCAAGTTCCGTCCTTCCCTGGCCTGGTTCAAAAACGCTGAATCGCGTCTGAACCACCATCTGGCTGTTCTGTTCGGCTTCAGTTCCATCGCGTGGACCGGTCACCTGGTTCACGTTGCGATCCCCGAAGCCCGCGGTCAGCACGTTGGATGGGACAACTTCCTCAACGTTCTGCCTCACCCCGCCGGTCTTGGACCCTTCTTCACCGGTAACTGGGGTGTGTATGCCGAAAATCCCGATTCTCTGAATCAGGTCTTTGGTAGTTCCGAAGGTGCCGGCACCGCCATCCTCACCTTCCTTGGTGGCTTCCACCCTCAGACAGAAGCTCTCTGGCTGACGGACATCGCCCACCACCACCTGGCTATCGGTTGCATCTTCGTGATCGCCGGCCACATGTACCGGACCAACTTCGGTATCGGTCACTCCATCAAGGAGATCCTTGAAACCCACAACCCTCCCCAGGGCACTCCTGGTGATCTGGGTGCGGGCCACAAAGGTCTCTACGACACCATCAACAACAGCCTGCACTTCCAGCTTGGTTTGGCTCTCGCCTCCCTTGGCGTGATCACCAGCCTCGTTGCGCAGCACATGTACTCGATGCCGTCGTATGCCTTCATCGCGAAGGACTACACAACCCAGGCAGCCCTGTACACCCATCACCAGTACATCGCCATTGCGCTGATGTGTGGTGCCTTTGCTCACGGTGCGATCTTCTTCATCCGTGACTACGACCCCGAAGCCAATAAGGACAACGTCCTGGCTCGGATGCTCGAGCACAAAGAAGCGATCATCAGTCACCTGAGCTGGGTCTCCCTGTTCCTCGGATTCCACACCCTGGGTCTCTACGTCCACAACGATGTGGTCGTTGCCTTCGGTACCCCCGAGAAGCAGATTCTGGTTGAGCCCGTTTTCGCCCAGTTCGTACAGGCCGCCTCTGGCAAGGCCATGTATGGAATGGACGTGCTGCTCTCCAATGCCTCCAGCTCCGCCAGCCTTGCGTCCCAGAACATTCCTGGCGATCACTACTGGCTTGATGCCATCAACGGCAACACCGATGTCTTCCTGCCGATCGGCCCTGGTGACTTCCTTGTTCACCATGCCATCGCTTTGGGTCTGCACACCACCACCCTCATCCTCGTGAAGGGTGCCCTGGATGCTCGCGGCTCCAAGCTGATGCCCGATAAGAAGGATTTCGGCTACTCCTTCCCCTGCGACGGCCCCGGCCGTGGCGGTACCTGCGACATCTCTGCCTGGGACGCCTTCTATCTGGCAGTCTTCTGGGCCCTGAACACCGTGGGTTGGCTGACCTTCTACTGGCACTGGAAGCACCTGGCGATCTGGTCTGGCAACGTGGCTCAGTTCAACGAATCCAGCACCTACCTGATGGGTTGGTTCCGTGACTACCTGTGGCTCAACTCCTCCCAGCTGATTAACGGTTACAACCCGTTTGGAAGCAACAACCTGGCCGTCTGGGCCTGGATGTTCCTCTTCGGTCACCTGGTATGGGCTACCGGTTTCATGTTCCTGATCTCCTGGCGGGGTTACTGGCAGGAACTGATCGAGACCATTGTCTGGGCACACCAGCGCAGCCCCATCGCCAACATGATGGGTTACCGCGACAAGCCTGTGGCTCTCTCCATCGTTCAGGCTCGTGTTGTTGGTCTCGCCCACTTCACGGTCGGCTATGTGCTGACGTACGCAGCCTTCCTGATAGCTTCGACTTCAGGAAAGTTCGGTTGATTCTTTCCTGATTCAACCGGCGACGAGTCGTTCCTCGTTTCACTTATCCCCATCCGGTGATCCGGGTGGGGATTTTTCTTGTGGGAATCTCATTCAGTAGGACTTTGGTGACTGATCATCATCTGATTAGTGATAGTTGGCTAACTTGCATGAATTCTTTTTTGGTTCGCATCTGATCCCTAAAACTGCGCCATCGTCTGTTCTGTTGCCCTGTTGCGACCGGTTATTCAGCAGTGCGGAGGACTGTGCGCGGTTGTGGAGGCAGCTTGGCTGTGATTACAACATCGTTCAGGTGTCGCAAGGCCCCCTTCGTGGACGTCTAAGGGTCGACCATCAGGATGGAATCCTGCTTGTTTCGATGCAAGCAGATCAGGCGTTGTTGGTGGAGGGCACACGTCACCCTCGCTGGTTGCCATTCACGATTGAACATACGGACAACTACAGCGACCACCGTCATTTTGGTGAGTCGTTGGCTCCGAATGCCCTGGCTGGATTCAACACCAAGATGAAGGAGACATTGATGAGAACGTCTCCAGGTGGCAATCGGATTGCAGCTGCTCTTGTCGATCGTCGTCGCATTGACACCTGGGTCGAACTGATGGGTCCATCCGAGATTGCCAATCGAATGGAGCACAACAACACAGCCATTCTTCCCCCAATGGTTCATCGCAAGTTGCGTCAGTTGATGGTGCTTCCCGCCTGGCAGGGTGCTGATGTGCCACAGCCTTTCCAGGCTGACTTCCTGGAAGCGCAGCTGATCGAGTCTCTTTCGCCAGAGACTTCAGCTCTTCTGCAGCCTGTGCAAAAAAACCATCACACTGATCTTGTGCAGGAGTTGGTTCGCTTTTCCTTTCGATCGAGCATGACGCCCATCTCACTGAGTTCGGTGTGTCAAATGCTGTTCACCACCAAGACAACCCTCACCGTGAGTTGTCGTGAAATGTTTGGTTATGGCCCGATGGCATTGATGCGTCGTATTCGGTTGCAGCAAGTGCACGAAGTGCTGTCCAATCCTGATCTCCAGCAACGGTTGGGTTGTTACACCGTCCAGCAGACCGCCGAGCATTTTGGCTTTGCCAGTCGGAATCACTTAGCAAGTGCCTATCGAGATCTCTTCGCGGAGACTCCGCGCACAACCTTGTTGGCGTCCCGCTGAAAGGTCAAGGGAACTTGCGTTGAACTTTTTCTGTCCTTTTGGTCCTGGCTCTGCCTAGCCTCTGCTGTCGGATCAAGACCAGGCTGATCGTGGATGAATGGGAGCTTCTGCTGCGGAACGTTGGTGAGTGGCGCGGCTGGTTCGACACCATGGACCGATCGTTGCAACGAACCAAACGTCAGCCATCTCTGCTCACGCTTCAACCGGCGCTCTCCGGGATCGCTCTTCATCTGACGTTGCTGTTCTGGCCGGAGGGGTCGGGATCTCTCCTGCAAACTCCCGCCGGCGAGCCTGAAAAACGGATTGTTCAAAGCTTCATGCGCGTTGATCCCGATATGGGTGTCTTCGCTACGGGCAGCTTTTCCAGAGGCACGCTGCAGCGTTCCAACTGGAGCACGCTCTATGCCGAATTCGGTTTTTTGCACAACGAACGGCGCCATCGCCTGGTTCTGCTTTGGGACAGTGCAGGGCAGTTGGATCGGATCGTTTTGATCCGAGAGTTCCTTGTCGGGAGTTCAGCGGTCGAGTGTCCACCCTTGGAGGCCAATCAACTTATGGGGGACTGGGGTTGCGATATCAACTCCCCAGGAGATGGCCTTCGGCTTGAAGCGGACGATCTTGAGCAGTGGGTCTTCTTGCCCGACGGAGGTGCGTTTCTGGCGCCGCTGCAGATTGATCCCAACCAGACGTTCAGCATCGAAGCGCTTTGGTTGTCGAGTCCGACGCGTCTCGAGCGAATTGCGCGTCGTTATGCAATCAACGGTGCGCTGACGTCGGTGGATCATCAGCTGCTTACCCGTTGACCTCTTCCCCCTTAGGGGGTGTTGCTCAATGACTCTCGTTCACCCCGTCTTTGATTGCTGAAAGCAATGTCGAGCGTGCGGAGGTAGGTGTGCAGTCCTGCATCCTGGATCGGCAGCACATAGGCGTCTGCGCCGGACTCATTGTGGTGTGAGTGCCAGTAGCCCGGGGGTGTCACGAAGGCTGCACCGGTCACCCAGTCTTCCCGGTGACCATTGCGGATCATTCCGTTGGCGTCCAGTTCGGTGCCAATCATCGTGTAGCACCCCGGTTGGCAGGCCACCGCAAAATCAAGAGCGATCGACTGGTGTCGATGCGGGCGTTGGATCTGACCTGCGGGGAGAATTCCCAACATGGCCCACAGGGTGTGAGTGACGGTTCGTGTCTGAGGAAATGCGTCGTTGCCTAACAGCACACTCACCCGATTGGCGTTGGCTCCTCGAGGATTTTTGGCGATGGCATCCAGCTCAGCGCGAGCATCTTGATGGCTGTAAAAGCAGGGTTGAAACACCGGCTTCACGGTGGTCACGCCCAGATAACGAAGCAGGGGGGCATCGTGCACCCAGTAGAGGCCGGCGCGAGTCTCGCTGCTGTGGATGGCATCCCCGCCTGCCGGAAGGACGAACGTATCTCCTGCGCTCCAGTGAAAAACCTGACCACAGGCTTCGGTTTGCCCACGGCCTCGGGCAACGAAGAACAGTTGACTTGTTGCATCCGCATTGGTGCGGAGTGCTCCTTGATCCAGTCGAATGAAATTGCCGCAGAGGGATGGACCGGTGGCCGGGCCCTCGCAGTGCAAGTCGGCACTCAAATCAAGAGATTGAAGGGCCGTCCCGGTCTCATCAAAGAAACTGGCTGAAAAGCTCCGGTAGGGGATCGTGCTGATCAGCCCCTGCTGCAGGGGATTGGCCGCTGAGGCGTAGTCGAAGAACTGCGCCTGGGAACTGGTTGCCGTCGTTGCCCGCGGGGTGATGGTCATCGTTCCTTCCAGCAGCAGAACCATTGGATCGAGGCAGCACCCTACGCGGTGGGCATTCGATCGCGTTTCAACAGCAGGTAGACGGCAGGGACTGCAAATAGGGACAGCAAAGAGGCCACTAGCAGTCCACTGAAGACCACGGTGCCGATGCTGATACGGCTGGCGGCTCCCGTGCCCCGGGCGAGCAGAAGAGGCAGGAAACCCGCCAAGGATGTGACCGCTGTCAGCAGGATTGGGCGCATCCGGTTCACGGCAGCGTCGATCACGGCTTGGCGCAGTTCCAGGCCTGCTGCAAGCCGTTGGTTGGCGAATTCCACGATCAAAATTCCGTTCTTGGCCGCCAGGCTCACCAGCACCAGGAGTCCCATCTGGCCGTAGACATCCAGCGGAAGGCCCCGCAATTTCAAGCCGATCAGAGCTCCGAGCAGAGCCATCGGCACCGTCAGCAGAATGATCAACGGGTCGACGAAACTCTCGTAGAGCGCGGCCAGAAGCAGATACACCACAGTCACACCAAGGGCGAACAGCACCCAGGTCACCTGCGCAGCCCTTTGTTCTTCCAACGCAAGGCCTGTGAAGGCCAACCCGATGTTGCTGCCTCCAATCCGATCTCCTGCCTGGTTTAGAGCGTTGATGGCTTCACCGCTGCTGACCATTGGAGCGGGGATGGCGGTGATGCGGATCGCCCGGTTGAGTCCGAAATGGCGAATGTTGTTGACGCCCTCCTCCCGGCTCAAGCTGGCCACTGTTGCTACGGACACAAGCTCACCGCTGCGATTCCGCACCATTAGGCCGGTGAGATCTTCGGGGCGACGTCGCTCGCGGCCATCCAGCTGCAGAACAATCGAGCGGATCCGACCGCCGTCGAAGGTGTCGTCGATGTAGCGGCCACCGAAGGCTGTGCCGATTTCCCGCAGTGTTGCGCCGTAGTCGAGGTCGAGAGCGGCCAGTTGGTCGCGATCGAGCTCCAGGCGCCAGCGGGGGAAACTGGCATCAAAGCGGGTGCTCACCCGTTCAAAGCTTTCTGTTGCTTGAGCCGTTTGGATGAACTCTTGGGCGACTCGGCCGAATTGCTCCAGGCTTAATTGGCCGCCGCTGCGGTCCAGCAGTTCAAGAGAGAGTCCTGATTCACTGCTGAAGCCCCGCACTGCCGGAGGGGTAATCAGCACGACCCTGGCATCGCCGACCCGTTGCTGAATCTCGCGGTTGAGTCGGCGTTTGATGGCGCCACTGCTCTGCTCAACGCCGGGCCGATCCTTCAGGGCTTGCAGTCGCAGGTAAAAGGACCCTCGGTCTTCTCCGCTCTGTCCGAACGAACTGCCGGCATAAAAGTTGCCGGTGCGCACCAGCGGTTCTTCGCTGACGACGCGCCGGATGTCGTCCATCACGGCCACGCTGCGCTCGAGGCTGGCGCCGTCGGGAAGGGTGAAGTAGCCGCGGATCTGACCTTGGTCGTCATCGGGAATGAAAGCTGTCGGCATCACCGCCAACCCTGAGGCTGTGATGACAAGGCCGCTCAGCAGCACACAGGCGATGAGCCGCTTTCGCTGCAGCCAGTGCTCGAGGTGCTTCGCGTATTGGCATTGCAGTGTTTGCATTCCCTCCCGAAGCCAGCGGCTGAGCTTGCCGATGGCCCCAGGAAGACGGCCACCACCTGGACCCAACACACGGGCGCAGGCCATCGGGGTGAAGCTGAGCGCATTCAAGGTGGAGAACAGAATCGCTCCGCTGATGGCCAGGGCGATGGGTTGATAAAGGCGTCCAATCGATCCAGGAATGAGCAGCACGGGAAGGAACACGGCTGCCAACACCAATGAGGTGGCCACAACAGCAGTCGCCAGCTCAGCCATTGCGTCTTCCGCCGCCTGTTCGGGGGGGGTGCCCTGTTCGATGCGTCCGGCGATGTCTTCGCTTACGACGATGGCGTCATCCACAACGATCCCGGTGGCCAGCACCAGCCCAAACAGGATCAGGCTGTTGAGGTTGGAACCGCTCAGTTTCACAAGGCTGAGGCTTCCCACCAGCGCCACCGGAACGGCAAGGCCCGGGATCAGGGCGAGGCGCCATCGGCCCAAAAACAGCACCAGCACGACCAGCACCAGCAGCACGGCATCGCGCAATGTGATGAAGGTGCGATCGAGGTTGGCCTCAACCGTGTCGGCCACATCAACGATCATCGAAAGCTCGATGCCCGGCGGGAAGCTCGGTCCCAACTGCTGCAACTTGCGCTTGATCGCCCTGCTCACCTCCAGGGCATTGGCCCCGTCACGCTGGTAGATCCCCACGGCGACGGAGCGCTCCCCGTCCAAATTCATGGCCTCTCGTCCGTAGTTGCGCTGTCCGAGGGCAACCCGTCCCACATCCTTCAGTCGCAGCAGCCCGCCGTTGTCCAGCCGGCGCAACACGAGATTCTCGAAATCCGACCTGCTGCGGAGGCGCCCCTCCGCTTCTACCGGAAGGCTCAGCAGCTGGCCCGATGGAACAGGGGCCGCGCCAATGCTGCCAACGGCAGCCAATACATTCTGTTCAGCCAGGGCTCGGCTGACATCGCCAAGGGTCAGGTTGGTTTGTTCGAGGCGTTGCGGATCCAGCCACAGGCGAAAGGAGAGTTCACTGCTGCCGAAGATCTGCACATCGCCGATGCCTGGTGTGGTGAGCAGTGCGTCGCGCAGGGTCTGGTCCAGCCAACCTGTGAGAAAAGTCGGGACGTATTGATCGGGTGGGTGGCTGAACCCCAAGATCATCAACAGGTCTTCCGAGGAGCGACGCACCTGGAGTCCCTGGCGCGTCACCGCTTGAGGCAACCGGCGGCTGGCGAGGTTGACCTCGTTCTGCACCTTGATGGCATTCAGCTCGGGATCTCCCGCGTTGAATCGCAACGAGATGCTGGCGCCGCCTTGCCTGCTGGTTGAGCTGATGCTTTCGACCCCTTCAAGGCCATTCAGCTGTTGTTCCAACACCCGTGTCACGCTCTGCTCCACCACCTCCGGCGAAGCTGCAGGGAAGCTGGCGTTAACGCTGACGCGGGTGGGCGCGAGTGGCGGAAGATCCTCGAGCCCCAGGCCGAACAGCGCTGTGCAGCCCGCCAGAAGGATCAGCAGGCTGCAGACGACCGTAAGGACCGGCCGTCGGAGAAACGGCTGGGAGATCGACCGCACCTGGACGTCTCAAAAGTGTGTGGATCTTGGCAGGAAAAATCCCCCGATTGCCTGCGGGGCAAGCAACCGGGGGATTAATGGTTTGGGTGAAGGGCTCGGGTGAATGAATTCAGCCGACGCTCCAGACACCAGCAGCGATCTTGAACAGATCCTGAACGTGAACGGTGTTGCAGAGGAACCAGGCAAAAACGGCGCCGCCGCAGCCACCAAGCCAGAACCCACTGGTGAAGTCGGACCAACCTGTGCGGGTGAAGAGGTCGGCGGGAGGATTCTCAACCGTGACGTCTGCCGGGGGGATGTTGGGTTGCTTGCCGGGCTGGTTGTACAGCAAGAACAGCAGGCTGAGGATGTGAACAGCACCAATCGCGGCCAGCAGACCGGCGGTTTGCTGATACTCGGTGGCACGCAAAGGGCCACAGATGGTGAATGGTCCGAAGAGCAGATAACCGAAAGCTGCGCCCGTTTCCAGGCCACGGAAGTTCGGGGAAATCCCAGGGCGGTACAGGGGCAGGTTGTTGATCAGTCCCTTGATGAAATAACCGCTGTTGACGGGGGTCGCAAGATTGCCGACGCAGGGATCAGCAGCAGGAGTGACAGTCATGAGTTACGAGTGCTGAGGGGTTGAAACGATCCGCAGTTCGCGGTCACTCGGCAGCGGTGATCACTCGACCAACAAGGACGATGAACACTGCGGGAAAAACGATTCCGGTGATGGGCACAAAAATCGCAGGCAGCCAGGCAGCAGCGAAATCTCCAGTCATGTCGAGGCCAAAAGCTTCGCAGCTACTGTAAGGAGGTCCGATCTGACGGCCTGCTTTAGGCCGCGTCGGCGACATAAAAGTTCAATCCGCATGCAGAACGTTCTCCTCCCTGGTGCCGTCGTCCTGCTCACGGTGGTGCTCTGGTTGCGCAGGAAACCGCTGAAGCCGATGCTCTCCAGCACCGATGCCAGTGGTGTTGCCCAGCTCAACCGTGCCCAGCTGGAACTGGTGATTGAGCCAGCCTCTGATGGGGATTCCGCTGATGGGTCACTGGAGTCCTGGACGGCACCAACAAGCGAGCTGGAGCGTCTTGCTTTGCAGCGTCGCTTGAAAGCTGATATGGAGGCTGGGCCAGAGGAACGGTTGCGTGCCGTCCGTTTGGCGGCTCGATGGGGGCATCGTTCAGCGCTTCCTTTGCTGCGCCAAGCGCTGCGGGACAGTGATGCACGCGTGGTGGAACAGGCGGCCGCCGCGATCGCGCCGTTCCGTGGTGCTCCAGCTGCGGCTCCGACCCTTCAGGCGGCTCAACCGCCCCGCAACGTTTCACGGATGCGGTAGATCGGCCTGCCCTGGCTTTCGTGATACGTGCGGATCAGCAGTTCTCCAAGGAGCCCGAAACAGAAGAGTTGAATTCCAGCGAGTCCAAGGACAACGGCCAGCGTGAGCAGAGGGCGGTTGGCGATGTCGCCCCCCATCACTTTGATCGCCAGTAAGTAGGTGCTGGCAATCAAGCTGGCGGCAATCGCGAGCAAGCCCCCGAAGCCGAACACATACATCGGTCGGGTCAGGAACCGCTTCATGAACCAGACGGTGAGCAGATCCATCAACACCCGGAAGGTGCGGTCGATCCCGTACTTGCTGCTGCCGAACTGACGGGCACGGTGGTTCACCTTGACTTCGGTGATCCGTGCGCCCTCGATGAAGGCCAGGGCGGGAAGAAAGCGATGCAGCTCTCCATACAGCCGCATATCTGCCAGCACCTCCCGTCGATAGGCCTTCAGTGAGCAGCCGTAGTCATGAAGTCGCACGCCGGTCACCCGTCCGATCAAACGGTTGGCCATCCGGGAGGGCAATTTGCGTTGAAGCGCGGCGTCCTGGCGCTGATGACGCCAGCCACTCACAAGGTCATATCCCTCTCGCAATTTGGCCAACAGCATTGGGATGTCGGCTGGATCGTTCTGAAGATCTCCATCCAGGCTGACGATGACCTCTCCACCAGCAACGTCAAACCCTGCTGCCATGGCTGCGGTCTGCCCATAGTTCTTGCGCAGCAGCACGGCCACCACTTCAGGTACGTCGCTGCTGACTTGTGCCAGCACCTCTGCGGTGCGGTCGCTGGATCCATCGTCGACAAGGACCAGTTCAAATGTCTCACCGGTTGGACGCAGTGCCGAGATGAGCTGGTTAACCAGATGGGGAAGGCTTTCCTCTTCGTTGTACAGCGGCACCACCACCGAGAGATTCAGAGGTGCACTCATGCCGGTCGCGCTTCGAGTCGCTCAACTTAAGCAGGGTCCCTGCCGATCCTGCTGACAGCGTCAGGAGAGATGGGATCCGTCATGGCAACGAACCACACGACCTGCGCTGCGAAATTCAGCTCGGTAATGGCAAGCGACCGGGTGTCGGTCGCGGCTGTGGAGACTGTCGATGCCGATTCCATTGCGCCCATGGGCCTGGCCTGAGCTGTGGCGATAGCGGCCATCGCCCAGATGAAGCCCCACATGGGTGCAACGCTGGCGTGTGCCGAAAAACAGAAGATCTCCCGGTTTCAGCAGGCTGTAATCGTCGGGGAGAGCAGCAATCGGTTGGCAGAACCGTTCTTGTTGGTAGGCGTCTCGCGGAATCCAAATGCCTTGGCTGGCGAAGGCCATTTGCATCAGGCCGGAACAATCCATGTCCGGCTCGGTGGTTCCGCCCCACAGATAGATATTGGGCTGTTGCTGGGCGGCTTCGCTCCAGGCGAGCACGCCAGGCAGCCTCCGTTCAATTTCCGACTCGCTCAGCAGCGACGGTCTCCAGGGTGAGCATTGCTCAGCTCGCCCCAGGACAGCCTCAAGGTCCAACCAGCAGCGGTAACCATCCTCCAGCAGCTGCACGGCGATCCTGTTGCGCTGCTTCTCCAAGATGCGAAAGCGGCGTCCACGACAGGCCTGCGTGGTCAGATTCTCGCCATTAGGTCGCGCATAACCATTGACGTCCTCGCACAGCTGCCAGCTGGAACCTGTCTGAATCAGGTCTGGGGCCAGCAGGGTGCCTAACGTCGCCATGGCCCAATCAAATCGCTATGGCGTTCTACCGTCCCGATCCCGTCATGGCGGCTCGGCTTGAGACGGCACTCGATGCGCTCGATGCAGACGGCCGTCCAGGGCTGCGCAACAGTTTGGCGATCACCTGGGTCCGGTACACCGATGCTGCACCGGAGGCTGGTCAGGGGTGCGGCGCCTCCTGGAATCAAGACCGGATCCTCTATCCGGCCAGCGTGGTCAAACTGTTTTATGCCGTCGCCGTTGAGCAGTGGTTGCAGCGCGACCTGATCCCAGACGGTGATGAACTGCAGCGCGCCGTGCGCGACATGATCGCCGACTCCAGCAACGATGCCACTGGGCTCGTGGTTGATCTGCTAACGGGCACCACCAGCGGCCCTGCACTCCATGGCGAGCGCTGGGAGCTCTGGACCCAGCAGCGTCGCTTGATCAATGCCTGGCTGCAGAGCTTGGCCTGGCCAGAGCTGGAGGCGGTGAATTGCTGTCAGAAGACCTGGGGAGATGGTCCCTATGGCCGGGAGAAAATCTTCTATGGAGCCGACAACAGCAACCGCAATGGCTTGTCCACCGTCGCGACAGCCCGGATGTTGGAGGCCGTCATGACTGGTGCGGTGGTGTCGCCGCCGGCATGCCGGCGGCTGCAAGGTCTGTTGCAGCGCTCGCTGGATCAGCAGCAGCGGCGTGCCGATCCTGAGAACCAGGTGGATGGGTTCCTCGGCGAGGGCTTACCCGAGGAAACGCAACTGTGGAGCAAGGCCGGTTGGATGAGTCAGGCCCGTCATGATGCGGCTTGGTTTCAGGCTCCCGATCAGCAGCCACCGACCTTGCTGGTGGTGTTCACAACGGGCCCTGATCGTGCCAGGGATGCATCCCTTTTACCGGAGTTGGCACGGCAACTCAGCCAGTTCACCAGCTCCGAGGAGCGGGTGGATTAAGCACATGAGCTTGGAACGGAGAGGGAGGGATTCGAACCCTCGACAGAAGTTGCCTCCTGTAACTCCTTAGCAGGGAGCCGCTTTCAACCACTCAGCCACCTCTCCAGCGGCGCACCCAGAGTACCAAGTGCTGGGCAGTTGGTCAGACTTCCACACGGGGCAGGCGTCGTTTGAAACCGCAGAGGATTTCCCAGGGAATCGAACCGCAGTGATCGCTCCAACGTTGAGGGCTCAATTCAAGGTCGCCGTCTCGACCAAGCAAGGTGACGATGTCGCCTTCTTTCAGTTCGGGTGCATCGGTGGCATCAATCAGAAGCTGGTCCATGGTGATGGCCCCCACCTGCGGGAGCAGGCGATTCCGATGTGCGGCATGAATGTGCCCGCTGAGAGACCGCAGAACGCCATCGGCATAGCCCAGGCCCACCACCGCGAGTCGGGAGGGGCGCTGCGTGACGAAGCGATGGCCGTAGCTGACGCCTGTTCCGGCGGGGACTGCGCGGATGAGGCTGACCCGGGCACGAACGGCCAGGGCTGGTTGCAGGGGAATAACGTCGCTCAGGTGGGCAGCAGGGGCATGGCCGTACAAGGCCAGGCCGACGCGGACGAGGTCGTGGTGCAGCTCACGATTGAGCAAGGTTCCAGCGGAGTTGGCTAGATGGCGGGTGATGCTGTCGCCCTCTTGTGGCACGGCCGAAAGCATGCTGACGAAGCGATCCTGCTGGATGCTTGTCAGGGAATCGTCGGGTTCGTCTGCACAGGCCAGATGGCTGTAGATACCCACCAGATTCAGATGTTCCAGGCTTTGAAGCCCCGCTGCGGTCTGATGACTGTCGCTGAGGGAGCAGCCCAGCCGTGCCATGCCGGTGTCGATCTTCAGCTGCACGTCGAAACGTCGGCCACTGTCGGCTGCAAGCGCGTTGCACAGCTGGGCATCGCTGAGGCTGCTCAGGGTGGGCATCAATCGCCAGTGCAGACAGGTGTGTAGGTCGTCCGGTTCGTGGAGGTTGCTCAGCAACAGCACCGGTGCCTCCAGACCAGCCCGGCGCAGCTCGAGGCCTTCCTGGAGTGTGGCTACTCCAAGGCTGGTGGCTCCCCCCTGGAGTGCTGCTCGTGCCACGGTCTCGGCGCCATGGCCATAGCCATCGGCCTTCACAACCGCCATCAACTGGGTGCGAGGGCCAAGGTGATGGCAGAGAGCCCTGGCATTGGCCCGAATCGCTGCAGGTGAGACTTCCACCCAGGCGCGCTGACGTGGATTCAGCTCCGGAATCACAGGCGGTGCTCGGCGCTACCGAGACGGCTTCATGTGGCCGATAGCATGACGCTTATTGAGTGAGCTGGCATGGGCCAGGTTCTCGTTCTCAATGCGTCCTATGAGCCGCTCAATATCACCACCTGGAGGCGGGCGGTGGTGATGATGCTGAAGGGGAAGGCCGAAGGTCTGGAACATGACCCCTGTCGGCAACTGCGTCAGGGCACCAACCTGCCGACCGTGATCCGATTGCGCCAATACGTACGGGTGCCCTTCCGCCAGCTGCCCCTGACGCGTCGCAACCTCTTCCAGCGGGACAACCACACCTGCCAGTACTGCGGCAGTCGTGACGATCAGTTGTCGATCGACCATGTGATGCCACGAAGTCGTGGAGGCGGCGACACCTGGGAAAACGTGACAACAGCCTGCCTCAGCTGCAATGTGCGCAAGGGCAACCGAACGCCAAAGGAGGCTGCCATGCCTCTGAGCCATGCGCCGCGCCGTCCGGCCAGCAGCCTCAGTTTCGAGGCCCGGCGTCAGATCCATTCAGGCCATCACCAGGAATGGGCGAAATACGTCATCGGTTCTTGAACGTCAGGCGTCGGTCTGTTCGCTCAGGGCTTCGAGTTTCTGACGTTGTTCTTCGGCGATGCAGGCACCGATCAGGTCCTCCAATTGGCCCTCCAGCACAGGCTCCAGCGTGAAGTTCCGGCCCAGCCGGTGATCGGTGGTTCGGTTGTCCTTGTAGTTGTACGTGCGGATTTTTTCGGAGCGGTCTCCACTGCCGACCTGAGCGCGTCGTTTGCTGCTTTCCCGTTCCGCAGCAGCAGCTTGTTCCCGCTCCAGCAATTTGGCCCGGAGGATTTCCAGGGCCCGTTCTCGGTTCTGTAACTGGGAGCGTTCCTGGGTGCAGAACACGCGGATGCCCGTGGGTTTGTGGAGGAGGTCCACGGCGGTTTCCACCTTGTTGACGTTTTGTCCCCCTGCACCACCCGAGCGGGCGGTGCTGATCTCCAGATCCTTTGGATCAAGCTGAACTTCCACCGCATCGGCTTCCGGCATCACCGCCACAGTGGCGGTGGAGGTGTGAACCCGCCCCTGGGATTCCGTAGCCGGGACGCGTTGAACCCGATGGACCCCCGCTTCAAATTTCAGTTGGCTGTACACGCTGTCGCCGCGCACCGAAAGGATCAGCTCTCGAAACCCTCCCAGGTCGGCCTCCGTGCAGCTCATCGGCTGCACCGCCCAGCCCACCTTCTGGCTGTAACGCTCGTACATCCGAGCCAGATCACCGGCCCAGAGACAGGCCTCATCGCCTCCTGCACCGGCTCGAATTTCGAGCATCACACTGCGCTCATCGCGGGGATCCCGCGGTAGTAGAGCCAGGGTGAGTCGCTCCGTCAGCGTTGTGTGCTTTTCCTGGAGGCTGACCAGTTCCTCCTGGGCCAGTTCCTCCATCGCGGCATCACCGCGGCTGTCTTTGAGCAGCTGACGTGCTGAATCCCGCTCGTTCTCGAGCTTTTTCAGTTCCTCAAAATCGAGCACAAGCGGCTCAAGCCTTGATCGCTCCCGCGCGATCGATTCGAGCCGCTTTGGGTCAGCGGCCACATCAGGATCAGCCAGCTGCCGCTCGAGGTTGCGGAAGCTGGCTGTGGCCGTTTCCAGCCGAGAAAACAACGTCGAGGCGTCCATGCCCCGTGCTCAGCCTCAGGCCTTGGACTCGGCCTGGGCTGGTTCGGCACCTTTCTTTTTGGTGCCCATGCCGTACTTCTTCATGAAGCGGTCCACGCGTCCCTCGGTGTCGAGGATCTTCTGGGTGCCGGTGAAGAAGGGGTGGTTGCCGCTCCAGACGTCGACATGGATCTCTGGCTGGGTGGCACCAGTGGTCATGACCACTTCGCCGTTGCAGATCACCTTGGCGTCGGGATACCAGGTGGGGTGGATGTCGGGCTTTGGCATTGGTAAAAAATCAGCGCTTGGAGAACTGAGGAGCCTTACGTGCTTTCTTGAGACCGTACTTGCGACGTTCCTTGGCACGGGGGTCGCGGCTCAGGTGACCTTCCGTCTTGAGAGGCTTGCGGTTGTCAGCGGAAAGCTCACAGAGGGCGCGGGCTGCACCCTGCTTGATGGCGCCTGACTGACCTGTAAGTCCACCGCCGTGAACATTTACCAGAATGTCGTATTCGCTAGTGAGGCCAAGGGTCTCCAGGGGAGCTTTGACCGCTGCGATGTACGAGGGGTTGTAGTTCAGATAGTTGTCACCGGGACGACCATTGATCGTGATCGTTCCATTGCCAGGAACAAGGCGTACACGGGCGACTGAGGTCTTACGGCGACCAGTGCCCCAGTAAACGACGGAGTTGCTGCTCATTTGGCGGATGCGGAGGGGTTGAGCTGGAGAGGCTGGGGCTTCTGAGCCGCATGGGGATGCTCGGTGCCCTTGTAGACCTTGAGCTTGCGGAACATCTGGCGGCCCAGAGCGTTGTGAGGAAGCATGCCTTTGATGGCCTTCTCCACAATCCGCTCTGGAATCCGTTCCTGCAGAGCCTCAAAGGTTTCAACCTTCATGCCCCCGGGACGTCCGGAGTGACGGCGGTACAGCTTCTGCTGGGGTTTTCTGCCGGTGACTTTGATTTTTTCGGCGTTCACAACGACGACAAAATCACCGGTGTCCAGATGGGGGGTGAAGCTGGGGTTGTTCTTGCCGCGAAGCACGGCGGCTACCTCAGTGGCAAGGCGGCCGAGGGTCTGATTCTCAGCGTCCACCACGTACCACTGGCGGTCGATCGAATCAATCGGGGGGAGAGAGGTCTTGTTCATCGCGCCGGCATGCCGGTTCGGTTATGTCCCGCATGTTGCAGCGGAACTGGGCAAAGGGGGTCGGTCCAGAGCTGGACCTGACGGGGCTCAAAGATCGAGCTTACTCTTCAGCCCTCCAGCTCCTTCGAGTTGGGCAGCACTCCGAGTAGAGGCCCGTTTATCCCGGCGTTGAGGGTGGATCCGGAGGTGGATCGCTCTCAGCCAGAAAAAACCACGGCTGACAATCGTACCAGCCGGCTTTTGTGAAGATGGGCTCGGCATAGCCAGCACGAAGCAGGCAGAGGCCGGATGCGGGCGCTGACTCCTTCACCTCGTGGCGTCTTCGCTCTCGCCAACGATCCTCAAAGGCGGTAACGCTGAGACGCTGTTCGCCGACCGCCACCAACTGGGCCATCAACAGTCGCACCATGCCGTACAGGAAACCACTGGCCTGAATTTCGACCCGGAGAAGATCGCCATCACGCTCCACGAGAACCTCCTGCACCGTTGTTCGGGCATGGGCGCGACGGCTGCCTGCCTTCATGAAGGCACTGAAATCGTGCATGCCAAGCATCGTGTTCAGTGCGTCCCGCATGCGGGACGCATTCAGTTTGTGCTGGTAGCGGTGCCAGCTCCACGGACTGAGAAACAAGTTGGGACGTCGACCGTTGTAAATCGTGTACCTGTATCGCCGGTATGTGGCCGAATAACAGGCATGCCAATCGAGCGGACGGGCGACGGATTCGCGCACACGAATCGTGCTCGGGAGGCGTCCGTTCAAGGCGGGGGCCCATTTGTGAGCCGGGATCGGACCATTGCAGTCGAAATGCACGACCTGGCCTGCAGCATGAACACCGGCGTCAGTTCGGCCTGCAGCGAAGCTCTGCACAGGCCGATGCGGATCAAGCTGTGCAATGGCATCCTCAAGCACGGCCTGAACGCTGCGACCGTTGCTTTGACGCTGCCATCCACAAAACGAAGAGCCCTCGTACTGAAGACTGAGCGCAATCCTCTGAAGGGACGGTGACTCAGGACCTGCAGACGAGGGTTCGAGGTTCAAACGTCAGGACTGACGTGAGGTGTGATCAGACCAGTTCAATGATGGCCATTTCGGCGTTATCACCACGACGGGGAACAGTCCGGGTGATACGGGTGTAACCACCTTTGCGATCGCTGTAGCGGTTGGGGGCCTTGTCGAACAAAGCGTGGACAAGCTGCTTGTCGTAGATGTATCCCATGGCCCTGCGGCGGGAGGCGAGGCTGCCGTCCTTTGCCAGGGTGATCATGCGCTCGGCTTCGTCGCGAAGCGCCTTGGCCCGTGCCTTGGTGGTGGTGACCCGACCTTCCCGAATCAGCTGGGTGGTCAGGGCGCGCAGCATTGCCTTGCGCTGGTCAGCTGGGCGTCCCAGCTGAGGAACTCGGCATTGATGACGCATGGTTCTGTCGGTGACGAAGACGAAAAAGGACGTTCAGGCCGTGCTGCAGTTATGCAGAGGTGCGGCTCTGGGGGATGGAGATGCCGATGCGCTCGAGGGCTTCGATCACTTCATCAGCGGATTTAGAACCGAAGTTCTTGATCTCGAGCAGATCCTCATAGCTGAAGCCCATCAGATCAGACACGGAGTTGACCTGAGCGCGCTTGAGGCAGTTGTAGGCACGAACCGAAAGGTTCAACTCTTCCAGCGGAATCTGTGCTTCTGCCGAAGGCTCCGGCTCAGCAGGGACTTCCTCAACAAGAGTGACCGTGGCCAGCGGCTGGAACAGCTCGATCAGTTGATTGGCTGATTGAGCTAGGGCGTCGTCAGGGGTAATGGAACCGTCAGTGACGATCTCAATCCGAAGGCGCTCCCGTGCTGAACCGCCTTCGGCAACGGCGGTTTCATCGATGGTGAAGTTGACCCGGGTTACGGGCATGAAAACAGCATCGATCTGGAGCAGATCAATCGCACTGGTTTCTTCGTTGTAACGATCAACCGGGCGATAGCCGACGCCGCGTTCCACATGAACTTCCAGCTCAAGGCTGTGTCCATCGGCCACAGTCGCGATCGGACGATCGGTGTCGACCACCTGGACCTGGGAGGAAAACTGAAGGTCGCCGGCCTTGACTTCGGCAGGACCAGCCACAACGAGGCGGCCGATCTCGAGCTCGCCAGAGCGGCTGTTGACAGTGAGCTCCTTGCAGTTCAACAGGATGTCGAGCACGTCCTCACGAACACCAGGCACCGTGGCGTATTCGTGATTGACTCCTGCAATACGAATCGCGGTCACGGCACTGCCTTCGAGCCCACCCATCAGCACGCGACGCAGCGCGTTGCCCAAGGTCGTGGCCTGGCCACGTTCAAGCGGACCAATCAGGAACACACCCGATTGGGCGCGATCCTCGGATACCTGATGCTCAATGCGATCAATCTGGTACTGCAGCACTGTCTGAATCGGGGTAAGTGGAGAAACCGGACGGAAATCAGGTCGGTTCAGACGCGGCGGCGCTTAGGCCGCCGGCAACCGTTATGAGGCAGGGGGGTGACGTCACGGATGAGCGTGATTTCGAGACCAGCAACCTGGAGAGCGCGGATGGCGGTCTCGCGTCCTGATCCAGGACCTCTCACCAGAACTTCGATTTGGCGCATCCCTTGATCGAGGGCACGACGGGCCGCTGCTTCGGCAGCCGTTTGAGCAGCGAAAGGGGTTCCTTTGCGGGCACCTTTGAAGCCACTCGCACCTGCCGACGACCAGGAAATCACTTCACCGGCAGTGTCGGTGATCGAAACGATGGTGTTGTTAAAGGTGCTCTGGATATGAGCAACACCGTTGGGGACGTTGCGCTTGGCCTTCTTGGGCCCGGATTTTTTGACGGTTTTTGCCATGGCCGAATGCAGTCAGGGTTAAGGACGTTGAGGGCTTACTTCTTCTTGCCAGCCACAGTTTTCCGCGCGCCGCGGCGGGTCCGAGCGTTGGTGCGGGTGCGCTGTCCGCGAACGGGAAGGCTCATGCGATGGCGACGGCCACGAAGGCAACCAATGTCCTGCAGGCGCTTCAAGGCCATGCCTTCCTGCCGGCGCAGGTCACCTTCAATGGTGTATTCCTCCATGGCATTCCGGAGCTTCTGAAGATCTCCGTCCTCGAGATCTTTGACCCGGATGTCAGGGCTCACACCGGCTTTGGCCAGAATGGCCTGCGAGCGGGTGAGACCAACTCCGTAGATATAGGTGAGGGACACTTCAACCCGCTTGTCGCGGGGAATGTCAACGCCGGCGATCCGTGCCACGGTTGTTCAATTGAAAAGGACAGATGCCTCCGAGGTCCTGGAGGCGAGGATGTTCAGAACAGCGGGCGATCAGCCCTGACGCTGTTTGTGCTTGGGGTTGGCGCAAATGACCATGACCTTGCCGTGGCGACGGATCACCCGGCATTTGTCACACATTTTCTTGACTGAGCTGCGCACCTTCATGAGGCGTGGCTCTCCAAATTTCCAAACGGCAACGTTACCATGCGGGTCAATCAAGCACTAATTCGATCCGCTTGGTGATCTCCTCTACAGAGCCCTGGGCGGGGACGGACACCAGCAGCTCCTTATCGCTGTAGAAGCTAATTAGAGGTGCTGTCTTCTCCCGGTACACCTCCAAGCGGTTGCGGATCACAGCTTCGTTGTCGTCGGCGCGACCCCGCGACAGCAGCCGTTCAATCAAAACAGCGTCATCGAGCTCCAGCAGAACCACGGCTTGGATGGGTTGCTTGAGTTCGGCGAGAAGTGGTTCCAGCGCTTCAGCCTGGGGGACTGTGCGGGGAAACCCATCGAGAAGCCAGCCGTCTGTGGTTAAAGCCTTCATCTGGCTTTCCACGATGGCCAGCACCAGGGCGTCACTGACCAGTTCGCCACGGTTCATCACCGCTTCAGCCTCCCTGCCCAGTTCGCTGCCTGCTGCGACTTCGGAGCGCAGCAGATCACCCGTCGACAGGTGCTTCATGCTGTTGGCATCGCACAGCCGAGCAGCCTGGGTGCCTTTGCCGGCTCCAGGAGGACCAAGAAAGAGCAAGCGATTTTTCATGGTGACGTAATCGTGAAGTTGAGAGAACAGAAGGTGCGCTGCTCAGCAGCGCTCACTGGCGAACGAGCCCTTCGTAGCGCTGCGAAATCACATAGGTCTGGACTTGCTTGGCCGTGTCGATGGCCACACCAACCAAGATCAACAGCGAAGTGGCTCCAAGGCCTTGGAAGGTCTGCACATTGGTGGCGCGTTCGACGCCAGCTGGAATGATCGCGACGGCGCCGAGGAACAGACCACCAAGCAAGGTGAGACGGTTTTGGACGCCCGAGAGATATGTGGCAGTGGCGCTGCCGGGGCGAACGCCTGGAATGGCGACACCGCCGCGTTTCAGGTTCGTGGCAATGTCAGCGGGATTAACGGTGAGTGATGCGTAGAAATACGAGAAACCCAGGATCAACGCAAAAAATGTGAGCGCATAGGGCCAGGGGTTAGCGGCTCCAGGGTTCAGGGCGCTGGCTGCGCGGATCAACAACTCGCTTTTGGTCAGATTGGCGATGGTGACCGGAAGAAAAATCAGGGCCGAGGCGAAAATGATCGGCATCACCCCACCAGCGTTCAGCTTGAGCGGTAGGTAGCTCTGACGGGTGGGGAGAACGCCTGCTCCACCCACCTGGCGCTTTGCACTCACGATGGGGATCCGGCGCGCCCCCTCCTGCACGAAGATGATTCCGACGATCGTGGCCAGGAACACCAGCACCAGAACAACGATGCCAAGAACGGTGTCGCGGTCACCGGTCTGAGCGGCTTCGATCGTCGCACCAAGCGTGCGAGGCAGTGTTGCGACGATGTTCAGGAAAATCACAAGGGAAGCGCCTTGGCCAATGCCCCGCTCTGTGATGACTTCACTAAGCCACATCACCACCATTGACCCGGTGACCAAGGCAAGCGCTGTCTGCACGACAAAGACCACTTCGCTCAGGCCTTCCACGGCGTACTGGCGCAGGATCATTGCGAAGACCACGCTCTGGACGAGACCCCAGCCCAAGGCGACGTAACGGGTGATCTGGGCGATCTTTCTCCGACCTGCCTCACCTTCATTCTTCTGCAGATCCTCCAACTGAGGCAAAGCTGCGGTTAGCAGTTGGAGGATGATCGAAGCATTGATGAATGGCAGGATCCCTAGGGCAAAGATGCCCAAGGTGGAAATGCCACCACCGGTGAAGATGTCCAGGAAGCCGATCAGTTGTCCGCCCTGATCGATGAACTGCTTAAACGCTTCTCGATCAATTCCTGGCATTGGGATGTAGATCCCAAGACGCACCAACAGCAGCAGCCCGAGCGTGGTGAGCACGCGACTGCGTAGCCCAGGGTTGGTGATCAGCTGGCTGATCACTTCGGAGGCGTTGGGGTTGCGACCCCGACTGACGAGCATGTCTGGAGGAAAGTGAAGTTGGGCGAAAAGCCAAGAAGCCGCCCGTGGATCGAAATCCAGCGGACGGCTCAGACCCTAGGGCTGACTGGGGGACGAGCCCCCGTTTAGTCGAGGGTTTCGCAGGTGCCGCCTGCAGCTTCGATCTTGGTGCGGGCGGAGGCGGTGAACGCTGAGGCCTGAACTGTCAGCTTTTTGGCTGTCAGTTCGCCATTACCGAGCATCTTCAGCGGATGCTTGGGGCTGGTCACAATGCCGTCCTTGACCAGGGAATCCAGGTTGACGGTGCTGCCCTCCTTCACGTTGTTCAATGCCGAGACATTGAGCACAGTGAAGTGCTTGGGATTCACCAGGGGGAAGTGCTTCAGCTTCGGTACCCGGCGGTACAGAGGCATCTGGCCACCTTCGAAGCCTGGACGAGTGGGGCGGCCAGAGCGGGACTTTTGACCGCGCATACCGAAGCCGCAGCTGGCACCCTGACCTGCGGCGATGCCGCGACCTTTGCGCAGTTTGCGGCGACGAGCGCCCTTATTGGATTTGAGGGAATCGAGTCGGAGAGTCATCGGGAATCAGGAGTAGATCTGCTCGAGGGAGATTCCCCGTTCCTTGGCCGTCTCCTTGTGGGTGCGGAGAAGCGACAGGGCCACCATGGCAGCCCGGGCATTGTTCAGGGGTGTCTTGCTGCCCAGGCGCTTGGCCAAGACATTTTTGATGCCGGCGAGTTCGAGCACCGTGCGGATGGATCCGCCGGCGATCACACCAGTACCAGGGGCTGCAGGGCGAATAAGCACGCTTGCTGCACCATCGCGACCATTGGAGAGGGTCGGGATGGAGTTGTGACGGGTCAATGGCACTTTGACGAGGTGCTTTTTGCCGTCGGCAACACCCTTGCGGACGGCGCCGATCACATCACCAGCTTTGCCGACACCAACGCCGACTTGGCCTTTTTCGTTGCCGACGACGACGATGGCGCGGAAGCTCATCTTTTTGCCGCCTTTCACGGTCTTGGAGACGCGGCGGATTTGCACCACACGCTCCTGCCATTCGGAGTCGCGCTCTTGGCCGCGGCGACCGCCGCGACGGTCTCCACGACGACCATCACGGTCGCCACGACCACGGCGTTGCTCCTGTTGCTGCTGCCCTTCGGCGGCCGCTGGAACGTCGGCCGCACCCGGTACGGCGTTGGGATTGGATTGGGGGGAGGAATCTGTCATGGGTTAAGCAGGAATCAGAACTGAAGGCCCGCTTCCCGGGCGGCGTCGGCAAGGGCTTTAATCCGGCCGTGGTACAGATTGCCGCCACGGTCGAACACCACCTGCTGGATGCCTTTGGCAATGGCTCGCTTGGCCACCAGTTCGCCAACGGCGACGGAGGCGTCGCAGCTACCAGCAGGAGCCTTGAGACCGGTACGCAGCTCTTTGTCGACGGTGGACGCAGAGCAGAGAGTGCTCTGGGCCGCGTCGTCGATGACTTGGGCGTAGATGTGATTGTTGGAACGGAACACTGCCAGCCGCGGACGGTCTGGGGTGCCAGTGATGTGGCGGCGCAGACGCCGGTGGCGTTTCTGCGTCTGTTGTTTGCGGGAAAGTTTGGACATGGTGGGTGAAAGGAAGGAACGTCAGGACAAGGCTTATTTCTTGCCGGACTTGCCCGCCTTGCGCAGGATGTGCTCGCCCTCGTACTTGATGCCCTTGCCCTTGTAGGGCTCGGGGGGACGGACGGCGCGGACCTTTGCGGCTTCGTTGCCCACCAGCTCCTTGTCGATGCCGGAGACGATCACCCTGGTGTTGTTTTCCACCTTGAAGGTGATGCCTTCAGGGGCCTCCAGCTCCACGGGGTGGCTGTAGCCAGCACTTACCACGAGGGTTTTGCCTTTGACCTGGGCACGGGAGCCCACGCCGACGATCTCCAAAGCTTTGCTGTAGCCGTTGCTGACCCCTTCGATCATGTTGGCGACCAGGGTTCGGCTCAGGCCGTGGCGCTCTCGGGAGATGCGCTTGGTGCTCGTGGGTGAGACCACGATGGAGTCGTTGTCCTGACTGACGCTGACGCCTTCAGGAAGGGTGCGTTCCAGTTCACCCTTGGGTCCTTTCACCTTGACGGTGAGTCCGTCGAGGGAAACCGTGACCTTCTCAGGGACGGGAACGGGGTTTTTGCCGATTCGTGACATGGTTCAGCTCCGGATCAGTAGACGTAACAGAGCACTTCGCCACCGACGCCCTCACGGCGGGCGTCGCGGTCGCTCATCACACCCTTGGAGGTGGAGATGATCGCCACGCCCAGTCCTCCGAGGACTTTGGGCAGGCCGCGAGTGTTTTTGTAGATGCGGAGACCGGGCTTGCTGACCCGCTGCATCGAGCGGATGGTGGGCAGCCTGTGCTTGCCGCTGTACTTGAGGGCGAGCACCAGTTCGGTGCGAATGCCTTCACCCTGCTCGCTGATTTCGGAGATGAAGCCCTCCTGCTGCAGCACCTTGGCGATGCTGCGAGTCATCCGCGAAGCGGGGATCTTGGTGGTTTCGTGACGTTTCTCACTCGCATTGCGAATGCGGGTGAGCATGTCGGAAATGGGGTCGTGGTTGGCCATAGGTGTCGACGGGGAGGGCTCAGTTGCTCTGGAACGGCATTCCCATCTCGCTGAGGAGGGCCCGGCCCTCTTCGTCCGAACGGGCGGTGGTCACGATGGTGATGTCCATGCCCCGGATTGCATCGATCTTGTCGAAGGAGATCTCAGGGAAAATGATCTGTTCGCGCACCCCAAGGGTGTAGTTGCCGCGCCCATCGAAACTCTTGGGGCTGACCCCGCGGAAGTCGCGGATGCGAGGCAGCGCCAGGTTGATCAGGCGCTCGAGGAAGGCGTACATCCGATCACCACGGAGGGTGACGGCACAGCCGATCGGCATGCCCTGCCGAATCTTGAAGCCGGCGATGGCCTTCTTTGCACGGGTCACCAGGACCTTCTGGCCGGTGATCTGCGCCAGCTCATTGACCGAAGCCTCGAGGGACTTGGCGTTGGCGGCGGCTTCGCCGAGACCCCGGTTCACGGTGACTTTCACCACCTTGGGGACTTCATGGATGTTGTTGAGGGAGAGATCCTTCTTCAGCTTGGGCTGAATGGTCTCCCTGTAGCGCTTCTTGAGTGACATAACGGGTTGGGGTGCTTCTGGACGTGGTCAGAAGTCGGGATCAGTCGAGGACTTCACCGGTTTTCTTCAGCCGGCGTTTTTTGGTGCCGTCCTTCTCGACGACGATTTCAACGCGGCTTGCCACCTTTTTGGCGGTCGAATAAAGCATCACGTTGGAGGCATGCAGGGATGCTTCCTCGGTCACGATGCGGCCGGTCTCGCCCTCCTGGGTGGGCTTTTCGTGGCGGGTGCGCATGTTCACCCCTTCCACGACGACACGGTTCTCGTTGGGCAGGGTGCGCAGAACGGCACCGGTCTTGCCCTTGTCCTTGCCGGCGATCACCTGGACGGTGTCGCCCTTGCGGATGCGCATTTTGATGCGCTCGGTGGCCTTGGCCTTGGTGGTTGCAGTCGCCATGGTCAGATCACCTCCGGAGCGAGGGACACGATTTTGGTGAAGCTGCGCTCGCGCAGCTCACGGGCCACCGGTCCGAAGACGCGGGTGCCTTTTGGGTTCTTGTCGTCGTTAATGAGCACGGCGGCGTTGTCGTCAAACCGGATCGAGTTGCCGGTTTCACGGCGCATGGTGGCTTTGGTGCGCACCACGACAGCCTTGACAACGTCGGATTTCTTGACGCCCATGTTGGGGGCGGCATCCTTTACCGCGGCAACGATCACGTCGCCCACGTGGGCATAGCGACGGTTGGTGCCGAGGACGCGAATGCACTGGATGCGCTTGGCGCCACTGTTGTCGGCAACGGTGAGATAGGACTCCTGCTGGATCACTGCTTCACCTCCTGAGCTTCAGCCTTGCTGGCTTCCTCAGCTGCAGCCTTGGGGCTGTGGCTGAGAACCTCGGCAATGGCCCACCGCTTTTGGCGGCTCATGGGACGGGTTTCAGTGATACGAACGCGGTCTCCGACGCGACAGGTGTTGTCTTCGTCGTGAGCCTTGTAGCGGGTGGTACGGCTGACCGTCTTTTGATAGATGGGGTGAGGGAAGCGGCTTTCCACCGCGACCACCACCGTTTTCTCCATCTTGTCGCTGACGACGGTGCCGACCCTTTCCTTGACTGCCATGGTTACGGAGGGGGGATCAGGAGGCGGTGGAGCGCTGGCGCTCCGACTGCACCGTCAGCAGCTGGGCCAGCTTGATGCGGACCTCTTTGAAACGGTGCGTGTTGGCGAGCTGGCGCGTGGCCTGCTGGAAACGGAGTTGGAACAGTTCGCGGCGGAGGCCGTCGATCTGTTCGGTGATGTCCGAATCGGAGAGGCTGCGCACATCTGCGGCGTTGGGACGGGCCATGGTCAGGACTCCACGGTGACGGCTTCAGAAGCTGCCGGGGCCTTGGCACCAGCTGGCTTCTCCTGCTCATCCAGCTGGATGAACTTGGTCTTCACGGGAAGCTTGTATTGCGCGAGGCGCATGGCTTCCTTGGCGATTTCGGGGGTGATTTCATCACCGCCCATCTCGAACAAGATCCGGCCGGGCTTGATCACCGCCACCCAGAATTCTGGGTTGCCCTTACCGGAACCCATCCGGGTTTCGGCAGCGCGCATGGTGACTGGCTTGTCGGGGAAGATCCGGATCCAGATTTTTCCGCCACGCTTGACGTAGCGGGTCATGGCACGACGGCTGGCCTCGATCTGGCGCGAGGTGATCCAGCCACATTCCTGTGCCTGCAGCGCGAACTGTCCGAAGGCAATGGTGTTGCCCCGGGTGGCGACGCCGCGCATGCGGCCTCGCTGCTGCTTACGGAATTTGACGCGTTTTGGACTCAGCATGGTTCAGGCCTCCTGTTCAACCCTCGTTGGAGCGGTCTTCGAACTGTTGGGGCCGACGGCTGGCCCGGCGCCGGGGGGCGGCACCCACCGGCATGGGCTGAGCCTGTTCGCTCAGCACCTCGCCCTTGAACACCCACACCTTGATGCCAAGCACGCCGTAGGTCGTACTAGCCACTTTGGTGGCGTAGTCGATGTCAGCACGCAGGGTGTGCAGGGGAACTCGACCCTCACGGGTCCACTCCGTCCGAGCAATCTCAGCACCGTTCAGGCGACCGGAAACCTGGATTTTGAGACCCAGTACGCCGGCACGCTGGGCGCGCTGCACAGCCATGCGGATGGTGCGGCGGAAGGCCACACGCTTTTCCAGCTGCTGGGCGATGTACTCGGCCAGGAGGAAGGCATCACCGTCGACGCGTTCGACCTCGACAACATTGATCCGCACCTGACGACTGGAGTCGCCGACGGTCTTCTGAATGCCGGAGCGAAGTTCTTCGATACCGCTGCCTTGACGGCCGACCAGCACACCGGGGCGTGCGGTCTTGAGTTCAACTTCCAATTGATCGGCCTTGCGGGCGATCAGCACATCGCTGATGCCTGCCGAGCCGTACTTCTTATGGATGAACTTGCGAATCCGATCGTCCTCTTGAAGGAGGGCCGGATAACTCTTGCTGGAGGCGTACCAGCGTGACCGGTGTTCCTGGGTGATCCCCAGGCGCAGACCGGTTGGGTGGATTTTGTGTCCCATTGGGTCAGAGTCCTCGGGGGTCAGGAATCGGTCTGAGCCGCCACAGCAATGCTGATGTGGCAGGTCTGTTTCTTGATCTGGAAGGCCCGGCCCTGGGCGCGGGGGCGATAGCGCTTCATGGAGGGGCCCATGTCAGCGCTCGCGCTCGCGATCACCAGAGATGAGGGATCGAGACCGAGATTGTGCTCAGCGTTGGCCACTGCAGACCGGAGCACCTTGGTGATGGGTCCGGTGGAGCGGTAAGGCATGAACTCGAGCATGATCAGTGCGTCGCGGTAAGTGCGGCCACGGATCTGGTCAAGCACACGGCGCACCTTCGAAACGGAGCCTCGGATGAAGCGTCCGTGAGCTTGGGCAATGGGTGCCGTTGGGGTAGACGATGTCATGGATTAGCGGCCTCCTTTCTTGTCTCTGATGTGGCCCTTGAAGGTGCGGGTGGGAGCAAACTCCCCCAGCTTGTGACCGACCATTTGCTCGGTGATGAACACCGGCACGTGGGTGCGGCCGTTGTGTACCGCGATCGTGTGGCCAATCATCATCGGCAGGATCGTGGAGGCCCGTGACCAGGTCTTGATCACGGACTTGTCGTCGTTGTCGTTCTGCTTTTCAACCTTGCGAAGCAGGCTGTCGGCAATAAACGGACCTTTTTTGAGTGAACGTCCCATAACGGTTTAAGCAAGCGGCAAAGTGATGGTTTGCATCAGGAATCGCGTCCGCCACGGCTCCGCTTGGAGGTCTTGCGACGCTTCCGGAGCACGTATTGGTTGCTGGGCTTGTTCCGCTTGCGGGTCTTGAGACCGAGGGCGGGTTTGCCCCAGGGAGTCACCGGACCGGAACGGCCGATTGGTGCACGACCCTCACCACCACCGTGGGGGTGATCGCAGGGGTTCATCACACTGCCTCGAACCTGAGGACGACGACCCAACCAGCGGCGACGTCCAGCCTTGCCCAGGCTGGTGTTGCGCATCTCGGAGTTGCCGACCTCGCCGAGGGTGGCGTAGCACTCGCGGCGCACCAGCCGAACTTCGGTGGAGGGCAGTTTGAGAGCGACGTAGTCGCCTTCCTTCGCCATCACCTGGGCGCTGGCACCAGCGGTACGGACCATCTGGCCGCCGCGGCCGGCGTAGAGCTCGACGCAGTGGACGCTGGAACCAAGAGGCACCGCTGAAAGCGGCATGGCGTTGCCGTTCTCAATCGGGACATCAGGGCCGGAGACCACGGTCTGGCCGACCTGCACTCCTGCGGGAGCCAGGATGTAGCGCTTCTCGCCATCGGCATAGAAGAGCAGTGCCAGGCGTGCGTTGCGGTGCGGGTCGTAGTGGATTGCCGCAACCTTGGCGGAGACACCGTGCTTGTTGCGACGGAAATCCACCACGCGGTAGAGGCGTTTGTGACCGCCACCGCGGTGGCGGCAGGTGATCACACCGCGGTTGTTGCGGCCCTTGCGGCGGTGTTTAGCCACCACCAGGGTCCGCTCAGGTTTGCGGCTGGTGATCTCACTGAAATCAGTGACCACCCGGGTGCGGGTACCGGGGGTGTAGGGGCGGAAATTACGGATTGCCATGACGATTCAGACCCCTCAGGACTCAGGGAAGAGTTGGATCGAGTTGCCCTCCGCAAGGCGCACCACGGCTTTCTTCACTTGGGCACGTTTGCCAGCGAAGCGCCCCATCCGACGCGAGCGTCGAGGGGGATTCATGGTGCTGATGCCGGTGACCTTCACATCGAAGAGCTGCTCAACGGCGGCCTTGATGTCGGGTTTTGCGGCGCGGTGGTCCACCTCGAAGGTGTACTGGTTGATTTCGAGGGCTCGTGTGGCCTTCTCGGTAATCAAGGGACGGCGGATCACATCCGCCAGGCGGGCTTGGAAACGTTCAGTCATCGCCGTAGACCTCCTGGATGGTTGCGAGAGCTTCCTCGCCCAGCACCAAAGCATTGGCATGGAGCAGGTCGAAGACGTTCAGCTGATCCGCGGAGATCAACTTGACTTTCTCCAGGTTGCGCACGGAGCGGCGAACAACATCGGAGGGGTTCGTCAGAACGATGAGCACCTTGGAACCGGCAGCGACACCGAGGCGTCCCAAAGCATCCGTGATCTCACGGGTTTTGGGGGCTTCCAGCGAAGCAGCGAAGTCCTTCACGACAGTCAAATCGTCAATGCGGGCCATCAGCGCTGTGCGCAGGGCCAGACGACGCTCCTTGCGGTTCATCGCAAGGTTGTACGTGCGGGGCTTGGGTCCGAAGATGATGCCGCCGCCCGGTTTCAGGGGAGTCCGGATGGATCCCTGGCGGGCCCGTCCAGTTCCTTTCTGCTTGTAAGGCTTGCGACCGCCACCACGTACTTCTGAACGGGTGAGGGTGCTGGCGGTTCCTTGGCGTGCATGGGCCTGCTGACGCAGAACAGCCCGGTGCATGAGATCAACCGCGGTGGTCTCCTTGGCCACCTTCAGGTCCAGGGTTGCCTTGCCGGCTTCCTTGCCCTGCCAATCACGAACGACACAACTGGCCATCACTTACCTCCTTTGGCGGGCTTGGCGCCCACGCGCACGGCCGGGCGGATGTTGAGCAGCGCACCGGGTTTGCCGGGCACGGATCCCTTCACCACCAGCAAATTGTGCTCGCTGTCCACCTTGAGGATGGTCAGACCGCGGGTGGTGATCTTCTTGCCGCCGTAGCGACCGGCCATCCGCTTGCCGGGGTAGATGCGGCCCGGGGTTGTACCGGCACCGGTTGAACCCGGTTCGCGGTGGTTCTTGGAGCCGTGGGTCATCGGACCCCGGCTGAAACCGTGGCGCTTTTGGTAGCCAGCGAAGCCTCGGCCCACGGTGTCACCGCTGACGTCCACCTTCTGACCGGCTTCGAAATCGCCGACGGTGATGGATCCACCGAGTTCGAGCCCTTCAACGCTGTCGATGCGGTATTCGCGCAGATGACGAAGAAGCCCCTCACCGGATTTGGTCAGGTGACCCTGGGCGGGTTTGTTGATCAGCTTTTCGCGGGATTCGCCAAAGCCGATCTGCACTGCGGAATAACCGTCAGTGTCGTTGTTTTTGAGTTGGGTGATGCGGCAGGGGCCGGCTTCGATCAAGGTGACCGGAACAGCTCTGCCCTGCTCGTCGAAGAACTGGGACATACCCAGCTTCTTCCCGAGAATGCCGATGGACATGGGTGGGGAGGAAGCGCCAGCGTGGACAACCACCAGGCGGAGATCCGCATGGGGTCAGGTGCTGATCGATTGGACGCAGACGTGGTTCGAAGCTGAACTCCCGAGGGAGTGGATTCGAATGGGCTAGCGAACGATGCAGCGAGGCTGGGACTTGCATCTGCACGGTGTGCTGTTGCAGTTTCCCGACGGGGATTTCCGAAGAAAGCTCCCGTACTGGCCTAGAGATCCGACGCAATCGTCGAATCTGTTCTGTCGACTGGAGGCCCGGCTAGCGGACGGGCACAGAAACACAGAACAAACAACGAACCTACACCACCGCCCTTGCAGCTCCCCTGATCCCTCTGCCTGCTGCCAGAATCACTCCAATCCCTGTAGATGCCATGCCTCTGCTTCTCACCGGTCAGGCATTTCGCCGCGATCTCGAAGCCAATGGCTGTCTGGCTGTTCAGGCCCCGCTCGAGGGTGGTGCAGAAACGCGCTTGCTGCGTCGTTTGCGAGGCGCTGGATACCGCACCCGCATGACATCAGCCCGGGGACTCGGTGATCCGGAGGTGTTCCTCACCCAGAAGCACGGCATCCGTCCTCCCCATCTCGGTCATCAAAGCGTGGGTCGTGGTGCTGCTGTGGGAGAAGTGCAGGAGGTGGCTCCCCAGCTCGGAGACCTGTTTGAGGGTGATGCCCCTGTGGCTCTCTGGCTTCTTGAGGGTCAGGTGCTGTCGCGTTCGGAACTTCTCTCGCTTTGCGACCTCTGCAAGCGCGAACCCCGATTACGCATCATCGTGGAGATGGGTGGTGCCCGAAGCCTGAAGTGGGAACCGATGACCACACATTTGAACGCCTGACACCTGAGGAAGCCCTCGATCAGGGCCGCTGGGTCAAGCTCATCTGTGGGGCCAGCAATCAGGATTTGCCTGCCATTGCCGATCTGACCGCTGTTTTTGCGGCTGTCGGTGTTCATTGCATTGATGTGGCTGCCGATCCAGCGGTCGCGCTTGCAGCCCGTCGTGGCCTCGACTGGGCTGAAGCCCACACGGGCCATCGTCCCTGGCTCATGGTCAGCCTCAGCGATGGCATGGATGCTCACTTCCGCAAGGCTTGGTTCGACGCCGACCGCTGTCCCGCGGACTGTCCGCGTCCTTGCGAAAGGATTTGCCCCGCTGCAGCAATTCCGCCCGGTTCTGGGATCGACCAGCAGCGTTGCTATGGCTGTGGTCGCTGCTTGCCGGCCTGCCCCCATGGGCTAATCGAGGAACGCGACCATCGACTGGCTCCAGAGCAGGTGATCACGCTGCTGAAATCCATTCAGCCCGATGCGGTGGAGATTCACACGGGGTCTGGGCATGAGGAGGGCTCCACGATGCTGATCCAAAGCCTTCAGCACCACAACGTTCCCTTGCAGCGCTTGGCCGTGAGCTGCGGGTTGGAGGGTCATGGCGTGAATGCTGATCAGTTGGCTCGGTTGCTGTGGCATCGCCATTCCTGTTTGCGGCAAGCCGGTTACAGGCCCCTCTGGCAATTGGATGGGCGGCCGATGAGTGGTGATGTGGGGGCTGGAACAGCGCGGGCTGCGGTTCAGCTCTGGCGTGCCATGCGTCTTCTGGCACCACCTGGTCCGCTGCAGCTTGCCGGTGGAACCAATGCCGCAACGGTGGATCTCTTGCATTCGACGGAACGGCCGGCTGGCATTGCCTTTGGTGGTGTGGCGCGTCGCTTGCTGATGCCCGTGCTCAATGAGGCGCAAACCCGTGGATCTGCCCTGTGGCAATGGCCCGAGGGTTGGGAGCGTGCCCTCTCCCTTGCGCGTCCATTGGTTACTCCATGGCTGCGCCGCTCTTGCTAGAAGGCTGAAACGCGCAGATCCCATGGGCACGCAACGGGTCACCGACGATCTGGATCGCCTTCTCGAACTTCTGCCGGATGCCGTGCAGGAGCAGTTGCGGGAGGAGGAGGCTCGACAGCAGTTGCTTGAGGTGGTGCTCGATCTCGGTCGACTCCCGGAAGCGCGTTATCCAGGTCGTGCCTTGGCACTGGGCTCCACGCCCTTGTCTCGGGAGGACCTTGCGGCGGTGGTGGCCAGGATTGGTCAGTTCGGAGGCGATAACCGAGCAGGGATTGAAAGGACCCTTCACCGGATCAGCGCGATCCGCAACCGCCAGGGTGAGGTGGTTGGTCTGACCTGCAGGGTGGGGCGTGCCGTGTTCGGCACCGTTGCCATGGTGCGGGATCTTTTGGATGGAGGGCAGTCCCTGCTGTTGATGGGGCGCCCGGGTGTCGGCAAGACAACGGCATTGCGGGAGATCGCCCGGGTGCTCGCTGATGAGTTGGAGCGGCGCGTTGTGGTGATTGACACGAGCAATGAGATCGCGGGTGATGGCGACATCCCGCATCCCGCGATTGGCAAGGCCCGCCGCATGCAGGTGGCCAGGCCTGAACTGCAGCACCAAACCATGATCGAGGCGGTGGAAAACCACATGCCTGAAGTCATCGTGATCGATGAGATCGGCACCGAGCTGGAGGCGCAGGCGGCGCGCACCATTGCTGAGCGTGGCGTGGTGCTGGTCGCCACCGCTCATGGCAATGCCCTGGCGAACCTGATCAAGAACCCCACCCTTAGTGATCTGGTGGGTGGAATTCAGGCGGTCACCCTTGGGGATGAGGAGGCCCGGCGGCGGCGCAGTCAGAAGACGGTGCTCGAGCGCGCGGCTGACCCAACTTTTCCGGTTGCGGTTGAAATGCACAGTCGACACCGCTGGGCCGTGCATACCGACGTTGCTGCCACGGTGGACCAGTTGCTCAGGGGCCTGCAGCCCAGAGTTCAGGAGCGCGAGCTGACTGCTGAGGGTGGTGTTCAGCTTGTCGATCCCCCGCAGTCGTCGGGTTTGCTAAGCCCTCCTTCTCCTCGACCGGCAGCTGGACGGCCTGTCTCTGTTCCTGTGTCTGTGCCTCAGACCAGTGCAGCAGAAGCATCTCCTCCTGCCCCTCCTGAGAACACCGACGTTTTGCAGGTTCTCTGTTGTGGGATCACCCCCCGGCTTGTGGACGAAACCATTCGTTCTCACGGCTGGACTGCGCGGGTGGTGGACGATTTAAGTGAGGCGGATGTTGTGTTGAGCATTCGGCTGGGACTCAGCCGCCAACCGTCTCTGAGGCGTCAGGCTAGGGATCTTGGGATTCCAATCCTGGTGATCAAGTCCGACACCCTGCCCCAGGTGACCCGTGCTATGGCTCGCCTCTTGAGTCGTCGGGCAAGTGAAACGGCTGCGGATGCCATCGCTCCCGATCGGGCGTCAAAGGACGATGAATTGGCTGCTCTTGAGGAATGCCGGCTTGCAGTGGAACAAGTGGTGATGCCGCAAGGCAGGCCCGTGGAGTTGTTGCCGCGAACGGAACGCGTGCTTCGCATGCAGGCGGATCTTGTCAGTCGTTACCAACTGCGTAGTGATGTTTTCGGTCAAGCCGAACAGTCGCGTTTGCGGGTCTTCCCTCCCTGATCGCCCTTCGCTTGATTCGCCCGGTGGATTGACGAAGGGTTGGCTGCTATGAGTAACTATTAGTGCTCCGGTGAGCCGCAGGTTGTGGTCTTTTCCGGTTCAGTGGGCCGTCGCCAAGCGGTAAGGCAGCGGGTTTTGGTCTCGCCATTCCTAGGTTCGAATCCTAGCGGCCCAGTTTTTGTCCATGAACCATCGACCCTTGCTGGTGTTCGATTTCGACGGGGTCATCGTCGATGGCATGGCCGAGTACTGGTGGAGTGCTTGGCATGCGTGTCTTCGCCTTGATGCCTCTCCGACAGGATTGACTCCCGACCGGGTGCCTGATGCGTTCCGTCGGCTGCGCCCATGGGTGCATCACGGTTGGGAGATGGTGTTGCTGGCTGCTGAGCTGCCTGTTCTGGATCCCCAGGTTTGGATGCAGTCCTACGCTGAAGCCCAGGCGCTCGCTTTACAGCGTCACGGATGGGAGCCGGAGCAGCTGCAAGCCGCCCTGGATGCGTCCCGTGATGAATCTGTTCGGCAGAACCGCTCCGCTTGGTTGGCGTTGCATCGGCCCTTCCCAGGGTTGGTGGCAAGGCTCCGCCAGCTTGAGGCTGAGGGCGTGGACTGGGCTGTCCTGACCACCAAGACCCAGGCCTTTACCGCTGAGCTGCTGAACAGTCTTGGCCTGCATCCCTGGCGTTTGGACGGTCGCGAAGCTGGAGCGAAGCCCCAGGTTTTGCTTCGGCTTCAGCAGCAGCGAACGTTGTGTGGCTTCGTTGAAGACCGTCGGGCGACGCTGGAGGCTGTGCGGTCCACGCCAGGATTGGAACGACTGCCCTGCTTCCTGGTGAGTTGGGGCTATCTTCGCCCCCAGGATCAGAACAATCTTCCTCCCGGGATTGCGTTGCTCCATCCGGATCGTTTCCGGGCCCCCCTGGCGCAATGGCCCTGATTCGCTACGGTACGCTTGTACTACCTGAGACGATTCGGCGCTTCTGTGGCATTGGATCTCTCGTTCCTTAGTTTCAGGTCTCTTCCATGCCTGCAGATATGAAATCCAGTGCTTCCGACCCCCGCTCCTCCGGCGAGAAAGACAAGGCGCTAAACCTGGTCCTTGGTCAGATCGAGCGCAACTTCGGTAAAGGGTCGATCATGCGGCTCGGCGATGCCTCCCGCATGAGGGTGGAGACGATCTCCACCGGTGCTCTGACCCTTGATCTTGCCCTGGGTGGTGGTTACCCGAAGGGCCGGGTGGTGGAGATTTATGGCCCAGAAAGTTCCGGTAAAACCACTCTCACCCTGCATGCGATTGCTGAAGTGCAGAAGCGTGGTGGTGTGGCGGCCTTCGTGGATGCGGAGCATGCTCTGGACCCCGTTTATGCCGCTTCGTTGGGTGTGGATGTTGAGAACCTTCTGGTCTCTCAGCCCGATACCGGTGAGATGGCTCTGGAGATCGTCGATCAACTGGTGCGATCGGCGGCGGTTGATCTTGTCGTGATCGACTCGGTGGCCGCTCTCACGCCCCGCGCCGAGATCGAGGGAGAAATGGGAGACCTGGCGGTTGGCAGTCAGGCGCGTCTGATGAGTCAGGCCATGCGCAAGATCACCGGCAACATCGGCAAGTCGGGTTGCACCGTCATCTTCCTCAACCAGCTGCGTCTCAAGATTGGTGTGACCTACGGCAATCCAGAGACGACCACTGGAGGCAATGCGCTCAAGTTCTATGCCTCGGTTCGCCTCGACATCCGTCGGATTCAGACGCTCAAGAAGGGGACGGAGGAATTCGGGATCAGGGCCAAAGTGAAAGTGGCGAAAAACAAGGTGGCGCCACCCTTCCGCATTGCTGAATTCGACATTCTTTTTGGCCGCGGCATCAGCACCCTGGGCTGTCTGCTCGATCTCGCCGAAGAGACAGGTGTGGTTGTGCGCAAGGGCGCTTGGTACAGCTACGAGGGAGACAACATCGGGCAGGGTCGCGACAACACCATCACCTGGATGGAGGAGAACCCGGAATCGACGGCCACGATTGAGACGCTCGTGCGTCAAAAGCTGACGGAAGGTTCGGAAGTGAAGTCGAATTCCATGCGGCCCCTGGCGGCTGCTGCGAAGGCGACTGTCGATAAGTCGACTCCGGGTAAGGCTCCGGAAGCAGCTGCTTGATCTCAGCCGGCTTGGGTCAGTGACTGCTTGCCGCAGACCTGGCCCTGCTGAGCCAGTTCAGCCATTCGGTGTAGTTCCTGGATGGCTTCAGCTCCCTCCAATTTCACGAGTTCTCGGCCATTGCGGGATTCCACCCAGCTGATGCCGAAATCGGAGACAAGAAAGCGCACGATGTGACCATCGCCGATGTCAGCCACAAAAGACGCGCCATGGCCATCGCGACCGTCGCCGCAGGAGTAACAGGTGGCTGTGACGCCGGCAGTTTCGAGGCTGCCGGCGAGGGCCTGCAGGCTCATCACCAAGTCTTCGACGACAGACCTGTAATGCTCGGCTAAACGCGGAAACATGATTGAGTCTCCAGTGAGACCAATCCTAAAAGTTTTCTTTCGTTTTCGCGTGTTTGGTCCGGCTGGCCGATCAGGGGGTATCCGAGAGCGTCCACCAGCCTGCGGCGGGTCCGATGAATCGCACCGTGATCCATAGGACCACCATGGCTCCGATGCCGATCCAGGCGCCGCGTGTGGTCACCGCCATGAACTGCTGTGTCTGATTGCGCGTCAGAGGAAGCCAGGACACCACTCGCGGCGATGTATCCGGTGCTTTTGTGTTGGCCTTGGGCTGACGAGGGGGCATGCCCTGTGCAGCTCGGCGGCGTGCTTCTCCCATGCACTTCTGCGCGTTGAACGGAGGTTAGGCGTTGTTCAGTCCGGCAGCAGTCGCTGCAGTGGAATCCAAGGCTCAAGCCGATGCAGCACCTGATCACCCCAACTGCGCCCTCGGAGACGACCATCAAGGATGGCTAGGCGTCCACCGCTGCGTCGCAGTGGTGCAATGGCTGCTGGAATCAAGCTCAATGCTTCCGGCAAAAGCAGGGTGCGGAACCAGTCTTCGCCCTGTTGTTTCATGCGTTCCACCCTTGCTGAGGTGAGTGGATTGTCCAGGCTGGCGAGGGGAAGCATGCCGATAATCAGCTGCGCTGGAGATGGGAGATGCTCCTGATGCTCAAGCCACCAGTCCCAGCTGCAGGTCACCACACCATTGCTTTCGGGTGCAGTCGATTCATGGTCCACACGGCGTCCGAATTCGGCAGCCAGGGAGCTGGTGAGCTGTCGCCGTAGTTGGTCGTCATTGATCAGCAGGATGGTCATTCCCGCCTGACCAAGGATGAGCCGTCTGCTCTCCTCAAGGAGATGTTGGGAATAGATCCGTGTGTTCGGCAGCGGCTGGCGGCGGGGGGCATAGAGAGGGAGGGGTTCATTGAGCTCCCGTTCGCGCAGTGTTGCGCGGACGTCGGGGACCACCCCCGCCTGCTCAAACTCCAGATCCAGCCTTGCGTTATCTCCATTGCTGCTAAACATCAGGCAGGGGTGATCATGCAGAACCCCCCGCAGAAGTTGAAGGGGTTCCAAGGGGGCCAGCTGCCAGCGCCATTGGAGCAACCGGTGATCGAGTTCAGCCCACTCCGTCCAGTCCGCCGGGTTGATCTTTCGGAGCTTGTCCCAGGGCTCAGGGCTCGATGGCATCAGCTGGAGGAGGTCACGCAGCGCTTGCCCTGCTGATCCCTCGAGTCGCACCGCGCCCCCTGGTCGCGTGGCTCCAGCGAACAGCTGTCGGCTCATCCGGTCATGCAGCTCCATCAACCCGGCTTCAGCCTGTGGGCAGGCTTGGCGAAGCTCGTCCCAGTGATGGGGAGTGATCTCAAACGTGAGGGCGTTGCGCATTCGACGGCTCAACTGATCCATCTCCGGGATCAGCAGTTGTCGCGTGCCCAAGTGCCCGTCCCGATGGGCCTGAATCAGCTCTGCAACATCCATCAACCAGAGCTGTGGCCCCTCAGGTGGGGTTGTCCCTTGCCAACAGGGAAGGCGTAGGCCCTGGTTCCGTAAACGGGGCAATTCCAATTGGAGCAGGCGCCGACGCTGGGGGGCCGTCAACACAAGAGCCCCAGCTTCGGGAGCCAGACAAAGCGGTACAAGAAGACCGAGCCACCAACGTTCGCTGCTGCTGGGGGGGAGTTGGACGAGCGTTGTATCGCGGCGCCTCAGGCTTCTGGCCACCAACCGGCTCAGGGTCAGGTGGTGGGGCCAATCCGATTCCTCCTGGCGGAGCAGGGTTTTGATCTGATGGTGGGCCTGGGCTTCCAACATCGTCAAACCCTAAGCAGGGCTCCCTCTGTGATTGGTTCATGGCAATCCATCCATCAACATGGCTTTACGACCCTGCAGGAGTGATGGCGGTGCAACCGGGAAGGGTGGGGATCGTTGGCCTTGGATTGATTGGGGGATCCCTCGGTCTCGATCTCCAGGCGCAAGGTTGGACGGTGCAGGGTCTCGTGCATCGTCAGATCACGGCGGATCGTGCCATGGCCCGAAGGCTGGTGGGAACGGTGTCGACGGATCCGCGCTGCCTCGCGGATTGCGATGTGGTGATCCTGGCCTTGCCGATTCCCTTATTGCTGAACCCACCTGATGAGTTGGTGGCCGCCCTGCCTGAATCAGCGGTGGTGACCGATGTCGGTTCGGTTAAACAGCCCGTTTTGGAGGCTTGGCGCCAACGGCATCCCCGCTTTGTGGCGAGTCACCCCATGGCGGGTACGGCCCAGGCGGGGGTCGATGCCGGTGTGCTGAATCTGTTCCGAGGCCGCCCCTGGATCGCAACTCCGGATGCTCAAACGGATCCCATCGCCCTGGACCAGGTTCGTGATCTTGCCCTCAGCGTGGGTGGACATTGGCTGACGTCCACCGCCTCTCAACACGACCAGGCCGTAGCTTTGATTTCGCACATGCCGGTGCTGGTCAGTGCCGCACTGCTGCGTGCGGTGGGCGATGAGCGGGATCCGGAAATCCGGCAGCTGGCGATGGTGCTGGCCTCCAGCGGCTTTGCCGATACCAGTCGCGTGGGTGGAGGGAATCCGCAGTTGGGGGTCGCGATGGCCTCCACCAATCGAGATGCGGTGTTGCGCGGATTGGCGGCGTACCGCTGGAGCCTCGAGCAGCTTGAAGATGCCGTTCTCCAGCAAAACTGGTCTCAATTGGAGTTGGAATTGCTCCGAACGCAAACCCTGCGCCCAGATTTTTTGAGGGCACCTGGTGAGGTCAGCTCCGAAAGCTGAGGGGCTGTCCCCGTTCCGCCATGAGCTGACGGCAGGCATTGAGGGCAGACAGGCTGACCCCTGCTGTGCCCTCGCCTGGGTGAAGGCTGTCGCCGCAGAGCCAAAAACCTGGCATGGGCGTTCGTCCTGCCAGGCCAAAGGGGCCAAACCGGCTGGGATGCTGCCCGAGTCCCCCCACCATTCCATTGGGACGACCCGTCCAGCCGGCGAAGCCCCGTGGCGTTGCCAGCTCAGCGTGCAACCAGGCATCCTCCCGAAGGTTGAGCCAGCTGTTCAGTTCTGCTTGGATCAGGGTCATCATTTCTTGCTTTCGCTGCTGATAGTCCGGCTCCGGCAAGCGGCACCAGTCACCCGTTGGGGTGAACACGCTGGCGATCAAGGTGGCCTGTCCCCGGGGCGCGCGCCCGTCGCCGTCGCGGCTGACAGAGACAAATAGGGATCCCGGGGATGCGCAGCCGCGCTGGAGATGGCCTGGGCAGGGATCGGGCAGGGCATCACGAGATACCGCTCCGTAGAGAACCAGCGCACCACTCGGTTCATGCAGGTTTTCTAGACGCCTTCGATATCCCTTGGGCAGCTGATTCAGATCGATCAGTTTCAGCAGGCACTGGGGGGGAAGGCTGCAGACCACATCGCGACTGTTGAGTTGTTTGTGCTCGTCTCCGGCCGTGGTGACATGCACTTGCCAACCGGATGAGCAGGGCTGCAGTTTGGTGACCCGATGCTTCAGAAGCACGTTCCCGCCGTCGCGCTTAATGGCGGCCACCAGCTGGTCGCTCAGCACCTGCATCGATCCCTCCAGATGCCAGAGACCCAGTGGCGCTTGAGCCATCTGTAGGACTGTGGCGCCGTAGAGAGCGGCGGTGCGATTGGCCGGCTCCTGGGAGTACAGCTTCAGCTGGAGGTCGAGAAAGCGCCGGAGTCGTTGATCTTGACCGCACCCACAAAGCTGCAACAGATCGGCGATGGTGAGTCCGGTGAACAGTCCCGATGCCAGCGTCGCGGGACGCAGGGCCCGCAGCATGGTGCCGAGATCCCAGAGGGAACGCGGTGTCACCACGGGATCCTTGTTGGCGAACTGCCAGTTGCTCGAATGCAACTGATGGCAAAGGCTCCAGAAAGGTTTGCTGCCAGGAAACTGATGCTCCCGTTCAGCGGCCCACGCTTCCGGGTCATGCCAAAGGGGAATGGGAGGTGAGCCATCGCCCAGGTCCACCACACACCCGGGGTTCAAAATCTCCGCTGCGGGAAGAGGCACGTTCAGATGCTGCAGCAGTCGTGCATGACTGCCCCCCGGCTCCAGACCGGCGACCTGGGTCGCCCCAACATCGAACACCCATTCACGGCGACGGAATGTTCCGGCACATCCCCCTGTTTGGTGGTGCGCTTCCAACAGGGAGACCTTGACGCCATCGCGGGCCAGCAGTGCCGCTGCGGTTAAGCCTGCGATGCCACCGCCCACCACGATCACGCTGGAATCGCTCACGACGCTCTGAAGAATCGAGCCATGCTGGCAAGAGAGGGGGCCTGATGAGGATGAACAGCGAACTGCGCCTCGAACTCACAGCGGAGGGTGGTCCGTTGGCGGGGGCTGACATCGCTGATGTCTCGCCCGTGGGTGGCGGTTGCATTCATCAGGCCTGGAAACTGCGTCTCAGTAATGGCCAGGTGTTGTTTGCCAAAAGCGGCGGCTTAAGCGCGCTGCCCCTGTTTGAGGTGGAGGTGGAGGCCCTTGAGGCCTTGCGTGCCCATGCAGACAACACGTTTTTGGTTGTCCCGCAGCCCTTGGCTCTGGCAGCACTGCCCCATGGTGCGGTGCTGCTGTTGCCTTGGTTGGATTGTCGTGGCAGCGACCAAGCAGCCCTCGGCCGGGGTTTGGCACTGCTGCACCAGTCGTCCATGGCATCCAGCCCAGCACGTTTCGGCTGGCACCGTGATGGCTTCATCGGTGCTGGTCCCCAGCCAGGTGGTTGGCGGGGTGATTGGGGATCTGCATTTGTGGAGTTGAGGCTGCGCCCCCAACTCGAGGCCCTTGATTGGTTGAATCAAGCTTCAATCGACTTGGACCCGTTGTTGTATCGCCTTGCAGAGCACCTGAATGAGCATCAACCGCGTCCTGCGTTGGTGCATGGCGATCTATGGGGTGGGAATGCCGCCAGCCTCGCGGATGGACGGGGAAGCATTTTTGATCCCGCCAGTTGGTGGGCTGATCGGGAAGTCGATCTGGCCATGACCCAACTGTTCGGCGGCTTCGGGGAAGAGTTCCGATCTGCCTATCGGAAAGTGCTTCCTGAGGTTCCAGGCGCTGACGTTCGGGTGGAGATCTACAACCTGTACCACCTGCTCAACCACGCCAATTTGTTTGGGGGCGGTTACATCAACCAATGTCGAGCCAGTCTTAGAGATCTGGCTCGACGGCTTTGAGGATCAGCCCAGGTACTCCTGTCGGAGTGTTTGAACACGCTGCACGAGGGCGTTGCGCTTGTCGCTGGTGGTCAGGTTCTGCCAGCTCCATTGGCCGACCACAACCACGCCGAGCAGTTCAAGTAGCCCCGGAACGATCGGTAGGAGATTGATCGTGTCCAGGATGCCCTTGATCAGAATCTGGGCAATGATGACGGCGGCAAAGATGCCAACGATCTTGCCGATGCGTCCCATCTGACTCCAGTCGACCTGGTCAAGGGTGTCGTTCACCTTGCCCAGAACGTCGCTGTAGCGCTCAGCAAAGGAGGTGGTGTCTTCCTGAGCAGGAGCGTCGATGGGTGTCGTCACAGTTGTGTCGGCATCCTTGACTTCAGTGGGGGCGTCACTCATGGAAACGACCATGTCATTCGCTATTTCAGCTGAGGGTATCGGTGAGACGCGATATACGCCATCCGTGCTGCAAATTGATTACCGATGCCACACGGATCTGTGCTCCACTCTCCTGGCACCTCACCCCGAGGAGGGTTGTGCATTGCTGCTTGGCGAACGGGTCTCGCCAGGGCTCTTGAGAGTTCAAACGGCCTGGCCCTGTTGCAATGTCTGGGGGCGAGGAGGATCAGATCAGCAGCCCGTCATCGGCCGCCGCCGCAGATTTCTGGTGGACCCCAGAGAACAGCTTGCAGCGCAGCGTTGGGCTCGTGCACGCCATCAACGTTGTCTTGGCGTGGCCCACTCCCATCCGGCTTCCCCCGCAGTGCCATCGCATCACGATCGGCTTTGGGGAGAGACTGAAGGTGTGATGCTGATTCTTTCGGCTTCGGTTGGGTTGCGTGCCTGGTGGCTGCATGGCGACCGCACCGTGGATGAAATTCCCATCCAGCTTTGGGACACTCACAACCATGCAGGACCGATCGATGCTGAGTGCTGATGAGCGGGGTCGCTATGCCCGCCATCTGATCCTTCCCGAGGTTGGCCCGGCAGGCCAGCTCCGGCTGAAATCTGCATCTGTGTTGTGTGTTGGCAGCGGTGGGCTCGGATCTCCTCTGCTGCTGTATCTGGCTGCGGCAGGCGTCGGCCGCATCGGAATCGTGGATGGTGATGTGGTGGAGCTCTCGAACCTCCAGCGACAGGTGATCCACAGCTCAAGTGGGGTTGGTCGTTCCAAGGCTCGGTCGGCAGCAGCTCGAATCCATGAGCTCAACCCCCACTGCCAGGTCGATGTGCACGAACACATGCTTGATGTGGACAACGCCTTGGATCTCATCGGTGCCTATGACCTGGTGTGTGACGGCACGGATAACTTCCCCAGTCGCTATTTGATCAACGACGCCTGCGTGTTGCTTGGCAAGCCACTTGTTTATGGATCCGTGCAGCGCTTTGACGGCCAGGTCAGCGTGTTCAACCGCACGCCGATGAGCCCTAACTACCGCGATTTGCTCCCAGAACCTCCCCCGCCTGAGTCTGTTCCGTCTTGTTCAGAGGCTGGGGTGATGGGCGTGATGCCGGGGCTGATCGGTCTGCTTCAGGCCACGGAAGCGATCAAGCTGATCACCGAGATCGGTGAATGCCTGGATGGTCGGCTGCTGGTGGTGGATGCCCTGGCGATGCGCTTTCGGGAACTCACCTTCCGCGTTGATCCCGATCGCCCGAAGATTGAAAGCCTGATTGACTATCGCGAGTTCTGCCGTCCGGCGTCATCGGAGATGGAATCCATCAATGTCACGGAGCTGAAGGCCTTGCTCGACTCCGCCCCAGGCGAGATTGTGCTTGTCGATGTGCGCAATCCTGCTGAGGCAGAGGTGGCTTCGATTGAAGGAAGCCACTTGGTTCCTTTGGCCTCCCTGGAGAGTGGAGAGGCGATCGATCTCGTGCGTTCCTTGGCGGAGGGACGGCGCCTTTTGGTGCACTGCAAGCTGGGGGGGCGCTCTGCACGTGCTGTTGAGCTGCTGGGGCAGCAGGGCATTGCGGCCACGAATGTGACCGGTGGAATTGATGCCTGGTCGCAGCAGGTGGATCCTGCGGTTCCCCGCTACTGAACCCCAGGGTTAGTAATCCACCCCTCTCTTGAGATCGACACCCTGTTCGGCGTAGTGCTTGTGGCACACCATCTCCGAATGGATGCTCGCTAGATCGAAATAGGCGGGAGGGTTTTTGCAGCGCCCCGTGATGATCACTTCGGTTTCCGCCGGTTTGCGGAGCAGTGTCTGCAGGATCGGTTCGACCGGCAGCAGCTCTAAGTCCACCGTGGGGTTTAACTCATCGAGGATCACGGTCTTGTAGAGGCCACTTGAGATAGCTGCCCTTGCGATCTCCCAGGCCCGCTCGGCTTCCACGTAGTCAATCGGTTCCTGCTGGCCCCGCCAGACGATCGCATCACGGCCGGAGCGGAGGTGGTCCACCAGATGGGGATAACTCTCGCGAAGGGCAGCGATCGCCGCGTCTTCGGTGTAGCCGCTGCCGCCTTTCAGCCACTGCAGGATCAAGACCCGATGGCTCTTGTCTTGGCTGATGCCCCGACCGATGGCCTGCAGGCCCTTCCCGAGCGCACTGGTCGATTTGCCTTTGCCTTCCCCGGTGTAGATCTCGATGCCGCTGCTCACATTGAGAGGCACGACCCGGTTGTCGTTCATGCCCGGACGGCGATGGGCCCGCATCTCGGAGTGGAGGTCGGCTTCACGCACCAATGGGGCAGGTGCGGCCCGACCGGTGACGATGATTTCCATCCCCTCCGGCCGGTTGCTGAGGGTGCGGACCACATCCTCAAGATCCAGCAGACCGAGGTCCAGCACAGGATTGAGTTCGTCAAGCACCACCACCGAGTAGAGGGCACTAGCGATCGCGCCTTTGGCGATCACCCACCCCCGCTGCGCTTCCTCTCGGTCGAAGCGGGTGGCTTCCTCCGCCGTGAAGTGGTCGGCCCTTCCGGTGCGTAGGTGGTCGATCAGGTGTGGGAAGCCCTGCTGCAAGGCCTCAATGGCCGCATCCTCGTCGTAGGCACGGCCGGGACCCTTGAGGAAGCGCAGCAGCAGCACACGGGTCTGCCGCTGCTCGCAGATGCCGAGTCCGATGGTGCGCAGCACAACCCCAAGGGCGGCTTGGCTTTTGCCCTTGCCCTCGCCGTCATAAATGTGCAGCTGTCCATGGCTGCGCTCGCGACTGTCCGCTGCGGTGACGATGCCGATGCTTTGAGGCATGGGGGCGGCTCTTACCGTTGGAGCCTACAGAGATCAAACGATTTTCCCCGCTGATGTTTCGGTTGCAGGAGCCTTTGGCGGATCGTGAGCAGCAGCAGCTGGCTGAATTGCGGCAATGGATGGATGCGCAGTCCGCACTGTGTGTGGCCTATTCCGGTGGGGTCGATAGCACCCTGGTGGCGGCAATCGCCTATGAAGCCAAGGGCAGTTCAGCCTTGGCGGTAACGGGCGTATCTCCGGCATTGGCTCCTCATCTGTTGCGGGAGGCGCGTGACCAGGCTGCCTGGATCGGCATTCAGCATCGGGAGTGTCCTACGGCCGAGTTGAGCGACCCCGACTACAGCAGTAACCCCGTCGATCGATGCTTTGCCTGCAAGCGCGAATTGCATCACCATCTCCAGCCCATTGCCGCGGAGGCGGGCGATGCGTTGGTGATTGATGGCGTCAATCTCGATGACCTGGGTGATCATCGCCCGGGTATCGAGGCCGCCCAACAGGCTGGGGTTCGCTCCCCCCTGGCTGAATTGTCGATCGACAAAGCAGCGATCCGTCTGCTGTCGCGGGCCCTCGGTTTCCCCTGGTGGGACAAACCAGCGCAGCCTTGCTTGGCGTCTCGCTTCCCCTACGGCGAAAGCATCAGTGCTGAACGGCTGAAGCAGGTTGGCCAGGCGGAAGCCTGGTTGATCGCCAGGGGCTTCAGCACAGTCCGTGTGCGATCCCATGGTCTCGCTGCGCGCATTGAGGTGCCCAGTGAACAGATTCGCGCTGTGTTTGCGCTCGCGGAGAGTGAACCTCTGGTCGAAACCTTTCGCTCCCTTGGGTTCACCTCCGTCAACCTGGATCTCGAAGGTCTCGTCAGCGGCAAGTTGAATCGCCGCTGAACGCTTGCCGGTCTGTTCAGCTGGGGAGCTGGGTCGGTGTCTCCACGGGTTCTCTCACCCCAGTGGCAATAGCTGCAGGCGTTTCGCGCAGAAAGCTTGTCAGCGCATGCCGTTTCGCTTGAAGCTCCGTGCAGAGAATCGCGCAGGCCTGCTCCGGCATGGTGTGGTCACCACAGGTGAACACATCAACGGCTGCGTAGCCGGATTCCGGCCAGGTGTGGATGGATATGTGGGATTCCGCCAGCAGGGCCAGACCCGTGACCCCCTGGGGCTGGAATTGATGGGTGATCAGGTTCAGCAGCGTTGCACCAGCGCCTTTGGCTGCTGAGGTGATCGTTGTGCGGATAAAGGCTTCGTCGTCGAGCCGGTTTGGATCGCAGTCGTAGAGCTCGAGAATGCAGTGTTTACCGACCATGTCGGTGGCATGAATCTCAGTTGCACCCCATCCCGGGTTGGGATGCAGTTCAGAGAGGGTCTGCTCCATCAGGCGATGAGAGAAAAACAAGGCCGCCAGACTATCTGATGTCCAGGTCTGGTCTCAGGTCTCTTGCTCCGAGAATTTGGGCCTGCTGCTGCCAGCCGCCGCCAAAGCCTTCGAGGTGGGTGGCGCTCACCAGGCATTGATGCGATTCGCCCACGGCTTCGAGCAAAAGTTGCTGTCGGGTTGGATCCAGTTCGGCGAGCACATCATCGAGAAGCAGCAGCGGTGGCTCTCCGCACAACTGGGTCACCAACTCCAGTTCAGCCAGCTTCAGCCCCAGCACCAGCGACCGCTGCTGTCCAGCGGATCCAAACCGTCGTGCTGGGCTGCCGCCTAGGAGCAGGGCGATTTCATCCCGGTGTGGCCCCACGCGGCAGTTGCCGAGGCGTTCTTCGTCTTCCCGCTGCTCGCGCAGTTGCTCCTCAATGGCGAGTCGCCATGGTTCTTCGGCGTCTTCTCCGTCGAGTCGGCTGCCTGGTTTGTATTGCAATTCCAGAGCTTCTGTCCCACCGCTGAGGTGGGCCTGCCAGCGCTGGGCAATTGGTTCCAGCCGTTGCAGGGCCCGTTGACGCCGCCGGTGAATTCTGGTGCTGACCAGCGCCATCTGGACGTCAAAAGCGTCGAGCAGCGCATGGCGTTCGGCGCTGGGGGTCTGTCTCTGGCGCCAAAGCTGGCTGCGCTGTCGCAACAACCGGTTGAGCCGTGCCATCAGATCGGCATAGACCGGTTCGAGCTGCAGCACGACGCGGTCAAGCCACTGCCGGCGCAGACCGGGTTCGCCTCGCACCAAATCAAGATCGAGGGCGCTGAAGCCGATGCAGCGCAGCGGACCAATCAGGTCCAGCTGCCGATCCAGCAACTTTCCGTTCCGCTTGGCCTGACGCCCTCCCTGGCGACGAAGTTCCAGTTCCAGACGATCACCATCCCCCACGTCGGCACGGATCAGGGCCTGGGGTCTGTCCCACTGGATGAGGTCCCGATCATTGCTGCAGCGATGGGAGCGCAGGCTGCCCAGTAACTCAACCGCCTCGAGCAGGTTGGACTTGCCAATTCCGTTGGGTCCGATCACCAGCAAGCGCGGCTGCGTCAGTTCAAGCTGCAGAACGGTGTGGTTCCGGAAGCCCTGCAGCTGGAGCCTGTGTAGCCGGATGGGTGCAGGGGCGAACAGTGAGTAAGGTACCTGTATCGGGTCGGTTGCCGCTCGATATCACTGAGGCTTACCGCCTATCAGTGGGCATGTAGCTCAGTTGGATAGAGCATCAGATTCCGGTTCTGAGGGTCGGGGGTTCGAGTCCCTCCATGCTCGTGTTTGACCTCAATGTCTCAGCTCAGGCTGAGTCCCATGGCTCGGATGCCATTGGGATCAATCAGAAAACCTTGCTCTTTGAGAGCTTGCAGGGCATCTGCTGGTGCTGAGATCGAAAGGCTGCAGCCTGGTAGATCCCGACGCAGGATTTGCAGGGCACGATGCACCAGAACAGCGAAGAGGATCGCTTGGTTTGGCCCCGGTTTCGCTGCCAAATTCCAAAGATTGGCGTTGAGGGCTAGATCACTGGTGGCCCGCACAAATCCAATCAGTTCCCCATTCGACTCATCCAGGATGCTGATTTGCCACAGACTGCGCTGAAGCGCGAGCTCCCAGCGTTCTTCCGGGTGGGTTGATTCCCCACAGGACATCAGCAGGGTGTTGAGCTGTTCAGACGTTGGAGGGGTCGATGTCTCAAGTCGCGTGCCCTGGGGCAACGGTGGAATCGAGGGTTGTTTAAGGAACGACAGCACAGTGGCTCAACCGGTGTTGCGCATGCCGGCTGCAATGCCATTGAGGGTGAGCAGTGCACCTCGCAGCAGCTCACTGCGGCTGTAGGTGCGTGTGTCTTCGGGCGCTCCCGGGGTTTCGCTCATGGGCGGTTGCCGGTTCTGATCACGCAGTCGCTTCAGCAGCGCAACCTGGAGAAAGCCCAGGGGAACGATGGTGCGATTGCGCAGATCAACGGACAACTGCAGCCCTTGATCAGCTCCCAGCAGTCGGTTTTGTCCCGTGATTTCCAGCACCAGCTTGCGGGTGAGTTCGTATTCCTTGGCGATCACCTGGAAGATCGCTTCAAAGGCCTCTCGCTGTTCGGGGTGCCCCAGGCTGTTCATGTAGTGATGAGCCAGGTCGAGATCCACCTTGGAGAGGGTCATTTCTACCTTTGAAATGAGCATCCGGAAGAACGGCCAGCGTTGATGGAGGCGGCGCAGCAGATCGAGTTGTTCGGAGTCGCTTCCCACTTCTTCCGACAGAGCTGTGCCGAAGCCAAACCAGCTCGGCAGAAGAAATCGGCTCTGGGTCCAACCGAAGACCCAGGGGATCGCCCGCAGACTGGACAGGTCTTTTGCGCCTGTTTTGCGTCGGGCCGGTCTGCTGGAGATCTGCAGTTTGCTGATTTCTTCGATCGGAGTGACTTGCTGGAAGAACGCCACCAGATCGGGATTGTCGTGAACCAAAGCCCGGTAATGCTCCCTTGAACGGGTGGCGAGGCGACTCATCAGCTGATTCCAGCTTGGGGTGGCATCCAGCTGGTTGGTAACCAGGCTGTTCTGAACCACGGCCGTGGTCACGGTCTCCAGGTTGTACAGCGCCAACTCGGGCAGGCTGTACTTGGAGTTCAGTACCTCACCCTGTTCGGTGATTTTGATCCGGCCCTGCAGCGTGCCGCTGGGTTGGGCCAGGATCGCCTGGTAAGCCGGCCCGCCTCCACGACTCACAGACCCCCCGCGGCCGTGGAAAAGGCGAAGCGCCACATCCTGGCGGCTGGCGAGTTCCTGAAGTGCGATCTGAGCCTGGTGAATCTCCCAGTTGCTGGAGAGAAAGCCGGAATCCTTGTTGCTGTCTGAGTAGCCCAGCATGAGCTCCTGCAGCGGCTGTTTCTGTTGGCCTGCAACCGGTAGGAGTTCGCGGTAGAGCGGCGTTTTAAACAACCCCTCCATCACCGCGGGGGCCCGTTGGAGATCCTCCACGGTTTCGAACAGCGGCACCACTAGTAGGGAGGCTCGTTTGTTCGGCGGGTCCACCAGACCCGCCTCTTTCGCCAGCAGCAGAACCTCCAAGAGATCCGATGCCGTGTGGCTCATCGAAATCACATAGGAGTTGCAGATCCGCTGGCCGAATTCTTCCTGGAGGCGCTGCAGCATTCGGAACACCGCCAACGTCTCTGATGTAGGCGCTGACCAACTGGTGGCTGGCGGAATCAGGGGCCTGCGGGTCTTCAGTTCCTGGAGGAGCCATGCCATCCGCTGCGTTTCATCCATGTCCCCGTAGGCCTGGGGCAGTTCCAGGTTGCGGGTGAGTTCATCGATCGCATCGCTGTGGCGGGTGCTCTCCTGACGGATATCAAGGCTGGCCAGCGAAAACCCAAAGATGTGCACCTGGTGCAGCAGCGTGTCGAGCTGTTCGCAGCTCAATTCGGTGCTGACGAGGCTGTTGCGGACCAACTCCAGGTCACTGCGGAACTGATCCACCGAGGTGTAGTGGAGAACATCGGCTCCGCCGAGTCCGTCCTTGGGATCGGTCAGGGCTTCACAGGGCATCTGCCAGCCCGCCTCCGACAGCTGATTGTTGCGGGCGAGCGTGCGCTCAAGCTTTTCGAGCACGTAGCAGAGCTTCAGCCGGTAGGGCTCCAGTCGGTATCGAGCTGCTCTGCGCTCGTAGATCTCCGGGAACCGGAGCCGATCCATCTCCAGGGACTCCAGCAGTGATGGCGCCACCTGACTCCACTGCATGGAGATGCTCAGCTGCTGGCGTAGCGACTGGACGGAGTGGATGTACAGCTCCAGCATCAGCTGACGCTGGTAACAGGCTGTTCGCCAGGTGATCTCGGGTGTCACCGAGGGATTGCCGTCCCGATCGGAACCCACCCAGGAGCCAAATGTGCAGAAGGATGCCTGGGGGACCTGGACATCGGGGTAATGCCGATGCAAAGCAGTGATCAGCCTCCTACGCAGTTTCGGCATCGCGTCAAACAACACCTGCTGGAAGTAGTGCAGGGTCGAATCCACCTCATCGATCACGGTGGGTTTGAACTGGTGGAGTTCATCGGTCCGCCACCACAGTCGGATTTCCTCTTCCAGTTGGTCGCGACAGTCCTCGCGCAGCTGATTCGCGAGAGGGTTGTCTGATTGAAGTTGCTGGAGCAAGTTGGCCACACGCCGCTGCTTGTGACGCACTGTGTGCCGAACGATCTCCGTGGGATGGGCGGTGAACACCAGACGGATATCCAGCTCCCGCAGCAGGTGCTCCACCTGCGCGGGGGGGACGTTCATCCGACGCAGCCGCTCGAAGACTTCTCCAAAGGTGGCTGGATCAGTCTGATTGGCGAGAGGGGGTGCAAAGGGATCAAAGGCGTCCCGTTGAGCCGATTCAGCACTGAGATTGGGCCGCAGGCTATCGAGATAGCTGTCTTCCTCGATCCGTTGCTCAAGGATGTTGATGAGCTGGAAATAGAGCGAAAAGGCGCGGGCCGCCGAGATGGCTTCTGAAAGATCCATGGCTCGGATCAGCTCGACGATCGCCTCGCTCGTGCTGTCGCCGTCCCGTCCCTCTAAGGAGACAGGGTCACTGAGTTGTTTGAGTCGCAGCAGACGTTCGCTCTGCTCCGGTGGGCACTCACTGCGCAGCACCGTCTTCCACAGGTCTTCAATCAGATCCAGACGGTGCTGAAGAAGCTGCCCGGCACCCGATGCACCACCGTTCAAGCGTGCTGTCTCGTTGTCGGAGACATGGGTGGTGGACTCGGGCATGAAGTCTCCACGCTGCGATGGACTCGACATGATCATCCCAAACAGGGTTCCCCGGTGGTCATCTGTTGTTCTTCCTGCTGCATCAGTTGGATCCCCTCCTGAAGCAAGTCATCGATGGATTGGCCCCGGGCATGAGCCGCTTCCCAGCGCATGGCCTGATTGCCGTGGGTCAGCAGTGCATCCAACGGCTTCAAAAAAGCACTGAGCTGGAGGGATTCGGCGAGGGGAGCGAGCTCATCAAGCAGCTCCTCAAGCCAGTCCTTGCAGGTGATCACACGGCCATCCCGCCAATGCTTGAGTTCAGCGTTCAGGCTTGATTGAGCGACGGCTGCATCATTGCTGTCAGCCAGCTGGGCCAGCTCATCCGCGGATAGGACGCTGTTGCAAAGGGGATCGAGGCGAGTCATGTCCTGTCTGAGGGCAAGAAGCCGCAGTTCAAGCAGGCAGGTGATCGCCAGCAGCTCATGGGGATTGGTGATGAGATCGCAGATGCGTAATTCCAGTCGGTTGAGGTCGTACGGGCGTCGCGGACCATTGGGACGAACGGACGTCCATAGGTGACGTTCGTTGCGCATGGCCCCCGTGGCCAGTTGCTCCTCCACCCACTGGATGTAGTGGTCGTGATCCCGAAATAAGGGAACCGATTGCGGCGTTAGGGGGAATTGATGCCATCTCTGGGAGTGGTGGCTGGTGCTGCGCCCATCCAGAAAGGGGGAACTGGCGCTCATGGCGAGCAGGAGAGCCGCCTCGCAGCGCACGAGCCGGACCGCCGCAAACAACCAGTTCAGATCTGTGATGCCGAGGTTGATGTGAATGCTGGCCGTCACGACCCTGGTGCCGTAAAGCCGCTCGATGAGAGCGTGATACGCATTGCCGGGGTCCGAGCGTTCGAACCGGCTGCTGTCTCCCAAACTCATGGTGCTGCCTGGCAGAAGCGTGAGCTCCCGCTCGTGCAGCCACCGCCTTAATTCCCGTCGGGGAGCGAGCAGTGCCTCGGGGAGTTCGGCGTAATCCCTGATCGGGTCGGTGACGTATTCGAGATTGCGACAGTCCGGTTCTGTTACGAAGCCAGGCAGTTCCCTGGCAACGTCGGTGGCGACGCCGACGTTGGCTCCGTTGGGCTGACCGGTGAACAGTTCGACCTCGAAGCCTTTCAGTAGAAGTTGTTGAGCTGTCATCCCGGCGGGTTCAGGCAAGCCAGTGCTGTCAGCATTCCTCGTGCTTTGTTCAGGGTTTCTTCGAATTCAGCCGTCGGTTGTGAATCGGCAACGATGCCGGCCCCGGCCTGAACTTTGACCCGGCATCCACCGCCGTCTCGTGGTTGCACCACCATGGTTCGGATCGTAATGGCCGTGTTGAGGGCTCCGGCCAGATCGACGGATCCATAGACCCCGGAATAGGGGCCGCGCGCATCGGGCTCAAGCGTATGGATGAGTTGCATGGCACGGATCTTCGGTGCGCCGCTGACGGTGCCGGCGGGAAAGGCCGCCATCAGCAAATCCCACACATCGTGCGTCGGGGCCAGGCGTCCTTCGACTTGGCTGACGATGTGCATGACGTGTGAGTAGCGCTCGATCACCATGAGGTCTTGCACCGCCACGCTTCCGGGTTGGCAGACCCTGCCGAGGTCATTGCGTCCCAGGTCAACCAGCATCACGTGCTCAGCGCGCTCTTTGGGGTCGGCCAGCAGATCAGCTTCCAGCTCTCGATCCTCTAGTGGCGTGGCTCCCCGTGGTCGGGTGCCCGCGATGGGCCGCAGGCTGGCATGGATGCCATCTGCTGCAGGCTCGGCTTGAACCATCACCTCCGGGCTTGAGCCGATCAGTTGCCAGTCCCCAAAGTCGAAGAACGCCATGTAGGGAGATGGATTCACCATCCGCAAACTGCGATACAGCTCCAGGGGCGACTGAGGAACGTCGGTCTCAAGGCGCTGACTGATCACCAGTTGAAAGACATCGCCGGCCGCGATGTGTTCTTTGGCAGTGTCGACGGCAGCTTCGAATTCATCGCGGCTGCGGTTGGAGCGCACGGCGGGAAGTTCTTTGCTTCTGGCATCCCAGGTCAGCGGTTGCACGGCCGGAAGAGGTGCATCCATCCGTTGGCGCAGGTCGTCAATCCGTCCGATGGCGGTCTGCCATGCCTGTTCCTCATCCGCGCCATCGGACAAGTCGCCGAAGGCGACGGCCGTGATCTGCCGTTTTACTTGATCAAAGATCAGGAGCGCGTCCATCAACATCCAGATCCCGTCCGGGGGATCGGCCGCGGCTCGGGGATGCACCGCAACAGTTGGTTCAATCCATTGGATCAGTTCGTAGCCCCAAACGCCATAGAGCTGTCCCAGAGGGGGCAAGCCCGGCAGGTTGACGCAGGCGTAAGGAGCTAAGCAGTCGCGGAGTGATTCAAACGGGTTGCCCGTGAACTCGTCTTTGCGACCATCGCGCCAGGTGCGTGTCAGACGGTCATTCCTGGCTGATGCTGTCCAGAGGGGATCGCAGGCGATCACACTCCAGCGTCCGAGGGTTTCGCCTCCTTCGACGGACTCCAGCAAAACACCTGGAGGCCTACCCTCTCCCACCTTGATCCAGGTGGTGAGCGGTGTTTCAAGATCTGCGGGCCAACTCTGAGCCAGAGGGATCAGGTTGGCGCCACTGCAAACCGCCTGATGAAAGGCGTCGCGATCGGGACTGAACATCTCATGATCATCGCAGCCAAGACCCGAAGATCACGACCTCCGGGCTTGCAGATTGATCGTTCAGGAGTCGAAGGTGTTGCGGCCGCTGAACTTGATGTTGGCAGGGTTGACGTTTTCGCCGATGCGACGGGAGTTGTGCCCGACCATGGAACGTCCTTCGTTCACCTTTTCGGGGAAAACGCCATCCTTGGGATGCAGGAACTCGGTGTCACCACCGGGGTAGATCCGGTAGATCTTGTAGTCCTCAATCCGGGGCTTGAATTTGGTGCGCAGTTGGGTGCCGAGGGCGAGGCACTGCTCTTTGCGGGCGAAATACATCAGGTTTTCGCCTGAGTTCATCAGGGCAGCTCCACCGGTGGGGAGCTCGAAAGCCTGTTCTGTCTTGCTGGTCCAGGTGATCGCGTATTTCTCTTCAGTCTCTGCTGAGTTCAGAAGTCCGCCAGTGCTGGCGATGTGCTGAGGAAGTTGACCATTCAACGCCGTTGCTGCCATGGCTGAAGGAATCCACAAGAGCCGTTACGACTGGAAAGTAGCACCGTCATCGGTTGCTCTTTTGCTCTCCGAAAGCAAGCTTCACACCAGACAACATATTGATCAGTTTCCTGGGGTGTGTACGGGGAAGAAAACGGTGATGTCGCGATCACGTCTGGACTGATAGCGCCCCCCCAGGCTGGCCATCATTTGGCGGGTTGCATCCTGACTTAACTGCAGGCTTCCAGTGCTGGGATCCCAGCTCAGGACGGTCCCTACTTCCTCGCGTTGGGGAGCTGTGCCGGGCTCGGTGGCTGAGGTTCTGTTGGGATGCTCCACCTGGAGTTGAAGCTTCACTCGCGGGCCCGCCGCTTGGAGATGAAGTGTCAGCTGACTGCCGGGGGCTAGCCCTCTGGTGCAGCGGTCGATCAGACCTCCCAACATCGGTTCCAGCCGTCGGGAGTCACTGAGAATGGCCGGCAGGTCAGCGGTGAGGTCCAGCTCAAGGCTGATCCCTCTCCGATCCAGTTGCTCCGTCCAGCTGGGTGCAAGGGCGGTGAGGATGGCGTGTAAATCCGTGCGGGCCAAATTGGCTTCGTTGGGCTCCCGTTGAAGCTCGGCGGCATGGAAGATCAGGCCAAATCGGTCGATCTGTTCGCTGCATTCAACATCGATCTGACGCAAGCGATTCACGACGACTTCGGGCAGATCCTTCCGCCGCAGCAGAGACCGGATCAATGTTCTGATCGTTGCTAGAGGGGTTCTCACCTCATGGGTGATGGCTTCCAGCAAATTCAGATCGCCATGGCTGGGGTCTTCTGGTGGGCGCTCGGCCTGGATGGGTTGCAGCATCAGCCCTGGGGCTGTTCCGGTAAGCCGTTCAGTTAGGCGGGGCCAGAACTGTTCTGACCAGGATCCATTGCCCTGAAGGGTGCCGATGGATTCGAGTGCTTTGCGCAGCTGATCGGCCTCTGCCGGTGACTGATGCTCCAGCCGACGCCCGAGCTGCAGCAGAACATCACTGAGTGTTTCCGGGTCAGAACGCATCAGCAACTGGCGTTTCTGGGCGGGGCCGTGCAGGGCCAGGGCGACTTGGACCTCGGGCGTGATTACCAGCAGCAGGGGATCATCTCCGTCATCGCGGCGCAGTGACAAGCGTTGGCATCCCTGCAGCGTGCCTGGTTCATCGCTGCTTGACCGTCCAGGTAGTGCCGTTGGATGAGGACTCAATTGATCCAGGCGCTCTGGAGCCCAGACCCATCCCTGCAGATGTTTCAGCAACTCCGGTTCGTAGAGAGCTGGCAGGGGCGCTGCTAGCCAGATTCCACGCTCAATGCCGCGCTCAAGCAGGTCCTGTTGCAGGGTCTCCAGAGCTGCCCACCAAAGCCGTCGGACACCGATTTCATCGCAGCGCCCCTGGGGCACATCCTGCGCCAGTCGTTGCCGCAGGTCGGTAAAGGTTGGCCCGGTCAACGGTGTTGTGCCAAGGAGCGACGGCTCTGCCGAACCACAGACAGGCAGAGGCCGAGGGCGATGAAATTCACAACCATCGCTGAGCGCCCATAGCTCAGGAAGGGCAGGGGGATTCCAGTGACAGGGCCCAGGCCAATGGTCATGAAGATGTTGACCACCACTTGAAACATCAGCATCGTTCCGATTCCGATCACCACGAGCGATTCGAAGTCGGTGCGGGCATTGCGCGCGACTTGAAGCAACCGCGCCATCAATGCAGCAAAGCCAAGAACCACCAGGAGACACCCAACAAACCCCGTCTCCTCGCCTAGAGCGCTGAAGATGAAATCGGTGTGCTGTTCGGGAATGAACCGCAGTTTGGTCAGTTGCCCGTGAAGAAGGCCCGTCCCCAAGACGCCGCCTGAACCGATGCCCACGGTGCTCTGAAGGAGGTGATAACCCCCGCCGAGGGGATCCTTGCTGGGGTCAAGGAACAGCACCAAACGATCCCGTTGGTAGTCCTTCAGGCCATGCATCCAAAGCCATGGCGTCACTGCAGCCATGGCGCTGTGGATGGCCAAGGTTGCTGTAGCCGCCAGGCGCTTCCAGGGCAGGGAGCGGTAGGCGACAACGACCATCAGTGGGATCCAGATCCCCATGGCCCAGGGGAGAAGCCCTGACAGAAGGGCCGTCACCAGCGGTGACAGCAAAAGAATCACCCACTCAATTGGCATTCCCGACCAATAGAGCATCGTGAGCATCAGGGCGCCGAACACAAGGGATGTGCCCAGATCAGGCTGGATGAACACCAGGAGCCAAGGCACGGCGATCACGCCCAGCGGACGCATCAGATCGATCGGTCGTTCCACCGGGTGCCGTGACAACACCGCTGCCACAAGCAGGATCGCGGCGATCTTGGCGAATTCCGAGGGCTGAACATGAACCCCGCCGATGCTGATCCAGCGTTGGGCCCCCAGCGCCGTGGTTCCAATGACCCGTACCGCCACCAGACTGATCACGGTCAAGCCATAGACGGGAACCAGCAGCGGTCGGAGCCGCTGAAGTGGCAGGCGTTCCAGTCCCAGCGCCAGCAGCACCCCAAAGGCCGCGGTGATCCAGTGGTGATACCAGTCGGCGTAGTCCGCCTGGCGTTGTGTGCTGGCGATCAGCACCCCGGCGATGGCGATCATCCCGACCGGAACACCCCAGAGCACCCACTCCCGGTGCGGTCTGCGGCGGTCACGTCGGCTGAACATCGTCAGGCGGGCTGGGTGACGGCCTTCAGCACTGCATCTGCGAGCCCTTTGAACTCTGCGGCGCTGGCTGATTCGCTGCGATTGATCACGATCGGCCGTCCTGTGTCTCCACCTTCCTGCACAGGCATTTCCATCGGAATTTGGGCCAGAAGAGGAACGTCGTAGTCGGAGGCGAGTTGGGCTCCGCCGCCACTGCCGAAGAGGGCATAACGGCAGTCGGGACGATCCGGAGGAATGAAGGCGCTCATGTTCTCCACCACGCCGAGGACGGGAATGCCCATCTGCCGGAACATGGCAAGTCCCCTTCGCGCATCTTGCAGCGATACCTGCTGCGGGGTGGTCACGATCACAACTCCTGCCATCGGAACTGCCTGGGCCAGGGACAACTGCGCATCACCGGTGCCCGGCGGCAGGTCGACGACAAGAACGTCCCTTTCACCCCATTCGGCCTGGTAGAGAAACTGACGAATAATGCCGTTCAGCATCGGGCCACGCCAGATCACGGGCTGGTGATCATCGATCAGCAGACCCATGGACACCATGGCGATTCCGCAGGTTTCGATCGGGACAATCCGCTGCTGATCTCCGCTTCCCTGCACCTCCGGCGTTTGATCAGCCACACCCAGCATGGTTGGTGCGTTGGGTCCGTAGATATCGGCGTCCAGGAGCCCAACCCGCAGGCCGGTCTGGGCGAGTGCGCAGGCCAGATTGACCGCCACGGTGCTCTTGCCGACGCCTCCCTTGCCGCTGCTCACAGCAATCACCTGGCGCACTCCTGGGATCGACTGCCGTTCAGCCGGCTGTCCGTGGCCTGCTTGGCCAATCCCCCCCTGGCTTGGTGGTTGGCCGATCTCAATCTGGACGTCGTCGATGCCGTCGATGCTCAGCAGCGTTTCCCGTGCCTCGGTCACGATTCGGTCTCTCTGACCTTGGGCGAAGCCGGGAAGGCTGAGGCGAAACACGGCCCGCGGCGGGCTGATGCGGATTTGTTCGATCCAGCCGAGCTCCAGTGCCGATTTGCCACTGCCGGCATCTTTGACTTGCTGGAGGGCGTGGTTGGCCTGCTCGACCGGGTTCATCAGTTTCATTAGGGCAAGCCGGATCCTAGGGGCGTCGCCCGTGACAGTCCCTCACGGATGCTTGTCCAGGCCTGGGGTGACTTGGTTAGGTTTCGATGTCTTCAGTCTCTGACACATGGTCCGCTCCCTGATTCGCCGCGTCCTCGGACGCCAGGACGTGGGTGTCAGCAACTCCACCCTCGAGCTTCCTCCCAGCGACTCCAGAGATCGGGCTCGGGCAATGGTGATGGGGCTTCAAGACGAGATCTGCTCTGGTCTGGAAGCTCTCGATGGTGAAGGTCGCTTTGCAGAGGAAAGTTGGGTGCGGCCTGAAGGGGGTGGTGGCCGCTCCAGGGTGATGCGTGAGGGCCGCGTCTTTGAACAAGGCGGCGTGAATTTCTCAGAGGTTCAAGGGGAAGAACTGCCCCCATCCATCCTCAAGCAGCGTCCGGAGGCGAAGGGTCATCCCTGGTTCGCCACGGGAACATCGATGGTGCTGCATCCGCGTAACCCCTACATCCCAACGGTTCACCTCAATTACCGCTACTTCGAAGCTGGCCCGGTGTGGTGGTTTGGAGGGGGCGCCGACCTGACCCCCTATTACCCCTTCCTCGAAGATGCACGCCATTTTCATCGCACCCATCAGGCGGCCTGTGATTCGGTTCATCCGGATCTGCACAAGGTCTTCAAGCCCTGGTGCGATGAGTACTTCTTTTTGAAGCACCGTGGTGAGACCCGCGGCGTCGGCGGCATTTTTTACGACTATCAAGATGCCAACGGCACGCTTTACAAGGGACAGGACCCGGCGGGCCCAGCCGCCAAGGTGTCTGCACGTTTGGGGGCCAGGCCGTTGAGCTGGGAGCAGCTTTTCTCGCTCGGCCAGGCCAACGGCAGAGCCTTCTTGCCCTCCTATGCCCCCATCGTTGAGAAGCGTCACCCGATGGCTTATGGCGACCGCGAGAGAGAGTTCCAGCTCTATCGCCGTGGCAGGTACGTGGAATTCAACCTGGTCTGGGATCGCGGCACGATTTTCGGATTGCAGACCAATGGGCGTACGGAGTCGATCCTGATGTCTCTGCCCCCGCTCGTGCGCTGGGAGTATGGCTACACCGCAGAGGCCGGATCAAGGGAGGCCCTGCTGACCGAGCTGTTCACCAAGCCTCAGGATTGGCTTGGGGATTCCACCCTCGACGACCGTTGCCGCCCCCATGGAGCGATCAACTAACTGACGCCCTGAACGAGTGCGTTCACTACGCGCTCGGCCAGGCAGTTCACGGTTTGCTCCCTTGTGCTCGGATCTCTGAGCTTCGTTTCGAGGGGGGGTTCAAGCATGGCGATTTCAAGAATCCCGATGCCACGCCTTGGACCTCCAAGGCCTCCTCGAAAATTCCGTGGGAACCGTCCAAAGGCCTTGGCCAAGCTTTCATCGACGACATTGAGTGCACGCACGTTCGCGAGCACGGGAATCAGGCCTGAGCCGAAGCCATGGGGCCGGTAGGCGTCGAAATGGATCTCTAGTACATATTCCCCGCGTTCGGAAAACACTTTGGCCTTCGACCAATTGGTGGAAGGGTGGTTGTCGTTCGCGATGGTGATTGAGGGAGGGGTGTAAGACCGGATGTTCAAGCCACGTGCTTTGCCTTGGCTGACAACAGCAGCCTGAACCTCGCGGTTCCAGAACAGCTCATCCCGAATGCCCGGTTGCATCGGCGGACGGTTTTGCTGATCCACGGCATAACCCGGTGTTCCGGGACTGACGGTGCCCTGGGAGTCCGCGTGTCCTGCCATGACGACGATCGGCAAGTTGGTTTGAACAGGGCTGCTACCGACCCATCTCCCGGATTCCTTCGTGCGCGGGCCCAGCAGCGGGTCTGGCGTGGCGGGCGCGGGACAGGGTTTTGGCTCTGGCGGTGCCGGCGCTAGTTGCTCTGCTGGTTGCTCTGGTGGTTGCTCTTTCGTCCCTGGTGCGCTCAGCCAATTGCGCTGTTCAGCAGCCTTGGTCATGGCGAGCGTCACCAGGGACAGCCCTGTGATGGCAAGGCCTGTGGCAAAGCGACGCCGTTGAATCCAGGCCGGCAGACGCATGGTTCAGATGGGGGAGGAGAGCAGGGATCCATCACTGGCGAGTTCAAGGGTCTCGGCCAGTTCCAGTTCGATCGCGATCAATTCGTCGCGATGGGCCCGCAAGCGAATGGCGCTGCCTTCTCCCTCTGGAGGAGGTAGCAACTGCAGTTCTAAGGCTTCTGTGCGTGAGGCTCGCCGTGTGTAAAGAGCTCCGGCCATAGGTCCGAAGCCAATCAACAGCAGGGGCCACCAGTGCAGTTGTGGTGACAGCTGACGCAGAACCAGGGCGAAGCAAGCGGAGCCGATGGCAGCCAGTAGAGACAGCAGAACGGCCAGGGGTTGGCTGGATGCCACCTTCCCCTTAAAGCGGAGCACCTGCCGCTCTGCATCTCCGCCATCTCGGCTCCAACCGCGAGCCTCCAGCCAAGCGCTGAGCCCGTCGAGAACGGTCAAGGGCGGTTGGGGAGACATCACATCCACAACAGTGGTTCGGTCTTTGCTTGCTGCCCGCAGGAAGAACACCAGGCCAATCGCCAGCAGAACGGTCAGCAGGAGAGTGGATTGGAATCCTGCAGGCATGGCATCCCGATCGTGATGAACCTTTTTAAGCCTTTCGCAGGCTGAATCGCTTAGTTCAACGCGAATCGGTGTGCGTCCAGCCAGCTGCGCCAGGGGGCCATGAGTCGCTCGGCTTCATTGCGGGCATCCGATTGAAGATGCAGCATGCGCCGTGGTCGTCCACGACTCGGGCAGCGTTGGGTGTAGCTGCTAATTGAGCCCTGTTGCTCGAGAAAATCCAGAGCCTGCTGCAGCACGGTTTCAGAGAGCCGCAGTTGTGGCTCTTCCTGGATCAATTTCTGCAGGAGCGCGGAGGGATAGTTGTCGTCTTTGAGCAGGCACTCAAGGATCCAGCAGACAGCCAGTTCCAGGTCGAGAAATTGTGGCGGTGGCTGGTGGAAGTACTGCTCGATGTCTGCCAGGCAGGTGCGCGATGGCTTTCTGCGGGAGAACACAGGCGAGGGATAACTCCCCCAATCAAATGCGATCTCATTTCGAGATTCAAGAGGAGAGTCTTGAGACTTGCTGTAGAGGCGGTTGGCCACACTGGCCATATCCATCCTTGAAGCCATGGCTGAGCAGTCCTCGTCCCCTGCGGAATTCGCCGTCTTTGATCGCGATCTCGATGCAGCTTGGACGGAGCGCTATTTGCAGTGCCCGCGGCTTGCGGTCGATACCGAAGCGATGGGATTGATCCATGGCCGTGACCGGCTTTGTCTGGTTCAAATTGCGGACGCAGAGGACCGTGTCGCCTGCGTCCGCATTGGCTTGGGCCAGACCGATGCGCCCAACCTGAAGCGCCTGTTTGAGGCCTCCACTGTGGAGAAGGTGTTTCACTTCGCACGGTTTGATGTGGCAGCTCTCGCCGCCGGTCTGGGGATTGCGGTGGATCCTGTCTTCTGCACCAAGGTCGGGAGTCGGCTCGGGCGGACCTACACCCCCCGCCACGGTCTCAAGGATCTGGTGATGGAATTGGTGGGTGTTGAGCTTGATAAGGGCGCCCAAAGCAGTGATTGGGGCCGTGTGGACGAACTCACGGATGCTCAGCTGGCCTATGCCGCTAACGACGTCCGATATCTCTTGCCGGCCCGGGAGCGTTTGGAACAGATGCTGCGACGGGAAGGGCGCTGGGATCTGGCTCAGCGCTGTTTTCAATGCGTTCCGGTGGTTGCCGAGTTGGACCGGCAGCGTTTTCACCAGATCTTTGAGCACTGAAGTCAGTCTTCAAGCATGAAATTGCCATCTCCTTCGCTGTGCTCCAACAACGTGTTCAGCTGACGGGCGTGCTCACCGTTGTCGTTGTCGAGGGCGGCCAGCATGGATTCAGCCGTCGCCCGTCGCCCCTGCACATCGCGATGACCTTCACGGGCCGCGGCTTGCTCGACCTGGCGACGGGCGCTGGCGAGGCTGATGCTCAATCGACTCGCCAGCTGAGCGCAAAGTTTGACGAGGGTGGGGTCTTGAATCGCAGCCATCGCATCCAACCGGGTGTCTTCAGTATCCGTTGAAGCGATCCAGGATGAGGCGTGCCAGCTGATCGCTCCCTCCTGCAGGTCCCATCCGCTGAGCACCGATTCGTCCCAAGTGGGAGCGGAGTGCCGGGTCATCCAGGAGGTATTCGAGCCGTCTGGTGAGCTCGGATTCGTCAGAGCACGGACGAACCGCTCCCCCCAACAGGCGGCTCTGACGGCGGGCGAAGCCTGGCTTGAACTGTGGTCCTCGTCCCGGCAGGGACAGGGCAGGAATGCCTAGCCCCACCAATTGTTCCGTCGCCGTTCCGGCGGTGGCGATGCCGGCTTCCGCCCAGCCGGCCCATTGGTCAAAGCAACCTCGCCCGATCAGCACCAGACAGGCTCCTTTCACCCAGCACGCTTCGGCACCCAGTTGGTCCGAAGGAGGAAGGCTGCGTCGAAAACCCAGTTGTTCAAGACTGTCGCTCAGGGCCTTTGCATCGGGTTGGGCGCCGACGGCCACGAGCAGTGCCATCGGGACACTGCCGGGCAGGGCCATGGCGCTGCGAACCAACCGCTGCAGGTTGCGCTGGGCCTCCGGCATGCGACTGCCGCAGAGCAGGAGCACCCGTCGGCAGCGTTCTAGGGCCGACGGCAACGGATGAATTCGTAGGCCATCCATCATCGGATTGCCCGGAGACAGAGCATCCACTCCTTTGCGGCGCAGGCCACGGGCCGTGAGGCGATCACGCATGGCCACAACTCGACAGCGCCGCGAGCGCATCAAGCTCCATTCCCAGGGATCCCACTCACTGCCTTTGAGCAGGTGGTAGCAGTCGCTTCTTGCCCGTCCGGGCCCGCTGCGCCAGGTGTAGTCGCTCTTGGGGGTGCCGATGAAACCAAAAGGGGAGCCACTGCTCCAGGCCATCAGCAGCGGCAGCAGATCGCCGACGGCAACGATGGGTTGGTGGTGATGACCCAGGCGGCGCACCAGGCGCCACTGGCTCCAGCTCAGGGTTGGGAGGCCAGCGCTGAGGTCCGCCAGCAGTCCCCGCAGGCTTTGGTTGCTGAAGCCACCGCTTGGTAGAGCCGCTTTAGGCCCCATGCGCGTTAACCATCCCTGCTGAACCGCAGCATCAAAAACACGGCCGGTTCCCACCAGAGGAAGCACGGATAGGGAAAGTCGGGGAGCACGTCGATGGACGGCCTGGATGATCCGCAGGGTGATCAGGTCTTCGCCGTGGCCATTGCAGAGAAACAGCAGAGAGCCAGGGGCATGGCTGATACGATCCCCTGATGGGAGCGGCTGTTCCCCAGCGGCGGCATGGCCAAGTGGTAAGGCAGAGGATTGCAAATCCTTTATCCCCAGTTCGAATCTGGGTGCCGCCTTTTAATCCTCGTCACAGTTGAGCCTCCGCGCTCATTGCGGGAATGTTGCGTGAGTGACTCTCGCAGTTGACGGTTTCGGCATCAATCCAACAGCTGCCAGTGGCTGTGCGTGCCACTGGCAGGCCCGTGGGAAGTCCTCTGGCGTCAAAGCGGGCCCATGCGGTGCTGAGCAGGCTCGCGCTCCAGCTGCGCTGATCCAAGCGGCAGCCGGAGCGGTCGCAGAGAAGCGGACTGCCCTGGTCTCCATCAAGGCTCACGAAGCTCAATTGAAAACTGCCCCCCGTCGCCTCATCGTCTCCGATGAAGCGAAGCCGCAGGCCACTACTTCCGTTCGCACTGATCTGGAGGCGCTTGCAATCCAAGGGACGCCCGTCGACAAGGATGCGGCATTTTGAAGGCCTGTGCTCCAAGCGGCCAAAGGTCAGCATTGGATTGGCCGTTGCAGGAACGGCGAGCAGCAGGGAAGCCAGCCACAGGCGGATCATCAGTAATCACTGTCGGCGACGCACATGCCCAGGCAGCGAATCCCGTTGCTGGCGGTTCTTCGGCAGTGGTTGCAGAGGATGCGTTCCTCGTCTGCAGACGATCCCTCCACAGCCTGATCGGGCGATGTCGCAGGCTCCTGTGCGGGGGATGCGGTCATGACGCAGCTGGACGAGATGAAGGCGATCATGGCTGGCAGCAGCGTCGCCCCGTTGAACGGCATCGGTTTTGGCACCTGGGCCTGGGGTAACAAGGCGGTTTGGGGATACGACCCCGAGCGGGACGATGGTCGACTGCGCGACACGTTTCGACAGGCCCTTAGTTCTGGGCTCAACCTGGTGGATACAGCGGATTCCTATGGCACGGGGAGGCTGACTGGGCGCAGTGAAGAGCTTCTTGGCGAATTCATTGCTGAGTTGCCAGCCCTTCGTCGATCCCAGCTGATGGTCGCGACAAAGTTGGCACCCTTCCCCTGGAGATGGGGCCGTCGAGGATTCGATGCCGCCTTTGAGGCCAGCCGAAAGCGTCTCAAAGGGCAGCTCCAGCGGGTGCAGTTGCACTGGAGCACCGCTCGCTATGCGCCTTGGCAAGAGGCAGGCCTTCTCGATGGCTTGGCTGAGCTCGTGCTTTGTGGCCGGGTCTCCGAGCTGGGGCTGTCCAATTTGGGCCCCCAGCGCTTGGCGTTGATCCACAACCGTCTGTTGGAACGCGGTGTTTCCCTGCGCAGTGTTCAGGTTCAGTGTTCACTCTTGGCGCCTGGGGATGATCAGCTGCTCGAGTTGATCGCCGTCAGCAGGGACAGGGATGTGGAGGTTTTGGCTTACAGCCCTCTGGCCTTCGGCGTCCTTGGATGTCCTCCCGGGGCTGAGCAGACGCTTCCCGCAACCTGGTTGAGACGTCGTCTGTTCCGGCGACTCCTTCCCGCAAGTTTTGAGCTGCGCAGGGTGATGCATGCCATCGCGATCGAGCATGGAGCAACGATGGTGCAAGTCGCCTTGAACTGGTGCAGATCACTGGGTACGACGCCGATTCCTGGGCTACGAACTCCGAACCAAGCAAGGGATGTTGCCGGTGCACTGCAGTGGTCCTTGTCGACGCAGGAATGCCAGCGTTTGGATGCTGCCCGATGCAGTTGCAGCGAGCGGATGCCCGCTAATCCATTCCAGAGTCGCTAAACGAGATGCTCAGGCCTCCGAGGCGGATTCGGGGGCTGGACTCACCACGACTGGGAGGCTATCTCCGTTGGTGCGAATCGGAATGACCTTGTCTTCGGAGGGTTCCCGGGGAGTGGGAGCGGGGGAGGCCTCCTGCTGTTGAGCGCAGGCGGTTAGCGCTTCTTGCAGGAGTGAATCGAAGGTTGCCCCGGGCAGTCGATGCCGGGCGACCTCCAGAAATGTGCGAGGTAGGGATTCGCTTGCAGCGCTCTTTAAAGCAGGGTTGTTCTGACGGTTCTCCTGCTCGTCCTGAATGGCGCGGATGAATCGTCGGGTGACGTCGCGTTTGGTGCACGCCTTGATCAGGGTGTCGCGCTCCTGAGGGCCCTGACTGAGCTCCTGCTCCATGTCTTGAATCCGCCGTTCAAGGCTTTCCAAAACCTCTTCGGCTTCTTTCCCGATGTGGGCCAACTGCCCATCTGAGAGGTACGGCATGTCGGCCACGAAGACCTTGCCGTGATCTCGCAGTGTGAGAAATGTCGGCCTTGCACCCTGCCTGTAGCCCTGCTGCCTGTCTTGTCCGGAAGCTAAAGGGCGTCTTGGTGGAACCGGTCCTGCAGACGATCGACGTCGCGTGATGCGCTGGGGCTTATCAAAAGGCATTGAAAATAAATGTATTGACGTTGCTATCGGAAAAGATTCCGATGTGCTTGGCAGCACCCTATTCGATCCTTTCCGTTCTGGTGCTCAGCTGCATTGAACCCGTCTGAAACTGACGCAATCAGGCGGGCACCCCCTCCAGAGCCGTTGTGTTACCCGGGTCGTTGGACTTGGACGCCACGTCGCCAATCACCCAGGCCTGATGTTGTTTGACGCGGCAGTAATCGATGACAGTGCCTTCACTCCCTGCCGGCACAACCAGACAGAAACCGATGCCGAGGTTGAACGTGTGCCAGAGGTCCCGTTCGGGAATGTCTCCTGCGTCCTGCAGCCAGCGGAAGAGTGGAGGCCTGGTCCAGCTGGTGGCGTCGATGCGAGCAGATAAGCCTTCTGGCAGGCACCGCGGCAGGTTTTCCGGTAGTCCCCCGCCTGTGATGTGGGCCATTCCGTGGAGCTCACATCCGCCCTGCAGCAGATGTTGCACGAGGTCGGCATACAGGGTTGTGGCTGCCAGTAGGTCGCTGATCAGAGGCCGCTGGTCATCGCCATAAACGGTGCTCGCATCAGCATTGGCACGTTGCAGCACCTTGCGCACCAGGCTGAAGCCATTGCTGTGCACGCCGCTGCTGGCCACACCGATCACGCTGTCGCCAGGCTGGATGCGCTGGCCGTCAATGAGTTGGTCTTCTTCGACGACGGCCACGCAAAAGCCGGCGAGGTCGTAGCGCCCCTTGGGATAGAACCCCGGCATCTCCGCGGTTTCTCCACCGAGCAAGGCACAGCCGCTTTGCCTGCATCCATCGGCGATTCCCTCCACGACCTCAGCCATCGCCGACGGCGCCAGAGCACCAGTGGCCATGTAATCCAGAAAAAAGAGAGGCGCTGCTCCTGAGGTGATCACATCGTTGACGCACATCGCCACCAGGTCGATGCCAACGCCGTGATGGCTGCCATGCTCCTGGGCCAGTTCCAATTTGGTTCCGACGCCATCGGTGCCCGACACCAGCAGGGGCTTTCGCAGGCCGCTGGGGAGGCGCATCACCCCCCCAAATCCCCCAAGGCCTCCGATGACCTCCGGTCGGTGGGTGGCTTCCACAGAGGCCTTGATGCGCTGCACGAACGCACGTCCGGCTTCAACGTCAACTCCAGCGCTCTTGTAATCCATGGAATGAATCCGTTGCAATGATCCTGCAATGCCGGGGCGCCTGTGCGGCTTGGGCTGCCGGCACAGCTTCTGATTCGATCTGCTTATCGTTTCTTTATTCCCGGCTTATGCGTGGGGGCTTGCTTTTGGGCGTTGATCTGCCAGTCAGTGCAGGGATTGCCGGTGCAGTCGGGCTTGGGTTGTTGTGACGGTCATGGCGATGGGGCCCCATTTTCTTTCGGGAGCGGTTTTTTTAGGTTCTCAAGCAACTGTTTGATTAGGCCAGTCAACGCTCGAGAACTGCGACTTCAGTTCCGTTTCGTTGGTCAAGCCGCTCTGCATGCGAGTCCTTCTGACGGTGGCCACGCTCTCCGGAGCGATTTCAGGTAGTGCTGCACTCTTGCCCGTGGTGGCAAGCGATTTTCTGGCTGTTGATGGTGCAGAACGCCTGGATCCCCTCGATCTGGTCGTCGAGCCACAGGTGTCTGAGTTGCAGGCAACGCTCTCTCCTGCAGAGGTCAAGCAAGTCGATGCACCCCCTGCAGCGGAGCTCCCTAAGCCCAAGCTGAGGGTCGTCCCTGACGTCGTCAAAGTCATCACCGGAGAAGCCAGTTGGTACGGCCCCGGTTTTTATGGCAACCGAACAGCGAATGGCGAGGTCTATCAGCCCGGCACGATGACGGCGGCCCATCGCACGCTTCCCTTCGGCACCAAGGTTCGTGTGACCAATCTTTGGAACGGGCGAAGCGCTGTTATTCGCATCAATGATCGTGGGCCCTTCGTTTATCACCGTGTGATCGACCTTGGCCACGGCGCCGCCTCCGATCTTGGGCTGACCGCCTCTGGAATTGCCCAAGTCAAGCTTGAGGTGCTGCGCTGAGCCTTGTTGTTCTCTCCACGCAAGCCGAGCTGGAGATCTTCCGGACTGGCCTCCGTGGACCGCTTCAATTCGTGCCCACCATGGGTGGTTTGCATGAAGGCCACGGCCAGCTGATTCGCCGAGCTGCCCAACAAGGCCCTGTTCTTGTGAGTGTGTTCGTCAACCCACTCCAATTCGGTCCTACCGAAGATTTCGACCGCTACCCCCGCGCGCTCGAGGCGGATCGGGTTTTAGCCCAAGGCAGTGGCGCCAACGCCCTCTGGGCTCCGAGTGTCGACACGGTCTACCCCGGTGGACTCAATTCAGTTGTGTCCCGGTCAGCGCCGGCCGCCCTCCAGTCCCATCTCTGCGGCGCATCCCGTCCAGGTCACTTTGATGGTGTGGTCACAGTCGTGGCCCGTCTCCTGCAGCTGGTGAAGCCCTCATGTCTTTGGCTAGGTGAAAAGGATTGGCAGCAGCTCGTGATCCTGCGCCGGTTGGTCGCTGATCTGGATTTGAACCTGGCGGTGCAGGGGGTTCCCACGCTTCGTGAAGCGGATGGCCTGGCATTGAGTTCCCGCAACCAGTACCTCTCTGCTGCGGATCGTGAGCGGGCTGCTGCTCTGCCAGCAGCTTTGCGCCGTGCTGATCAGAACGATCCCAAGGATTCAGTCCGCAGGAGCCTGTGTGATGCGGGGCTTGAGGTGGAGTATGTAGAGAGGGTCGATCCCCTCAGTCTTCAGCCCTGTGGGTCTGAAACCGCCATCTCGCTGCTGGCCGCGGCGGTGCGCTGCGGGACGACCCGTTTGATCGATCATGTCTTCCTGATGACTCGCCAGCCTCTCGTTGCCATTGATGGCCCGGCCGGTGCCGGGAAAAGCACCGTTACCCGGGCTTTTGCTGAGCGGTTGGGGCTGGTCTACCTCGATACCGGCGCGATGTACCGGTCGGTGACCTGGTTGGTGCAACAAAACGGTGTGGACCCCCAGGATGCGACGTCCATTGAGGCTCTCTTGAATGCCTTGGATCTTCAGCTGCGGTCGCTGCCCGGTGGCGGCCAGCAGGTGTTGGTGAACGGGCAGGACGTGAGCGACGCGATTCGCTCCCCTGAAGTCACAGCGTCGGTCTCGGCTGTGGCGGCTCACCGCTGCGTGAGGCAAGCGCTGACGGCACAGCAGAAGGCGATGGGTGCCAAGGGTGGCTTGGTTGCGGAAGGTCGCGACATCGGCACGGCTGTTTTTCCGGATGCTGATCTAAAGGTGTTTCTGACGGCCACGGTGGGCGAGCGCGCCCGGCGTCGAGCCCTTGATCTTGAGCAGCGGGGTTTCCCGGTGCCTGAGCGATCTGAGCTCGAGGCACAGATCGCCGAACGGGACCATCTCGATAGCACCCGCGAGGAAGCCCCCTTGGTGCAGGCAGACGATGCTGTGGAGCTCGTCACCGATGGCATGAGCATTGCGGCTGTGATCGACGCCCTGGTGACGGAGTTTCGGTCTCGAGTGGCCGAAGAAGCCTGGCCTACGCCGGCGGGCTGAGCTCGTCGAGCAGGTTGGAACAGGCATCCTCGAGCAGGTCGAGCACATGCTCGAAGCCCGCGTCGCCTCCGTAATAGGGATCGGGGACCTCTGTTTCAGAGAAGCTGCGGGCGTAGCTGAGCATCGGTTTGATGGTGGCTGTCGCCCTTGGGCCAGCTTCCCTGGCCAGTCCTTGCACGGCGGTGAGATTGTCGTAGTCCATGGTCAGCACCAGATCGAAACTCGAGAAATCGTCGAGGCTGATCTGTCGTGCGCGGCTGGGCAGCTGAATGCCGCGGCGGTTGGCCGCTCCCTGCATCCGTCGGTCCGCCGGATTGCCCACATGCCATCCGCCTGTTCCGGCGGAATCCACCACGAATTGATCGCTGAGACCACGTTCCTGCAGCAGATGCAGAAATACGCCTTCGGCTGCTGGAGAGCGGCAGATATTGCCAAGGCAGACGAACAACAGTTTTTGGGTCATCCGGCGTTGATGCGTTGGAGGGCTCGTTGGGCCCGCAGCTGCACCACCCTGACACCCTCAGCATTGGAAGCGAGCTGCTTCAGCGAGGCATGGCCCTGTTCTGCTAGTTGCTGCGACACAGTCGTGCCGAGCAAACGCTGCTCGAGTCCGTAGGCAGCTGCGTAACGCACGACCCACTCGTCGTCTCGTCCCGCTTTGAGCAGTCCCTGGAAGCAACGTTCAAGCTGATCTTCCCCCGCGTCTTTGGGCAGCTCCAAGTCCGCCAGGCCGCGGGTTGCTGAGCGCCGCACGCTTGGTGCAATGTCGGCCTGGAGAGCATGTTCGAGAAGATCAAGACCCCGTGGATCCCTTAGCGCTGCAAGCACTTTCACCACCCATGCCCGTGCTCCGTAATTGCGGGAATCCAGACTCACCAGAAGAGTGGGAACGATGTCTCGTCCCAGCTGAATCAGTCCCTGCGTCGCCACTGCTGCCACCGCTGGATTGTTGAATCCAAGTACCTTCACGAGTGGCTTGGCGGCCTCAAGGTCGTTCAGTGCACAGAGGGCTTGCGTTGCTCGGACCAGTTCAGGGGTGCTGGTGGCGCGGTCGAGCGTCTGAATCGCCTGGGCTAGTCCTGTCGTGGTCATCAGAGCAGGCCATCCATCGCATCGAGGACCTCGTCTGGGTCGTCGTTGTGTTCCGCCAGTTCACGGAGTGCGACCAGCTTCAGGCTGGGCTCTACTGCAGCCGAGCGGATTGAGGGGATAGCGGCGATCCAGCCGGTGGCTCCGAGGTCGAGCAGCGCGCCACGGCGAACCAACGGTTCGGGATGGTTCAGCAGCTTTTTGAGTTCAACTCCCCAGTGATCAAGTGCTGTGAGCTGCAGCAGAGCTCGGCAGGCTGCTGAACGGATCAACGGCCGAGGATGCTTCGTGAACGGCTGAATCACTGCGAGGTTGCTGCTGCTGGCATCACCAATGTCACCAAGGGCCTCCAGCAGGGCTTCACAGGGTTCGTTGAGTAAGGGGGAAGAGGTCTGCTCTTGTCCTGCCCCTTCCAATCCACTTGCCAGCAAAGCGCGGATGCCCTCAACAGCCCCACGGCTGCCCATCGCTCCAAGAGTGCGAACGACCTCTTCGCGCACGGTGTAGTCGTTCGATCTCAGCAGCAGCAGCAGGCGTTCTTCTGCCCTGGCATCCCTAAGCAGAGCAAGAGCACGGATTGCGTTGAGAGCTATACCGCGTCGTTCGGTATCGATCGGTGTGTCATTCAATGCCTCAAGGGCTTTCAGCAGCAGAGGGATGGCATCTGGATGCCGGCTGCGCATCTTTCCCAGCCACCAGGCGGCGTAATACTGCGCTGAAGGATCCTCTGTTTGGCGAAGGTTCTGGATCACCTGCGCTTCACTCAGCGGTTCCATCACACCCAGGCCGACGTCATGTCGGCTGTCCAACTTTGGGTTTTCTTGAACTGGAACGGTCCAGCGATCGAGCCCCAGCAGCGCTCATTTGTGGTTGGGTCATGACCGCGGTCCAGGGTTGATAGTGCTTCCCCCTCCAGGTGAAAGCTGCTCACCAGCACGGTGTCTTTTCCATCCCTCCGCACGATGCATTGGCAGCCGGGCTCCATGGCCCCGTGGTAGCCGTCCTGTTGTTCGACCACCTGGTAGTGGCATTGATCCAGGCTGATGAGATCACTGTCCTGAATCGCAAGTCGCAGTTGCGGGTCAAACGTTGCCCCAGCGAAGCGTTCCGGATCGCGGAAGATGTGATTCCAAAGCTTGATGGCACCGGAGGGCTGTGCTTCAGCGCGGATCATGCGCAACCGATAGGGATGCTTGGGGTCGACTGCGTAGGTCTGCTCGAGCAGGATCGATCCTGGACGCAGCTGTGCCAGGGGGCGATACCTCAGGAAGATGTGGGCATAGAGAGGCGGGTTATCGAAGGCTTGTTGCTGGTTGCTGTACTCGCCGCAGAGCAGGTTGAGAAAACGCCGAACATTGGGGGTGATCACAGCGCTCTGATAAGGCCAGAAAAGAACAATAAAAAAAGCCCCCCGAAGGGGGCTTTGCAGACAACATCACCCGATCAGATCAGGGCGTTGATGGCGTAGTCGATGTAGCTGTTGGCTTCGGTAGCAGCATCGCCGCTGAGGCCGTGGTTGGACTTGATGTGCTTCAGAGCTTCCACGTACCAGGAAGGGGAGAGCTCAAAAGTACGGTTGATTTCGGCCAGGCCGGCAATCAGGTAGTCGTCCATGGGGCCAGTACCACCAGCGACCAGGCAGTAAGTGATCATGCGCAGGTAGTAGCCCACGTCACGGGAACACTTGGCCTTGCCTTCGGGGGTGGCTGAGTAATTGGGGCCCGCCATCTGAGTGGTGTACGGGAACTTGGTGTACACAGCTTGTGCTGCGCCGTTCACCAAGGAATCGGCCTTGCTTGTGAGCGCTTTGGCTGCTTCGAGACTGGCTTTGGCGCGATTGAAACGGCCGGAGGCAGCCTGAACTTCGGTGTTGCTCAGGAAACGACCCTGGGAATCAGCTGCTGCAACAGCTTCGGTAAGAGGGGTTTTCATTGGTTGATAGGAGAAGTGAAAGACGTCGGATCAACGCGTCGATCAGGCGACGGATGCTGCGGCCTTATCGAAGTAGGTGCCGATCTCGCTACTCAACGAGGCGCAGTCGCCAGTGGAAATACCTGTTTTGTCGTTAACGATGGCAAGGGCTGCCTCCTTCATCAGGTTGACGCCTGCTGCAACCGATGCACCAGGAGTACCAAGGGCGAGATAGGTCTCACGCAGGCCATTCAGGCAGCGGTCTTCCATCACGGAAGCGTCGCCGGTGAAAGCTGAGTAGGTGACATAACGCAGGATGATCTCCATGTCACGCAGGCAAGCTGCCATGCGACGGGAGGTGTAAGCGTTACCGCCTGGTGAAATCAAAGAGGGCTGCTGAGCAAACAGCTGGCGTGCGGCCGAAGCAACAATGCTGGAAGCGTTGCTGGAAATGCGGTTAACGGCATCCAGACGCTTGTTGCTGTCGGAAACCATGGAAGCGAGGGCGTCGATCTCGCTGGTGCTGATGAATTGTCCCCGGGCATCGGCCTGGGCGACAACCTTGGTGAAGGCGTCGAACATGGTTGTTGTTCCTGTGAACTACGTCTGGAAGGGGAATCTCAGACATGAAAGGGAGTGCTGAAGGCTATTGCCTCCATCCCGTCGCCTGCGATTCTGACCAACAGCTCCGGAGCCTCCCGAAAGCTGTTCATAATGCTTAACTCCCTTGCTACAACAAGGAAGTGGTGAGGCTTTTCTCAAAGATCGAAAAGCACCTCGTGGATGTATGCCTCTGTCCACTCACTGCCGTGAAAGCGGGTCAACATTCCTCGGGCCGGGTCTTTCTCGGCGCGATAGTCGGTGTAACGACGTTGACCAGCGAAGAGAACCTCAGAGCGCTGGTTAGAGACAGGTTCAGCCGTGGCCGCAAGCCGCAGATAAAGAGACAAGTACTCATTGAAAGCAGGTCGTACCACGGTTTCGATCAAGTGCTCCCCTTCTTCCCCGAGAGGAAGACGGGTCCAGAGAAAGCCAGGAGAAAAGAAGGGCTGGGCTTCTTCGGGGATCGGCCCACCGTCGGGTAATTTCTCGCGCCACCGCTCAAAAATTGGCATCAACTGATCCCAAACCGGTCGCGTGTGTTGCTCATCGCTTTTATCGGCGGGCTGAAGGTCGAGTGCAAGAAGATGACCGCCAGGCAGGGTGACGAGATCACCTCCAAAAAAGGGCAAGTCGTACTTGGAGGATGGATTGATGACGAAATTAAGTACCGATGCTGCGTCCCCCCCGTTGACACAAGCGGCACGAACTTGCCGAAATTTTTCAGTGCGGCAAGCCCATGTGGCTGTGGTCACGGTGACTGGCTTCGCCCGTGAGCCAATTTGCCCCTGCTTGAATAAAAAATCTTGTTCAATTGGGTAGGGCTGCGGCTCAAATGTCTGGAGTGCCGCAACCGCATCATCAAGAAATGGCTGCCATGCCCAGCCCGGTATTGCGAGCGGGTCAGAGCTGTTAGCGCGCTGGAGCGTCATGATTTAGCAGATTCAGGGAAAAGAAATTCGTGCAGGAAACGATCAGACCAATCACTGCCAAAATGACTGCTGAAAAGGCCGTGCGCAGGATCTCTCTCGGCGCTGTAGATATCGTAGTTTTTTTGAAGCTGCTCTACTTTTTCGGGATTGATGAACGATGAGTTTTTAACTGCTTCGTCGTGCAAGTTCCAATAAGCTTTTAGGAAAGCGCTAAAGGCAGGAGGCAGTGATGTTGTGGCCTGTTCCGAGCCGCCACGGCAGAAAAGCAACCAGGAGGAGAAATACTGATTTGGGTCGAAAGACCGCATTGTCTCTTCTCCGTTGAGATCAGGGAATTGAGCATTGAGAGACTTCAGACCATCGAAGTACCGTTCTAAGTAATCCTTGTCTTGAACGAGGGGCTGGAAATCTAGAACTGCCACTAACTTCTGCTTGGCTCCGAACCAGAGAAGATCAACTCCCATCAGAGGATGGTCGTAGGCGTAATCCGGATAGGCAACTGAATTCAGCACCTGGAGGCTGTCGCCAGCATCCAATCTTGTAACGCGCCAACGACGAAATCCAGGAACGTCCCAAAGCCAGCTTTGGATCGTGCTGGAGCGCTTGGATGATTGATTGTGCTTCAGACCAGGGGGAACCTCAATTGGCACTGCGCCCCGGGCTTTGATCCCTGAATGCAATTCATCAAGAAATGGATCAAACATGATGTTCAGCCTTTGCTTGTAGAGGTCGCCATGGCCAGGTTCAGTGAACGCTCGGAAATGCCGGCGATTTCAGCATCGGTAGGGCATCGAAACTCAGTGCAATATGTGGTCATTGCAACGCCGTCTAAACACTGAACAGAACTTACTCTCATTCTGATCTGATCTGTCACAAACCAACACCGTTCAATACCAACATTGGTGTCATATCGCGTCGTGATTGTTACCACTCCGTCGTCCGCAAAAGTGTATGTGCTCAGTACGGATTGTTTCTCGACATAGCCTACATCTCTCAGAAGAAAACCCTTGCGGGAATCATCGTGGGAGGGGACGTCGATCACGACTGCCGCATAGTCATCGTTGCGGACGCCCTTCTTGATGTTGCTTTCCCACCAAAATCTAGCTCCACCAGAACTGTCTTCGGTCTTAATGTTCAAAGAATCGCAGATTTTGGATACGACTGGGTCATCTGAGTTGAAAGGTTCAATGATTAGATTCGAGTCTGCCGCTTCATCATCTTGGTGGTCGAGGTGATGAACAGCGCGCCTGTTCAACCAAGTTCCGCGGCTGGCTTGAAAAAAATCCGCCATCGTCATCGGCGGGGAAAGTGTTTTGACCATTGGCTTGAACCTGTTGAATAGATGAATTCAAGTCGACGAACGAATTATTGCCTAAGCGGATCAAGATTGTGCCTGCTGCGCATTCTTCTGGGCGACGAGTTGTGACATGACTTCGTCGAGCCGTTGTAGCTCTGGATGCGCCGCTACCGTGGCGTCGATTTTTTTCTGTGAAAGGCGCAGTTTTTTGCCTAGACCAATTACATCTTGAAAAAGTCTTTCTCGGTAGGCAGCTAATTCCTCAATAGACTCTTGCAATTCTTGGATGCTGGGTAAATCGGACGCTGCGTTGTCCATGCATTTCACATGTTGACCCTGGCGATACTAAGCCTCCAACTCGCCTGCTTAACGCTTTTGTGAACCTTCGCTCAGCATTGCTCAAACAAAGGAAAGAGTGCTGTTGAAGGTGCCCTGTTCAGCTGGAGGAACTCCTTGCTATTCCCGCAAGGTGACAAACTTTTGCGTAAAGGGGCCTGTTTGCAAAGCCAGCTGACAACTGAGTTTAGCCTTGGTCAGCGCTTCCACCACCCTTGGGCTACCAGGTCTCTAAGGCCTGCTCACCCATCGGTCCCCGAAGCACTGCATCCCCCAAACTGTCTGGCCCCCAATGCTCGACGCATTCTCCCGCACAGTCGTCAGCGCTGACGCCAAAACTGCACCTGTTGGTGGTAGCGACCTCGCTAGCCTCCGCTCCTATGTGCAAGAAGGCAACAAGCGTCTGGACGCTGTCAATGCCATTACCTCCAACGCTTATTGCATCGTCTCCGATGCGGTAACCGGAATGATCTGCGAAAACACAGGTCTCATCCAGGCCGGAGGCAACTGCTACCCCACGCGTCGCATGGCTGCTTGCCTTCGCGATGGTGAGATCGTGCTTCGCTACATCAGCTATGCCTTGCTGGCTGGTGACGCTTCCGTGCTGGACGACCGTTGCCTTAACGGTCTCAAGGAAACCTACATCGCTTTAGGTGTTCCTACTCAGTCTGCAGCCCGCGCAGTTGCGATCATGAAATCCGCTGCTACGGCTCTGATTGGTCAGACCAATACCCCTGCAAGCGGTGGTGCTAAGTACCGCAAGATGGAAACCACTCAGGGCGACTGCTCTGCACTGGTGTCTGAAGCAGGTTCCTACTTCGATCGTGTGATTGGCGCTATCAGCTGATCTGCGGACGAACAAGTCTTCTCTTTTTACCTTCTCAGCACCTTTTACCTAAGGATCTCAAATGAAATCCGTCGTCACCACTGTTGTGACCGCTGCTGATGCAGCCGGTCGCTTCCCTTCTCAGAACGACCTTGAGGCTGTTCAGGGCAATATTCAGCGAGCTGCTGCTCGTCTGGAGGCTGCTGAAAAGCTGGCCGCCGGTCTGGACAACGTCACCCGCGAAGCTGGTGATGCTTGCTTCAACAAGTACGCCTACCTGCGGCAACCCGGTGAAGCCGGTGATAGCCAGGTGAAGGTCGACAAGTGCTACCGCGATCTCGGCCACTACCTGCGCTTGATCAACTACTGCCTCATCGTTGGTGGTACCGGCCCTCTCGATGAGTGGGGCATTGCTGGAGCACGTGAGGTGTATCGCACCTTGGGTCTTCCCACCAATGCATACATTGAAGCTCTCACCTACACCCGCAACCGCGGTTGTGCACCTCGTGATATGAGCCCCCAGGCTCTGAACGAGTTCAAGAGCTACCTTGATTACGCGATCAACGCTCTTTCTTGATCCGCTCAAGGTTCTAGCTGGAGGGGGGGGCACTTTGCTCCCCCCTTTTTTGTGTCCGTCAGATGGAAGACCTTGAATCACCCATCACAGACAAGCTTCAATTCCATTAGATTTCTCAAAGAAACTGTTTTTTGATGACAACGTTTGTTCTATCTCATAACTTACAAGTTCAATCAGAGCACGTGCCTGCATTGAATTTTGAGGAGCTTGCACAAGCACTTAAATCTCTTTCGGAAAATATTTCATCAACTGCAGTTTTCGATCATCCTCATTGGAAACTCTCAATATCATCTGATTTGTCGCCGCAAGAACTGGCTGCTGATCTAGTTCAGACATGGTCTCAATACCGTCGACAACTTGGGCATGAGATGAACCACGTTGTCTTGGCACTCGGTGGAAGGAAGGATTCCCAAGCTTCTCCTGGAGCTCCACTCCAGGAGGGATATTGGGGTGTTGACTTAGTTGAAACAACCGATGAAGTTGCTTTTCTTCAGGCGATCAATTGGGATGTTCTTAAATCTGGGCGTCCAGAAGATTCCATTTTTCAGGTTTCCTCAGCATCCCTATAAGCAGTCCTTAAGACTGCTTTCGGCGATTTTTGCGACGACCAGAGCTTTTTTTGGTCTCTTTACTTTCTTCTATCTTGTCTGAGGTTTTCTTGCTAGAAGAAGACTCAGACGTCGATGTCAATTTCTCAACTAGTTGTCGTACCTTGGAAGTCGATTCTTTCGTTTTAGGTGTTGCTGTCAATGGACGATGCTCGGCTTTGCTCCACCCGACACATGTGATCGATGTTTTGCAACTTCTAAAAGCTTGCATCCATTGCGCCATGAATCGGGTATCAACACCAACTGTGTGTGGCGTTGAGGGCCTACAGCCGTCCATCACTCCTGTCGAAACCTGAATCAATCGTCCTGGAAATGGTCCCATAATTTTTTATAGTGGATAAAAAGAATTTTGCCCCTTGTATCGTCTGTTGGCAAGCTTGCTAATACTTTCTTATCTTGACGTGAAGCATTCAATCATCTACAGCATGTAGAATCATTGAGAAGTTGGTCATTTCTGATGCCCGGTGTTTTTGATAATATTCATGCTGGCCTTGATCAAAGCGAGGCCGTTAATATCTTATCTAAAAAAGTTGATGATTTAGAGAGTGAAAGTGATTATTATATGGCCGTTTCCCACCTGATCAATTTTCCTGACCCAATAACAAGCCAAGCATTATTAATTTTTCTCGATAGGCCGTCTACAGTTACACCTATAGGTCTTGCACAACGAAAAGCTGTAGAAGTTCTTGCGCGATTAGGGGTGACAGAGGCCAAACCTAAAATTGCGAATTTTTTAGATAGCTCTGACATTTATATGGTTGAGAATGCTGCTTGGGCTTTGGCTCGTCTGAATTGTCAAGACCCTGAAGTGCATCAACGCATGATTCATTTGGTGAATGACACTTGTCAAAATCAAAGAGTCTTAATTCAAAGTTTATCTAAGCTTTCTGTTAAATCAGCAATTTCAACGATTTCGGCTCTTACAGCTCATGAAAAGCCTTCGGTGCGCGGTGCAGCCATCGCCGCCATGATTCAGCTATCTGGAGATCATTCACATCTGGCTGATCTTTCAGATCATTTGTACAGTTCCAATCAAATGGATCGACAGTCGGCTGTACAAGATGTGATCGACGCGAATGCTGTTGAGCTTTTATCTGATTTACTCCAGGCACCAATTTCCCCTGCATTTCGGATGCGAGCTGTTCGAGCTTTATTTGATAACCCTGTAAAAAAACTCTCAAACGATCACGCAATAACAGCAGTTGATCAACTTTTTTTTGATGATCCTCGGTCGATAACTGTTCTTCATCATTATGCTGAATCTATGCCTACACAGCTTTTGGTAGAGGGCTTGTTTCACCCAGATTTCAGTCGTTGTTATCTTGCGATGCAGGCGCTCTTAAACTGCGATGCTGAAGAGACTTGGATTGCTGTTGACAATTGCTGGCGAGAAAAAGCCCATAATGACTACGGTGCGCACTATTTTTTGATGCGTTTGTTTGGACTGAAGGCAGGTTGGAGTGATGAAGCCCTTGTTCGAATATATAAAATCCTCTCGGATGCGATTATAGATAAGCGCCCACAATTTAGAAAATCACCACCAGCGGCTTTGTTATCATTCGCTAAATTGTTTCCTGGTCAATACGATTGTATTCTGGACAATTGTTTTTCTCTAGAAAATAAGCCTGGTTGGGACATGTGTTATGCAGGCCTCCTCTTAATCCAAGCTGATCAGACAGATCGTCTGCAAATTCGATATCAACGTCAGCTACAACAGCTTGTCGAATCTGATGTCGACAGTTTGCTGCGTCTGAAAGCACAGGCAGTTATTGGTTAGTTGAGAACCAAATTCCAATTTCTTATGACCCGAGACATCCAATGCTAATATGGAAAACTCAATGATTAGTCTATTAAGTGAGCGACGATTCGATTATTCCTTCAATTGAGGCATTATTTGAGGATCTAATGCATCCCAATCCTAGGATTCAGGAAGAAGCCTGTTTGATTCTTTCTGAGCACTATCAGAAAGAGGCGATGCCAAAATTATTAGAACTTTTCTGTCATCATGACCCCAAAGTATATAGAGCGGCTGTTAAAGGAATTGGTTTCTTTGGGAGTTCTGCATTCGATCCTTTGATCGAACTTTATGCAACAACTGAGAATCAAACTGCAAGGCGTTGTTGTCCGAAGGCATTCGTACAATTGTTCAAGAACTTTCCTGATCAGCCTTTTCCTGATTCAGTGATGGAGATGCTGGAACAAGGGATTGATGATACAGATATGGTGGTCGTACAAGGTGCCTTGATGTGTCTCGGTCAGATTGGTAAGCAACAATTTAAGTCTGAAGAGGCAATAAGACTTCTGGCAAGGTCTCTCAGCAGTGAAAATGTGGCTTTGATCTTTAGTGCATCTCAGGCTCTTGCCGATATCCCGAATCCTATGGCTGAAGATGCTTTACATAAACTTCAAGAAAACAATGATGATCCATTGATTCAGGAAGCAGCTCAGTCTGCATTGGCACGACTTCAGAACCTATTAAATTCCAGAAGTTAATATCTTTTCCTTTATCCAGTTACTGTTTTTACTCCTTCATAATAGCCTCCCGCACGAAAATCGAAACGTTCTACTTTATCCTCTTTGGCACATGTTGTCTGTGAATAATGTAGGAGTGTGCTAAATCCTTCCGGCACCATTTTTGGGCATAATCTTCCCACATCATTAGCAAATGGGCAGAAATAGACACCTGCCCATCGATTCAGGAAACGACCCTTTATCTCATCCGAAAAGATAAATCCATGTTCATCTGCGAGCTTGAGAATTTCCTCGGGCTCAGCTTCCTGGAAAAGAGCTCTGAATGGCAAATCTTCTTCTAGAACTTCAAGAAAGCGTATGAATTCAGCACGCGACATAGAGAATCTAGTTGCTTATCCATATTTTACCAGCATGTATCCGCTTCTTATCAGGGTTGTTTTGCTTATGGAGAGTCCAGAGGGCTTTTCATGCTCCTTGGATGTCAAGCCCCGTCTGCTTTGCCAGGCTTCTGTGTAAAAAGTAAAGTATTAACCAAGCATGATTTTGAGATTGGCTTGTTGCTTCTTGGTGCCTATGCAATGGATGAAATTCTCATCGTGCTCTGATTACTTGCTTCGCTTTATTCTTCTTAAGCTAGATATCCATTAATTATCAATCTTGCTGGTGCACGGGTCAATTCTTACCAATTCATCGTTATAGATAAATTCCCCTGTTAGAAATAAATATACGCGTTTCGCATGGTGCCTAACTCGCAGAGATTTGATACTTTATTTTCGTGGATGGATGAACAGCAGGCCATTGGATTGCTTTCACAAAATATTAATACTCTCGATAATCCGGGCATTAAGTATATTGCAGCGACAAGGCTGGGAGCTTGTTCTTCGCGAGACTCTCTTGACGCGTTAGTTTTAGCTGCCACTGGGGACCGAGAAAATATTTTTGACTCTATTACACGCCGCAAATCTATTGAAGCACTAGGACGTCGACGTGATCTCAGTACATTGCCTACCATTTATGATGCTATGTCTAGTAGCGATGAGCAGACGATTGTTAATGCGGTTGATACGTTGATTAATTTTGGCGTTCCACTTGATTCTCAGTTTAAATCATCTCTTTTAAAGATCATTCAAGATGGATCAGATGTGCTGAAGCGTGTTGCAATTCAGTGCTTTAGTCGTTTGGAGATGCATGACAGTAATGGGATAATCTCTAAGCAACAGAGCAATCCAAATATATTGGTTAATGGCGCATCTATCGCTTATTCAATAAGAGTTCAAGGTGATAAGAGCAAGTTGCAGACTCTTACAGATCACCTCGAAAATACCAATGTTATTTATCGGAGATCGTCGGTTATTGATATTGGTGATGCTGGTGAGCCGTCTCTTTTGTCGAATATTGCAAAAGTAGCCGTTTCAATGCCCTTAAGAGCTAAAAGTGCGTTCAAGATAACTCCAAAGATTAAAACTGAATCCCAAAGAAACCTGATCAATCAAATGTTGCAGGATGATTCTCGTCATCTCTGTTTCACGCAAAGTGTTGACGTACCTGTTGATTTAAAAGAAGTCTGCGACTTACTAAGGCATAGAGACGAAGAACGCCAGTATTCGGGTGCAAAAACCTTGTTTACTTGGCCGGTTGCTGGTCTAGCGGAGGCAATCAACTCTATTTGGGAGAATCATGGCTCCGACTATGGCGTTCACTATCAAGTTAACTGTTTGATCTCTCAACTTGGATTAACAGAATTATCTTTCATTACCAAGGAATCATTATCAGAGCCAGCTCCACAGTATGCAAAATCAAAAATTGCAGCCACTTGGGGATGTTTAAACTTAGGTTTATCCGAATGTCGCAGTGAGATTGAAAATTTATTTATGATGTCTAGTTGGGAACCTCTTCGATGGACATGTGCAGAGGTTTTACGCAAGTTGTAGAGGGCTGATCCTTTATTGTTTTGATTAGCTGTTTAGAAAGGTAACTTGTACTGCCTCGACTTTTCTATGGTTTGACTTGGAAGTTCACCAAAGGCAGTGTAGTAACGTCGCGCATATCTTCCTTGATGTTTAAACCCATATTTAATCGCAATATCTCGAATTGAGTATAGTTTTAATTTCTGACGAGCTTCCTTGTTGAGCATCATTCTCCTCGATTCTTCTAGCCTAATATGTGTCATCAGCTCAATGATTCCCATGCCAAAGAATTCCTGACAGACGCGATATAATGATGCCTGGCTTGTGTTGATATGTTTGCACACTTCAAGCAACGATAGAGGAGATTCCATAGACTTTTGGCTATGGGCAAGGCTGATGATTTCTCTTAATTGACCGATATTTTTTTGTCCATGACTATTTTGTTCACTCATTGGTTCTTCGAGGCATGCTATTACTAGGTCAAAGTATTTTTCTGGCGTCTGAATTCCTGACGATACCTCTTTTCTCGCTAATCTTTTGAGTTGGCCTAGGGCATTATTATTGGAATAAACTCCCTGATCACTCGTGAGTCTTTCGAGTCCATCGTATGCTTTGCAGTTTTCAAGCAATTCAAGGAGTAGTTTTTTATCAATCATGCAACCAGTACTAGAGCATTCACTGGAATATTTTCCCCATGCATTCCCTGGTACTGAGTTAATAGTTCCAAATCCAGCTAGACTATTATGCGCCATTTTAAATCCATCACAATATCCAAAGGCATCTTGAATGTCTATTTTTGGAGTAATCCAATTGAAGTCGATGGTAACACCATTGCCCCATCCCTCGTACAGCAAGGTTTTGTTGGCAGATATTTCTGCAAGTGATACTTTATTGGCAGTTGCGGCTTGCATCGTATAGATACCATTGCCACCATCTAGCTGCGTTATTTTTGTAAGTTGACCAAGTTTTGCCAGCTCTTCAGAAATCTCTAGTGGATCACGAAATTCAAAAGTTGTTTTCATCCTTTATTCTCCCTTCCAAGCACTGAATGAATATATATTCCTATTTGATCGATCTATTGTTTGACTGGGAGTTTCTCCATAATACAAAGAGTAGGAGTGCTCAAACTTTCTCCAGTTTTTGAAACCATAGTAAAGTGCTGTTCTTTTCTTTGTAAATTCTTTGAGTCCGGTTGAGGAATGGGGAGTTAAAAATGCCTTGCGGGTCTGCTCCAAACGTATTCTTCTGACAAGCTCAATTACATCCATGTTGAAAATTCTTCGACATGTAGTATTTAGAGAGTCTCTATTTGAATTGAGGTATTCAGTGATTTCTTCGAGTGTGATTGGCGGCATTCCTGCACGATCTTCGTGAATCAGTTTGACCATGTCTTCTATGAGGTCTGTTGACTCACACCGATGTGCATCAGATGCTGATTGATTGTCTTCATTGTCAAGAAATATGATTGCTAGATCGTAAAAGGAATTCGGTTTCTTTGATGGCTGGCCGTTGAAATGATCATGGAATAATTTTTTGAGTTGAGTGCTGGCACGATCATCCGAGTCAATTCCAATGCATTCTTCGAGCCTTGCATAGGCATTAAATGCATTCAATTTATTTATTCTTTCTTGTAATTTATTCCATTTTAAACTCATGCAGCAAAGCTCTTCATTTGCTCCCACAATGTCCCAGATATTTCCTCCTGTTTTGTTGATCCGATTGAATCCGGCAATACTATTTCTCGTCATCTGGTGGCCACTTATTGTTGTAAGTGCCTCCTTATTAGTTGTCGCCAAACTATCTAGCCAGCAGAACGATACTGATTTTGTATTAGCTTCTTCCTCGTAGAGCAGTGTTTGGTTGGATTTGAAAATTTCAAGATGGACATCTTGAATTGGTGAGCAAGTGGTCTGCGTTTCTAGAATTCCGGTGCTTAACTGAGTTACATTGCAGCCGAAGCTGGAGGTTGAATGATATTCCTCAAAATGTGCCTTGCAAAACTCTTCCATTTCGAGCGTATCGCAAAAAACATAATTCCGCGATCGTTTTCTTCGCAAGACCTTTCAGCTTATTTTTTCTACTCTATGGTTTTTGGGGCTCATGCGTACGAAGCTTGATGTTTTTCTTGAAGATTAAATTTTCACTTGCTACTATCCGCTTCTTATCAGATTTGCTTGAATTCCTTCTATTTATGTTATGCGGAGTAGAAGTTGGGCTGCTTAGGGCATCCTTTTAATGCTTTGGCCCTCTTATTCGTATTTGCTCCTGTGTTCTTATAAATCTCTACTTAGTATGTTGATTGCAACATTGAATACTGCTTGTACTGACTCATCTGTTTCTGCTGACTTTGCCCTTTCTATGCTTTCTACTGAATTATACGCTTCTAATTTCATCAGCGCCATTGCAGTATTCTTGCGTACCTGATTGTCTTCGTCAATCAGCTTTTTGCACAGCATATGTTCAACATCTTCTGCATCGCATGATTTTCCAATCAGGGTAACTGCTTCTGCTCTCACCTCCGATGAGATGTCATCTAGTGCTTTGAATACTCTGATTTGTGCCCGAGGATCATCACTTTTTTGTATTTGATCTCCTAAAGCTGAAATTGCAGCAACTCGAACTTCAGATACGTCTGAATCTGCAGCCTCTAGCAATGCCTCGGGTGCTTTTGCACCAATGAAACTTAGCGCCAGGTTGATCAAGCCAACCTGAAATGGTGTGCAGTCTGGATTTTTCAGGATTCCTAGTAAGGAATCCATGGCGTCGGGTCCAATGGTTGCCATTGCTCCAGCAGAAGATCCGAGTACAACTGGATCACTGTCTTCTAAAAAGGCTTCGAGCAGAAAAGGGAGAGCTTCCTTTTGTCCTATTAAATTGAGCGTCTTTGCTGATGCTCTCCTGACGATGACATTCTGGTGACTTCGAAGTGCTTTACAGAGTATGGGTATAGCTTTGTCTCCTACTGCGCCAAGACTTTTTGCAAAGGTGAGTCGCAGAGCTCCTCTCGCATCTCCGAGACCGGCGACCATTCGCTCGAGTGACTCTGCATCTGATTGAGGGATTTCACCTTCACCTAACTGTGTGCTGAGCTCATCAGCAAGCTGCTGTGCTTCTTCTTCCGTGAGTTGGCTTTCGCTTATTGATGAGATATCGCTGAAATCCTGGAGCACGGTGGACGTCCAACTTCGTTGAGTCGCAATCTAAGCGACTCTGATCAGGCACCTACCGGCTTGTGGGGCTTTGCAGTGTCGCCGCGTGGGCACAAAAATGCCCCCTTCCTGGAAAGGGGGCAGAAGTGATGGCATTTCGGTGCCTAATTCATGTTCATCAATATGGCAATGGCTTAACGCCGAAGGGACGGAAGGGGGCAGCGCCGGTTCTCCTGGGAGGCTGATGTCCGCCGTACTTTTGTTGGGGCAGCGTTGGTGCGCCCTTAAAGATCGGCTTCATCATGCTGATCGCAGCCGCAGCCAGTTGCGTCGTGGTGCGACTCCGACGTCCTTGTGCGTTGTCACTAACGGCAACCTTTGTGCCGGCAAGCTCGCGCATCATGCTGAAGGAGCTGGTCATCATTCCTGCGTAGGAATCGCCTGCTCGCATGTAAGGAACGATGTCTGATCCAAACACCTCGGCATATTCTGCGCAATCTGTGAGGCTGTCAATCAGAGCATCAAATCCCTCTTCTGCTTGAAGCTTGATGCTGTTTTGAACTTCCTCTTGAGTGAGGGGTGCCCGTCCTAGTAGGTGTTTGAAGTTCAGTTCAATCCCACGTTGGGGGGCGACACTATGGAAATAATTTTCCTTGTAGAAAGGAGATTTTGCCAGGCCGTTAACAAAGTCGCGGACTGTAATTTCTCCGTTCATCAAGCGCACCTCAAGCGAAGTGCAACGCTCGTTTTCAGTGGGAGGCAGGTTTCCGTATACCTGCCTGTAGGCGGCAATGATCGTGCGCTCGAGTGCTTCATTGCTGCTTGGGTGATACTCGTCGAAAGTCACCGCAAAGGGACATTCGCTATGAAGCCGAGGACCAATGCCAAGGCCCATCTGGGAACAGGTGTTGCGTTTGAACTCAGCAATGGCTCCAGCAACAGTCCGATGAACTGTGTTTTTTCCAGCCTTGCTGGGCATGGAGTAAGACGCTGGTTTGGTGCGGCTTGCTGCAGCCATACCTGCTGGACTAGTTTGTGTGCTTAGCATGGGGGAAAATAGTGAATAGATTAATAACAGTGACCTTTTCCAACGTGCTTAGAAGCTCACGAATTTGTCGTTACTTGCAAGCGAGCTGGAAACTTAAGTTCAGTGATGTTTCATCTAGGATTAAATGAAGACCTTTCACTTGAGGTCACCTTGAGTAATCATTTCGTCGATGAATGTTCTCACTACTGCCTGATTGGCTATTAGTATCTTGGCTTTTGTGGCCTTTTGGTGTTATTGACTGAGTATTTCTGACTTGTTAATGTCAGATTTTTGATCTTGAAAATAAAAAGGGGTGGGCTTTTGGCCCACCCCCTCAGTCAGATCAAAAAATCACTCAGCTTGAACTGATGATCAGCCCAGGGAGTTGATCACGTAGTCGAGCAGCTGGTTGTAAGCGGTCAGAGCCTGAGCGCTCATGTCGCGAGGGGCGCAACCACGGGAGCGGATGTGGGAGAAACCAGCCACGTAGGTACCAGCATCGATGCTGAGAGCCTTGTAGACCTCTTTCTGACCATTGATGGCCAGCTCATCCAGAGGGCCGGTGCCGCCGGTGACCAGGCAGTAGTTGATCAGACGCAGGTAGTGAACGAAGTCACGCTTGCACTTCTCTTTGCCTTCGGTGGCGCACTTACGGGGCTGACGGCCGGTGGCACCGTTGGGGTACTGGCTGTAGACAGCGTCGACAGCTTCCTGAGCGACCTGGTCGTAGTTGCTGGCGAGTTTCTCAGCAGCTTCCAGACGAGCAGAAGCACGCTGGATGGAGCCCTGGACGGACTCCATGTCGGAGGCGGTGGGGAAGCGGGATGCGCTGTCGGCTGCGCCGACGACGGTGGTGATGACGGACTTCATGATTAAGAAGAAGGTTGTTCAGGTGTGCAGAAAATCAATCTCTGGCTCAGCTGATGGCGCTGATCACCATGTCGAAGTAGCTAGCAGCTTCACCAGACAGGCTGGCGCAATCACCAGAAGTCAGAGCCATCTTCTTGGGCTGGCTGTTGGTGTTGGTGATCAGAGCACTGGCGGCTGCCTTCATGATGGCAACAGCGCGAGCGGCGGATCCGGTAGGAACGCCCAGAGCTGCATAGGTCTCGCGGAGACCGTTCAGGCAGCGGTCCTGCAGCACAGAAGCGTCACCGGCGAGCAGTGCGTAGGAGACGTAGCGCAGAACGATCTCGCCGTCGCGCAGGCAAGCAGCCATTTTGCGGTTGGTGTAAACACCACCGTTAGGGGCTGTCAGGCCGGTGTTCTCGCAGCAGATGCCGGCGACGGCGTCTGACACGATGCAGCTGGCGTTGGAAGTGATGGCGTTCACAGCGTCAAGGCGCTTGTTGCCATCAGCAATGAAGGACTTCAGAGAGGCAAGTTCGCCGCCACCAATGAAGGAGCCGCTGGAATCGGCCGAGACAGCAGCCCGGGAGAATGCGTCGAGCATGGGGTTGTGGAATACGTTGTTTGGGGAGATGCATTCCGCATCACGAATGAACATACCCCTGCTTTCCAGACCGACTTCCTGAACACCGTCGTCAGGACACACAAGTTGACAAAGGAAAAATTAGTGAAGTTTTTTCCGCCAACCATCCTTTGATTATTCATCTCTTTGTGCCCCGCTTTATGACATCTGTTTAAGGACTTGTTGGCAGCTCCATTTCAGTGGTAGCCAGAAGGCATTGGCCGAAAGCTCCTCCAGCAGAGGCTTCTGGTCCACAAGGCCCAAGCGGAGGCATCCCCAGGCCGCCGCAATTCGCGATTTTGTGTATTGAGGAATCGTTTCAGCCAAGGCAAGCCTGATGAGTTCGCTTCGCTCCCCCAAACCCTGAAGGCTTACAACGGCTGTTAGGTAATAGTGCGTTACATAATCGCTCCATAGTTTTTCTTTGATGTCGTCAATCAAGATCAGTCTTTCTGGCATGGCCATGGCCATCAAGCTTGAAGCTCCTCCGTACTGACGTGCTTCATCGCGATGCTGGAGGTTGTTTTCGATCTCCGTCGGTTCGACGGCGCAAATCCACTCCTGCCTAAGTTTCAGTTGTTGGGGGTTGTCTTGTAGGAGTTGTGTGATCAAGTCGGTATACCTATCGGGAATTTGACATTTCTTGTCTGGGTCGACCAACTGAAATGCACTCCTAGCGCGCAACGACATCGAGACAGGTGCGGTTACGAGAGCCTCTAGTCTTGATACATCGCCAGCATCACCGAGATCGATAACGGCAGAACGCCTTCTCCCTGCGATTGGATCGACCAATTGAGGAATGAGTACATCCAGCCCTTTGGATTGCAGGGTAACTTTTGATAAGTATGCTCTTGCTGCACCAGCCACCAGTGGATTGCAGTCTTCAGCAAGTGGTCTGATGCTGTCGATGACTCCGGAGACTCCCAATCGACAGAAGGCCTGAATGACAGCTCTTTTCTGAATATCTTCTCCTTCGAGTGCACCCAGTAATTTTTCTTGGTCTGTTTCAGTTAGTGGGGCTCCTATTTTTGTAATTGCCTCTACTGAATTGATGACTGCTGCTTCGTCACTACAGGTCAATGCGCGAAAAAGAGAGGGCAGAGCTTTTGTGCTTTTTCTTCTACCAAGGGCGTCGATTGCCTTGCGTCGGGTGATGCGATTATAGAGATGTTCCGGATCTAACTCTGAAGCTTTAATCAGCACTTCGAGGGATTCTTCAGTGTTGCTCGCGCCGAGTCTTGTCGCGGCCATGTATTTATCAACCGGCCTCTCAAGTGTGTCTGGATCAGCCAAGATGACAGCCATAGCCTGCTCCTCAGTCAAGCCTTCAACCAAGTTGTCGAATCTCTCGGCCATGTCTCAGGGGTCGTTAAAGAAAAACCTGGATTTCGTTGCCAGCTGCTAGTGGAGCTCCAAATTGAGCTTGATCATGTCTGAGCCTGCAGCGGCTTAGGAGTTCCATTGTCCTTTTGACAATAGCATCGATATATCCCGCTTAGAGGTAATTGATTCATGATTAATGTATATCGCCGTTCTTCTGGTTTCAGCTTTAACGCATCCTTCCCTTCTGTTATTGTAGTGAAGAGAAGTTTGACACCATGCCTGTTTCGCCTGAGCTTGAGCAAGCACTTCCAAGGTTCGTGCAAGCTGTTCAGAGTTCAATAGAGGTTCAAAATCAACTTAATTTGGTTGTTGATTTGGCTCAATTGACAGACATTGTTAAACAGGTAGAGCCTGCGCTCACTGGCTCAGCACTGATTCCTTATGAGCAGGCAACAAGTCCCCCTAAAATCACTATTGACTCTGGTGTATTGGAGAAAAATATTCCCTGGCGTTTGTTGCGATGCCCTGGAGGCCCTTTGGTTCTGCAGATGATTTGTGAAAAGGTCAATTTTGCACTTTGGATTGAAAGCTGCTGACGATGTCGAATTCTGTTATTGAGCAGTTTATTGATCTGGTTGTTTACGACCATGCCATGGCCACTGGATTGAAGGCCTGTGAGACTGATCAAGATATTGTTGATTATGCAGCCTCACGTGATTATGTGTTTTCAATTTCGGCTTGGCTTCAGTATGTCGAATTAGATGCAGTTATTTTGTCCGAATCTGAAGCCTTATCCATTCAAACCATTACGAACGATCATTGGTCATGGGCTTTCCGTAGGGTTGCTGCTTGGAGAGCTATGTTGATGGATGGTGCCTAGCTGTACTGCCTGTTTGCAGTCGTTCCGTCTAGACTCATTTCTATGATTTCAGAGGCTCAAGATGACCAATTCTGCCATTAGCGCAAATCAAGACAATGCTTTAGAAGCTTTTATTGCTTTGGTTCGCCAAAATCCTGACCTAAAAGCTCAAATTAAAGCCGCTCTTAATCAAGATCAAGTAATCGATATTGCTGCCGCTAATGGTTTTGAAATCGACTCTTCTGCAATTTTGAGAAAGTGGAGCAAACATACTGACTTTACTCAGGATACGTGGATGGGATGGTTTGAAGAGTAAGATATTCCTCAAGAATTGATTTCTGAATATCTTGTTGATTTGCTGCCTTTTTTGGCCCAATATGTGACAAGGTCTTCTCCCCCTGGTCTGGGTACACTTGCGGTGGCTTGTAGTATTTTGAATGATCGCCTTGGTCCCATGGGCCAATTCCCGATAGCTTTAACTGTTCTAATTCTTCCGCCAATTGCTTGTATGCAATAGTCAAACTTTTCTAGCTGCGTTTGATCAACAGTTTCGAAGATAAAGTCCGTTCCAACGCATATTAGATGCTGAGAACGTATCCATGCTTTCATTTGTTTTTGTGTATCCTGCATCTCAGGCTTTGCTATTTAGCCACTCATCAGTGATTTCTTCGGAGAAACTTTTAATTCTCTTGAATTTTAGAAGGCCATGCTCGGATCCCCAGATCTGTTCATCTGTCTTGGGGTCAAATCCTCGATCACGGCTGATCCAATTTTCTTGATCCACTTCAACTTCGCTAACAAGATAAGTTAGTTTTCCGTCTCGTGGAACTAAGCAGTTTTTTCCCGGTTCAACTTTTCCGATGTAATGACCTGCTTTTTCTTGTTGGAAATGCATTGCACATCCACACCGTTTTTTTAAGGTTGCAGTGTTGATGTCTTTCATGAGTTCGGCATCACGACCTGCTCCAGCCAATCTTCTCGGGTTAGCAAATCCGTAGTTCTCTACTATGAATGATTCTTTGCTTGCAGTTAAACGATGAATTCCCTGTCTATAGGGATCCCAAGGTGCATAGTCGTAACATTGTTCAGAATAAAAGCCAGGCCCTTGGAAGACGTGCCACGGTAAGGGTCGAAAAAAGATATTGATTCGAGCAAAATCCTTTGGATTTTGTTGTGACTGCTCGATGTTGTCGTAAACACCAGCGAGAGTCTTCGCGAATTCGGCAATGGCTAAATCCATCTTCATCTTGTGTCTCTACGCCTTAATGCGTCTGACTTCGGATGCAAACGAAGTTTGTAGTATCCCTGATCCGGCAGATGTTCTCAAGACGGAGGATCTGCAGCGAACATTTTCTGAAACAAACCAGATTCTTTCTTCCGCAATTGATTGCTCGTATTGAGTTGTAAGGGTAAATGTACCATCATCCAAAAATTGATATTCAGATATTGCGGCCTCAGATTCTGCGTATCCAACGCTTCTGATTAATTTTCCTGAGTAATTGTCTTTTGTTAGAGGAACAATAATGCAAGATCCTGATGACACTTCTGACGGATCTTCGGGCTCCCAGTCGCTTTCTGCACACCACTCCATCCTGAATGGTGATGTAACCAAGTGCTCATCTTGGTTCGCGATAATTGATGATTCAATTAGCTGTTGTACCGCGGTGTTTTCTTTATCGATCTCTTCTATTGTGACTTCGCTAAGAACTTCTTCAAACTGTTGAAAAGCTAGAGAGTGCCCTGATCGCATTGAGCGCCACTTGCCTGAACTTTGAGCAACAAATTGCTCAATCGTCATGCGAGGTTGTGTTGCTTTCTGGGTTGAGCTCATCCAGTGAAGGACGGTTTATCTGCATCATGTTAACCATTGAATCCACCATCATGGACATGGCCATGGGAGTCGACGCTACAGATTGCAGGAATGTTGTGTTCCTGCTTGGGTGTTCACTTGATGGTGGGCGGAGAATAGGCATGTTTAGAAAGGTTGTTGCTCCTGTAGTTGGCGGCCGGACGGCTACTGTGGCTGATGTTTGATTATCTTGCCATCATCACTGATGAGCCAACGATAATTCTACGAAAATCAAAAGGAGTTAACCTTCGCAATAGAAAGGATCTTGCCTCCCTGAGACAAGATTGTTTTGATGGTTGCCGACATGGACGTTTGGTTCACCACTGATTTCTGGACCACTCTGCGGTTGGCACCAACTTGACGGGGGGATGTCCAGTTGATGGTCAACGAGCCGGCATTACCAACACCTCTACGATCCTGTGCCTCAGGTGAACTTTCAGTGCAGAGGCTATTCAAGAGCTTTGAATCTGTTTCTGCGTTGTCGTATCCGGCATAACCGGCATCCAAAGCTCTTGCTCGTGTGAAGAAGAGCGTGCTTCCGCCAACGACGCTCTGTGTGGCCCGGTTGTAAGGAACTTGGTCGATGCCAAAGGCCCCAAGATACTCATCGCTATAGGTGTAACTAGCGATCTCTGCTTCATATCCTTCTTCTTGCAGGAGGCGGACATGACTCATCAATTCTGCTTGGTCACGGGGTGGACGGCCAAGGAGATGCTTGAAGTTCAGTTCAACAAAGCGGTATGGGCTGTTGGTTTCTAAAAAAAGCTTTTTGTATGTTTCTGACTGCGCGAGAGCCGTTACCAATCCTTGGACTGTCAAATCTCCATTCATGAACAAGGCCTCGATCGAGGCGTTCACGTCGAGTTCCATCAGGTGTCGATTCCCAAAAACCTGGCGGTACGCTTGTCGAATCACATCCGAAGCATGTGTTGTGTCGACGTTGGCAGCCGAGGAAAGAGTTGTTGGCTCAGTCATGATGATGTGATTAGAAGGTGATTTGAGGGAGCTGCTTCATGCAGTAGCTCCCAGTAGCGGCAACTGATTTGCCCTTACATCACCTCAGTGATGGAAACGATCTTGCCTCCGCGGGCATGGATGTACTTCATCTGGCTGCTCATGTCTTTGCCGGACACCACGTAGCTGTTACCAGCCGTGCGTTGACGTGAGCGAGCTGCCTGCGAAGCAACAACAATGCGGAAACGCTTTTTGGTGGGATCTGGGGCACCAGACTGTGTACCGGTGCGGTTTGCCCGGCTGGTGGTTTTGCTCCAGCCGCTGGGAGCCAGGCCTGTGGCCACTGAACTCACCAATGCGGAGCTGCCCAGCACCGTATCGCTCGCCGCAAATCCTTCTGCCAGGCTCAGTTGACGGTTGAAGTCAACCTGAGAGCGGCCGCTTTCTGTAAGGATCCGAGCGAACGGAACTGTGTCTTCACCAAAGGTGTTCTGGTATTCCGCGCTGTCGACGTAGCTAGCGATTTCAGCCTCATAGCCTCCTTCGGCGAGAATCTTGGTGTGCTCGCTGATTTCGGCCTGGGACTGCGGAGCCCTTCCCAGGAAATGTTTGAAGTTCAGCTCGATGAATCGATATGGCGCACTGGTTTCGAAGAAACGGCGCTTGTATTCGGCTGATAGGCCAACGGCACGAACGAATTCACGTGTGCTTAGGAAGCCGTCGATGAATTTGCTCTCTGCGGAAATAACCCGTTCGAACTCCATCAGATGGGGGTTGCCCATCACTTGCTTGTAGGTGGAACGAATCAGCGCAGCGAGTTGATCGGGGCCGTCACCAGGGCAACGTTGGAAAGTCTCTTGCTCTCGCTGGCCAAGACCAAAGGTGACATACACATCGCCGCGCATTGGTCCGGAGTCTTTGCCTGAGGTGATGCCAGGTGCTTTGCTGCTGAATTGGGTGGAGGTGTAGCTTCCGGACGATGGACGCAGACCAACGGGCTGACTTGGCAGGCTGATGCGAGGAGCCACACCATTGGCAAGGCTGCGGGTCAGCGCTGGACCTGCGCCGCGGGCACTATCACTGCCTGCAAAGCTCTTTTGCAGAGCGGCCAGCATTGGGAAGGCTGCTGTCGACAGGTCAGCGGGTGAAGACCATGAACGGGCATAGGGGACAACATCGCTGCCGAAGACCTCGAGGTATTCCGCGGAGTCAATGATGCTGTCGACCAGGCCATCGTGACCGTGTGCTGCCAGCAGGGCGATTTTGGCTGAGATTTCGGCCTGTGTTTCAGGTGCTCGGCCTAACAGGTGCTTGCAATTCAGCTCGACACCCCTTTGCGGCGCAACGCTTCTGAAGAAACGGTCCTTGTAGAAGCTCGACTTGGCCAGTCCACGAACGAATTCACGCACGGTCAAACGACCGTCCCGAAGCTGAGCTTCCAATTCCGAGCACCGCTCGAAATCCATCACATGGGCGTTGCCAAAAACCTGTCGATAAGAAGCACTGATTACTGTCTCCAGTGACGCCACATCTTCTGGGCTGTAGCACTCGCTCGTGACGCGATGGGGGCAGTCAGCATGAGTGCGTGGACCAACCCCAATCGCCATCTGATCACACGACTGCTTCAGGAACTCACCAATGGTGAGAGCAGCGGTTTGGTCTACTCCCTTGCGCTGGAAGCGAACAGGATCACTCCACTTGGTGGTTGTGCCGAAGCCAAGAGAAGATTGTGTGTTGGCCATTGTTTTGCTGAGGGGAGAGGGGGCGTGGGCGTCGAGATGAGTGCGGTCGAGGCTTTTAGGTCACCGGCGTAATGCTGGCGATCTTGCCGCCTTCGTTATGGATGCGTTTGAACTGCTCGGAGAGCTTGTCGAACGGCACGTAGAAGACCCGGTTGCCGCGGGTGTAGCGGGAAATCCGCCTGACATTGTTGGCTTTGTAGGCCGTGACCTCGACCCGATAAGTGAGGCCTTGATCGCTTGCGCCAGCTCCGAGACGCGTTGGTGCGTCCTGAAGGTTGGGGGACGGCCGGAAACTCCAGCCAGCGGTTTCTTTGGAGGACGGGGGAACCACCGCGATGGCTCGGTTCAGATAAGCCGCACCTCCCAGCTTGCTGCTGTTGCCTGCAAGATCACCCTTGAGGCTGCTGCTGCTGTTGCCGCGCAGCAACTGGAAGCTCCAGGTGAATTCCTGCAAGGTTGCACAGCTTTCGGTTTTCCAGCCCCGCTGATACGGGACCGTCCATTCGCCGAAGGTGTTTTGGTATTCCTCGCTATTCAGAAAGCTGTCGATATCAGCTTCATATCCCTTGCTGTCCAGGCGATCGGCGTGCTCACGCATTTCGGCGTAGTCAGCAGGTGCGCGGCCTAAAAGATGGCGGAAGGCCAGTTCGATGTAGCGGTAACGCGCGCAGTTATCGAAGAAGCGGCTGCGATACAGGTCGCTTTTGGCAATGCGGCCCACCAGCTCTCTGACGCTGATTTCACCAAGCTTGAACTGGGATTCCTCTACAACCTGCCGCTCACTGTCCATCACATAGGCATTCCCGAGCACTTGCTTGTAAACGGCTCGGATGATCTGTTCTTTCCTGGCGTCCTCATCGCCTGGGATCAGCTCGAGGGGGGCTTCGCTCTCCTCAGAGAAGCGTTCGACCCCGAGAAGCGAGGCTGGACCGAAAGGCATGAATTACTCGCATGGCTTCGACTAATAGTCCTCCAGAAGTTTGCGCTCGAAGAGGATTCTTTATAAACCTCAATCCATTGTGTCCAACTGTTGCGTCACGCAGTGATTCCTGGCCCGTGACTGCGATCTCGGCGGGTTTCGTAGGAAAAGTTTTGATTCGGAACGTTCGCCTTAGGCGTCTTTCCCCTTGATCAGGGATTCAAGGCTTCCTCTTGTCGTGGAGCGGGTGATCGGATTCCAGCAGTCGAGTTCTTCGACTGATCGGCTCAAAAGCGTGGCAATTTGATCCTCCAGCCCGGTGCACAGTGAAAAGTCTGCTCCGCGAATCGACGTGACCGTGTCGAGAGCCGCCCCTTCAAGGTTGGCGCCGCGCAGATCGGCCATGTCCATTTCGCAGGTTCCGAATCGGGTCCCCCGGCACATGGCTCCGCGAAATGTGGCTGATCGCAGGTCCGCGCCAGCTAAGGAAACTCCATCCAGTAGAGCTCCACTCAAGTCTGAGCCACTTAAATAGGCACCCATCAGCACGCTGCCTCTGAGGTCCATTCCCCGCAAATCTGTGCTGTTGAGAAAAGCCCCATTCAGCTTGGCCCCTGGGCCAACGGCTCCGCTCGTGTTGAGTGCGAAGTCTTCCGGTACCAAAGTTGTCTGGTCGTAACGGGCTAGGCGTAAGTCAGCTCCTTCGAGTTGGCACTTGCTGAGATTTGTGCCGCGTAGATCACATCGACAGAGTTTGGCGTCTCTCAGGTCGAGTTGTCCTAAGTCTTGACCACTCCAGTCGGCTCCTCGAGCATCGACTGGACTGTTAGCGGAGCTGGTTGCTCCGCACTGTTCCGGTGCCGCCCATTCACGCAGATTAAGAGCCCCAGATTTGGGCATCGACATCTCAGTTGCGGAGCATGGCAACAACGATCGTAAGGAGCACCCGCACGATCTCGAATCCACCGACGGCAAACAGACCGAGCCAGAGCTTCAGTGCGAAGGCAGGCGGTTCGTCGTTCACCCATGTGGCGGCGACGTTCAGTCGTTGTGCCTCGGCGCCTTGCTGGCTGGGCGCTCGATCTTGAAGCGCGTCGCGCCAGTCGGTTCCGTAGCGCGGGAATTGTTGGTAGATGGGGATTTCTCCGAGACCCCGTCCGGGCAAAACGCGGGACCTTTGCTGCGGAACAAGGTCATACCCGAAGCAGTTCATGTATTCGGGGCTGTCCAGCAGGGCGTCGACAAAGGATGTGAAACCCTTTTCGCCGATCACGATGGACCAGGCACGGCGTTCAGCGTCGCCATGGGTCGGGCGGCCGAGTACTCGGCCGACGACCTGGTCCACCATGCGGTAGTTCGAGCTGCACTGGTAGTAACCCTGCTGGAAGCGTTCTGACAGGAGCAGGCCACGGATGAAATCCCGAACCGTGATGTTTCCGCTGCGCAGCTGTGATTCAAGGAACGGTTCGCGATCACTGCGCATCGCATGGAAGAACACCTGCCGGTAGGCCTGCTCAATCAAACTGTCGATCTCGACTCTGGATGTGTCATCGCCTGCAGCACAGGAGGCATACATCTGAGGCTTGATGGTGCTGCTGTCACCGGCAAGATTGCTGACGCGACCGTTCTGTGTGTTGAGCGGATACCCAAGAAGCGGGATGGCCATGGCGTGCCCCGTGAGTAGAAATACTTGGGTGTGATCTTCCCTTGATAATTGGGTGTGAGGTGGCTGCGCTTATCAGCTCTTAACTGCAGATTTGTTGAGCTCCGCACTGAGGTGCTGGAAGCAGTCGTTGATCAACTGCCGGTCGCTTGGTCGCGAGATCTCTTTCAAGGCCTGCTGTCTCAGCTGGTCGAGGGCGATATTCATCCCCTCGATGGGGACATTCATCCGCCTGTAGAGCTCCCGCAGGGCCGCCATCCCGTTGGGATTTGTAAAGCGGCTTTGGTTGCATGCCACCGCATAGATGATGACGCGCAGAAAGTTCCAGCAGTCGCGCCAGCAGGCCTCTGCTCTGTCCTGCGGGTGGAGAGCCCCGCCCGGCTCCACGAGCTCTGGCTGGGTTTCAAGCAGGTGGCCCCTCGCCTGATTCACCAAGTCATTCGTCCTGTTCGTCAGGTTGCCGGGGAGCGTGCAATCCACTCCTGACGACTGGCAGATGCTGGCCAGTTCATCGGGTGTGAGCAGTCTTTGCCCCTGGTCGGCACGCTCGAGGATGGCGCGCGTGGCCTGGGGCAGTGCCTCGCTTTTGCTCAGGCCCTGAACTTGCGCACCCTGCACCAGGGTCTTGAAATCGATGTTCTGGAGGTTCAAGCGTTGACGGTGGCCACTGGTGTGGCGATGAGCCAGCCGTGGCGTTCCAAGTAAAAGGCCCACACCAAGTCTTGGCCAAGCCCAGGGCAACGGGTGATCGCAGCTTCGCTGAGTTCTGCCGGTATGCCCAATTGCGACAACAGCACAGCCACGGCGTCTGGATTGGAGGCCGTCGCTGTGCGGATGGCTGATCCGACCACCCACGTCAGTCGCGTGTCTTTCAGATCGCCGCTGCTTTCTTCGCAAGCCAGCAGAAGATTGGCTGGCGAGGTGTGTTGATCAAATGTCTCTTGCCAGAGCTCGATGTTTTCATCGCGAAGATTGATCCGAAAACAGCCATCTCCTACTGGTAGATCCAGCTCACCGCTGCTGCCGGCCTGGTCCTGAAGGACAACAATTCTCGGATCTGCAAGTGCGCTCATCAAGAAACGCCGCTCAACATGAATTTAACCAGTGTCCTGGAATTTCCCCGTGCAGGTGATCGGTTCGTGGGAATCGACATGCACCAGCAGTGATCCCTGAGGTTTCGCGTCAGGGGGTGTCGTCTGAGGGCACCGCTGAGGAGTTCTTTTTCAGCAGGCCCGTGACAGTGGCCAGGGCAAACATCGCTAGCAGAGCCAAGCCCAGGGTGAGGCTTGCGCCCTGAGCCACGCCTGCGCCGACGGCCACCAGGATCGAATCGCTGATCAGCACGCTGATCACCAGAGCAGGGGCAAAGATGCGCCAGTGGGTGCGGCTGATCCCGATGGCATAGCTAAGGAAATCAAAAAGTCCGGTCATCAGCAGACCCGTCATCAAAAAGAAGTTGCCTTCCAGTTGGTTTTTGCTGAAGCCATCGATCCGTTTCATCGCGCTGGCCCCCACCAGACGGCTGACCGGGCCGCGTCCCCAGCGGCGGGCGATGAAAAACGCCGCACTGCAGAACACCAGGTCCGAGAGGATGATCGTGAGGTAGCCGACCTTGAACCCCAGCAGAGAGCCGGCCAGTAAGGAATAAACGGAACTCGGCAGCGCCGGCAGGATGATGCTCACCCCCCGCAGCAGAAAAAGACCGAGTGGGGCCCAGATGCCCATGTCATTCACAGCGCTCTGCAGCGGCGCGATGCCGTAACGCTGCAGATAAACGACGGCAACAATGAAGACGGCGACCCAGGCGCTGACCTTCAGCCCTGTCTTCAGCCTTGACATCTCCTCTCCTCAATCGCTCGAAAGCCCTGGGGAATGTAGGCCAGTCGCGGCTTGTCCCAGGGCCGTGGACACGAAGCTCAGCATCGATACCATCGGCGAAATCTCTCGACCCGAGGCCTGTCCGGTGACCACCTCCTCTCCGCGCACCGCGTTCGAGCAACAGCTGTGCACCCATCTGTTCAGTCTCAGTGAGGTGGTGGAAACACTGGCTGATCGTTTGATGGAGCTGGAGATGCGGTTGGCCGACGTTGAGGGCCAGCAGGTGGCTGATGCGGAAATCGCCGCGGTCAGCGATGACGCCGGCGAACTGCTCCTGGCTAGCGAAGAGAAAGTGCGGATGCTTCGGGATCGTCTGACCCCAGGCGAGGTCGTGGCTCTTCATGCCGAGGATGCTCCAGCAGCTGACGATCAAGAGGTTTCAGAGACCCCTGAGGTTGAGATGGAGGTCGTCGACCGTGTCGAGGACGAGGCGCTCAGTGACGACGCCATCAGCGCTGACACGGAATATGTGGATGATCCTCAGATCGATCTGCTGTCTGCCTGATCAGGTCAGCTCAAGCAGACGAATCCGGAAGGCGGCCACCTGTCGTGCCATGTCGGGCGAACTGATCAGAAACGGGTGGTCTGCCATCGCCTCAAACACGGCTTCGAGATGCTCTTCCTGGCTGAGCTCAACCTTGTTGCTGCCTCGCAGTTGTTTCCAGGTGCGATCGAACACCATCGCGAAGCTGTCTGCGTTGTCAAACACACGGTCTGTGCCTGCATCTGGAGAGATGAATGACACGGCAGTTTTGGCATCGATGTGATGCCAGGACCCAGATTTGAACTGGGGACACGGCGATTTTCAGTCGCCTGCTCTACCAACTGAGCTATCCCGGCGCGTCGCCTAAGCGACCTGGGAATCTTAAATCACCGCCTGCGCTGTCTTGCGGGTGTGCGTCCCAGGCAGATCAATCCAGCCACCCCATGGCCGGCCTCTTCCAGCGCCTGGCGAGCCGCTAAAGCGGTTGCCCCTGTCGTGAGGATGTCATCCACGAGCCAGACCGAGGTGAGGGCGGTTGCTGGGTTGTGGGGCCTGGCCCGGAACGCGCCGATCAGGTTCGTCTGGCGTTGGCTTCTGTTCAGATGGTGTTGGCTCAGCCCGACACGGGGTCGTTGCAGCAGGTCTACTGTTGGTCGGTCCAAGCCCATGGCAATGCGCTGAGGCAGGGGGTTGGTGCGCTGCCGCTTCCAGCTTGGAATCGGCACCAACACCGCTGCTGAAGGCAAGCTCAAGCTGTCAAACAGCATCTGAACCAACACCGAAAGTACTTTCTGTTTGGTTGGCTGACGCACCTTCAGCAGCAGCTGGCGCAGGGCGCCCTCATAGGGCCCTAGAGCGCACCATCGCAAGGGCTCCAGGCCCTTGATGCCCTCAGGAGGAAGCTGCAGTGCGTCTTGGCAGTGTCTGCAGGGAAATGTCGGTGTCTGTGGCTCTTGCCAAGGTCCATCACAGATCGGGCAACGGGGCTCGATCAGCAGGGTCTGGGCGAAGGCCAGGAACGCTCGGTGCACAGCGGGAAGCTCGGTGCATCGAGCGTTCCACTCCTGAATCAGATTGTTCCTGGCTTAGCCGTTCTCCTTGGGCATCGCCCGAAGCATGGCCACCAGCGTGCGATGGGCGTCTTCGCTGTCGGTGAGGGTGTGATCGAAAGCGATGCTGATGCTCGCGCCATCCACCTCTAGTTCCATGGTCTCTGCTTTCACAGACACCATGCGTGCGGCGGCGGGATTGCTGACGCCGCCGTAGTGCTTGGCGTAGGCCAGCACCGCTTCCGCATGGTCGTCGTTCATGTGTTTGCAGATCCGTGTGCTGACGGCATCAGTGAGGGCGTCTGCAGGCATCGGTATGAAACGAGGAGAATGCAATCTTTGCAGTGATTGGTTCAGGCGAAGCGCTCGATCAGCAGAAGGCCGAGGCGGATGCCGCTGAATCCCACATAACAGGCCAACACGACGAAGAGCCCCATCGCCAGAATTTCGCGGAGATTGGAGGGCATGGCTGGCTGGCTTGTTGCCCGAATTCTCACCCGACTAGGGCCTGTTGGGCCAGTCGCGCCACACCTGCAGCGGGGGGTGTTTGACAACTGGTCACAGGACAGCCAAGACGGCGTTCCCGAAGCCGTCTCCATTGGGGATTGCGCGCTCCTCCGCCGATGCTGATGATCCGTTGGGGCGCGGCGGCACCCAGAACCTGGAGGCGTTGCCAACCCTGCGCTTCGATCTCGGCGAGGCCTTCGAGCAGTCCATGCAGGTAGAGGGCATCACTCACCGGGCGAGGTTCCAGCACCGGCAGTAGCTCAGGATCATCGACAGGGAAGCGTTCGCCCGGGCCTGGCAGGGGGCGCAGTGAGAGGCCGCTATTGGTGTCAGGGTCGATTTGGCGGCTGAGCTCTGCGAGCTGGTCGTCGCTGTAGAAGCGCCGCAGCACGCCTGCCCCTGCGTTGGAGGCGCCTCCACAGAGCCATCGCTCACCAACGCGATGACTGGTGACGCCGGGGGCTGCCAAGGGCGTTTCTGTGAAGCACTTCATCACCAACGTGGTGCCCAGCACGGTGACCCCGTCTCCTGGTTGGGGATGGGCGGCCAACACAGCGGCATTGGAATCCGTTGTCCCGGCCACGATGATCAGATCGTCAGCCAAGCCCAAGGCTTTGGCCTGGTTTGGTGCGATCGTTCCCAGGATGCTGCCGCTGCGACGGATGTCGGGGAGTGTTTGCTTCCAGGGTTGTGTGGCAAAGCTGGATGGCCAGCTGTTGGTGATGAGATCCCAGCCCAGTCGGAGATTGTTGCCTTCTTCCCCCCAGCTCCAGTTGTTCAACAGCCATCCGCTGATCCAGTCCGCTTGATGACGCAACAGGATCTCGTTGCCGTATCTGGCTAGCAGCCGAAGTGCCCTCGCCAGGCTGCTGCTGCTGCTTTGCGCAAGGTTTCCCGTGCCCACCAGCTCTTGCAGACGGGGAGCTACCTCTGGACAGGCCAGGGAGTAAGGCAAGGCTTCCCCGAGGGGGAGACCATGGGAGTCGCAGGCCAGGAGGGTGCCTGATGTGCCATCAACTGCAAGCGCCCTGAGCCGAGATTGAAGGGCGTTGGGGATGGCTTGAAGCAGCTCGCGACAGGCCTCACGCCAAGACTCGGGGTCGCAAAATGAACCGTGGTAGTTGCTGGCCTGGGTGTGGTGCAACACACCATCCATGCCCAGCACAGCAATGCGAACACCACTGGTGCCCAGGTCGATGCCTAGCACCAGTGGTGGTTGTGTCATGACCTACGCAGTGACGCCCTGTGCAACCTTCGCTTGGCGAAGTTCCTCGCTTTTTGCACTGACGTCTTCCCAGGGCGCCTGCAAGTCGTTACGTCCGAAATGGCCGTAGGCGGCTGTGTCCTGATAGAAGCGACCGCCGCGTTGTTGGGGGAGGTTGCGTAGGCCGAATATCTCGATGATGGCGCCGGGGCGCAGATCGAAATGCTCCTGAACGAGGTCGGTCAGCGCGTCGTTGTCCAGTTGGCTGGTGCCGAAGGATTCCACGAGGATCGACACAGGCTTGGCGACGCCGATGGCGTAGCTCAGCTGCACTTCGGCACGTTCGGCGAGCCCTGCGGCCACAAGGCACTTGGCCACGTAGCGCGCGGCATAGGCGGCCGAGCGGTCCACCTTGGTGGGGTCTTTGCCGGAGAAAGCGCCACCGCCGTGGCGGGCATAGCCGCCGTAGGTGTCCACGATGATCTTGCGGCCGGTGAGGCCGGCATCTCCCTGAGGGCCGCCCACCACGAACTTGCCGGTTGGGTTCACCAGATATTTCGTTGCTTCACGGGAGGGCTTGAGCGCCAGGTCGGCGGTTGCCGGCTCCACGACATGGGTCCAGAGGTCTTTGGTGATGCGTTCACGGATGCCCTGTTCATCGCTGATCCCATCCACTTCCGCCGTGTGCTGGGTGGAGATCAGGATCGTGTCGATCGAAACGGGCTTGTCGTTTTCGTAGACAACGCTCACCTGTGTCTTGCCATCAGGAAGCAGGTAATCCAAGGTCCCGTTGTGGCGCACTTCGGCAAGGCGGCGCGACAGCCGGTGGGCGAGGCTGATCGGCAACGGCATCAGCTCAGGTGTCTCGTTGCAGGCGTAGCCGAACATGATTCCCTGGTCGCCTGCTCCCACCAGATCAAGCGGATCGCCTGCGTGGTCGTCGGCTTCGTTGACTCCCTGGGCGATGTCGGGGGATTGTTGGTCGAGAGCCACCAGCACCGCGCAGCTGTTGGCATCGAATCCACCGGCCCTGGCACCGCTGTAACCGATCTCCTTGATCACATTGCGAACCAAGTGGATGAAATCCACTTGTGCTTTTGATGTCACCTCACCGGTGATCATGCAGAGACCGGTGTTCACGACGGTCTCGCAGGCCACGCGGCTGGAGGGATCCTGGGCCAGCAGAGCATCGAGAACGGCGTCGCTGACCTGATCGCAGATTTTGTCGGGATGCCCTTCCGTAACGGACTCGGACGTAAAGACGTAACGGCTCATTCGAGGCTCCAGATGGCGCGACTTTACGCGGCTGGGCTGAGGGCGAGGTCGTGCCAGTTGTGGAGCAGATGCTGGGCTGAGTGCAGTTCGGGGGAACGACTCCAACCACCGGTGAATCCAATCACGCAGCCAATTCCAGCCTGAAGAGCCATTTGAAGGTCGGTTTCAGCATCCCCGATCAATGCACAACGCTGGGGTGGAAGGCCCAGGCCGTCGCACAGCTCCAGAACAGCTTGCGGATCGGGTTTTCGCGGATGGTCGTCAGCACTCCAGATGCCATCAATGCATGCACTGAGCTCATGGTGATCCAGGAAGTCATCAATGCCGGATCGGGTGTCATTGCTGATGACAGCAGTGGTCACATTCAGCTGATTCAGGGCCCTTAGGAGTCCTTCTGCACCGTTGAGCAAGGGGCTGGGGGTCGCATTGATCAGGCCGCTCTGGTCAACCTCGTCGAAGCAGGCGTGGGCCATGGCCAGGGCCTGGGGCCATGAGCAGCCAAGGAGGCAAAACACCGTTGCTGTTGATGCGATGTTGTCCTGTCTGGAAGCAACAGCAAGGGTTCCGCCTGGATGGAGCATGCCGTTGCTCACACCGAACGCTCTGCGCAAGGTGTCTCTCAGCGCAAAGGCTTCGAGTGGTGGGGCTTGGTCTTGCCCGATTTCAATGGCTCTGTTGATGCGTTCCTCTGCCAATGCCAGCAGATGAGGCTCACTATGGGAAAGGGTGCCGTCCTTATCGAACAGCACCCCGTCAATTGAGCTGATGGGTGTTCCCTTCAGCAGAAGTGTGGCCATTCAGGCTCAGATCATCATGGAGTTGATCGGGTCTTCGCCTTCCTCAGCCTGCTCGAGCAGCATTTGCTTGTAGCGCGCGGCCATCTCTTCGGCCTTCTCAAACACCTTCTGAGGATCGGTGAGCATGTCACCGGGTTCCGGTTCCAGGGCCTTGGTGGAGAGAGAGATCCGGCCGCGCTCGGCATCGAGATCAATGATCATCACTTTCATCTGATCATTCACGTTCAGCACCGAGTGGGGGGTCTCGATGTGCTCGTGGCTGATCTCGGAAATGTGCAGCAGACCGCTGACACCACCGATGTCGATAAAAGCGCCATAGGGCTTGATGCCGCGGACGGTGCCGACCACGACTTCGCCCACTTCCAGGCGGTTCATCTTCCGCTCCACCAGGGCGCGGCGGTGGCTAAGCACCAGACGATTGCGCTCTTCGTCCACCTCGAGGAATTTCAGAGGCAGGAAGTCGGCGACCAGTTCTTCCTTCGGCTTGCGGGTGCTGATGTGGGAGCCGGGGATGAATCCCCGCAGGCCTTCCACGCGCACCAGGGCACCACCACGGTTGGTGGCAAACACCTCGGAATAGATGGTGGCATCTTCCTTCTGGAGCTGGCGAACCCGCTCCCATGCCCGCTGGTATTCGATCCGACGGATCGACAGCGCCAGCTGACCGTCCTCGTTCTCCTCACTCATGATGAAGAACTCACGGATCTCGCCGGGCTGCAGCACGTCGCTTAGACCCTCGACCCGGTTGATCGACACCTCTTGAAGAGGCATGAAGGCAGCCGTCTTGGCGCCGATGTCGATCATCGCGCCTTTCGATTCCAAGGCGAAGACCGTGCCATTGACGATGTCGCCTGGCTTGAAGTTGTAGTCGTACTTGCTGAGTAGAGCCGCGAACTCATCAATGGTGAAGCCGGCGTCGTCCAGGTTGCGGCTGGTGGCTCGGCTGCTGGGATCATCCGCTGTGGGGACGTCCTCAGGAATGCTTAAGTCCTCACCCTCAAACGCCTGTTCAACGGCGGAGTCTTCTGGTGAGGCTTCCGTAGCGTTCGCCTCTTGAGCTTGATCCTGGATCTGTTCTTCTGTCGGAGTCGCAGACATGGGGGGCTGGCGGTCTACCTCAGGTGGGTAGTACGAAAAATTCGCGTAAAACGCCCGCCGACGTTCCACGGAGAATCAATGACTTTACAGACCTGAGGGACTGAATCTGCCTCCCGATTCAGCGCACGCTGGCCAGATGGTTCTGTTCCTGATCGGCGTTGAGCGTCTCCAGCGTCGAGACGAAGTCGTCAATGCCACGGAACTGGCGGTAGACGGATGCGAATCGGATGTAGGCCACCTCGCTGATTTGCTTGAGATCTCGAAGCACGAACTCACCGATCTCAACGCTGCTGACTTCCTTGCCAGAGCGTTGCTGAAGCTTCAATTCGAGTTCTTCAACCAGGGATTCCAGGCGTGTTGTATCGAGGCCAGTTTTCTCGCAAGCTCGATTCAAGCCATGCAGCAACTTGCTGCGACTGAAGATTTCCCTGTTGCCGTTGCGTTTGATCACCGTGATCGGCACGGTTTCCACCCGCTCGTAGGTGGTGAAGCGAAATTCACAGTTCAGGCATTCGCGACGTCGTCTCACGCTGCGTCCGCCATCGGCTGCCCTTGATTCAAGAACGCGACTATCTGTGTTTTGGCAGGAGGGGCACTGCATCCCCGAAGGAGTTAATAAGTTGCACCAACTGTAGACAGTGATTTGAGACTTGAGAAGGGCCTGTAGGACATCAGTCTCATTTGCGGATTCGGTCGACGGCTGTCACTGACTTGAGACTGCTTTGATCTGTTCTGGTGGCCGAGACCATCTTGCGACGACCGGCGTGCCCAGGCATGAAAAAACCCCGCCGGAGCGGGGTTTTGAAGGTTTAAATCACTTACCGATCTTCGGCGGATCGCGGAATGCGATTGCAAAAAAGAGTGTGGCAATCGCGAGGGTAAGGATGAGGACGTAAGCGAAGCTTTCCATCGTGTTGTTCCTGAAGGGCGATCAGTTGAGGGGGGTTCCAGCAGGTGGAACGTAGCCCTCGGGCAGGCGACGGGTGGTTTTGTCACCCAGCTTGGCAAAGAGGCCAAACTCAACCTGATCACCGAGGTCGGGATCAATACCTGCAAACACATCGCGGTAGAGGGTGCGAGCACCGTGCCAGATGTGACCGAAGAAGAACAGCAGCGCGAAGGTGGCGTGGCCGAATGTGAACCAGCCTCGCGGTGAGCTGCGGAACGTGCCGTCGGAGTTGTAGGTCTCGCGATCGAAGTCGAACGCTTCGCCCAGTTGTGCTTTGCGTGCAAGACGCTTCACATCAGCAGGGTCAGTGAAGGTCTGACCATCAAGCGCTCCACCGAAGACTTGGGCAGTGACGCCCTGCTGTTCGAAGGAGTACTTGGCTTCGGCTCGTCGGTAGGGGATATCCGCACGGACATTGCCCTGGGCGTCTTGGAGAACTACCGGGAAGTTCTCGAAGAAGTTCGGAAGTCGCCTTACTTCCAGCTCTTCGCCGGTCTTATCAGTAAAGACGATGTGACCAATCCAGGAAGTTGCTAAGCCATCGCCATTGACCATCGGACCAACCCTGAAGAGGCCGCCCTTAGCAGGGCTGTTGCCGACGTAATCGTAGAAAGCGAGCTTTTCAGGGACTGCCTCAAAAGCTTCTTCACGAGTCGCGCCATCGTCCATGGCGGTTTGGACGCGACGGTTGATCTCTGTCTTGAAGTAGTTCTGATCCCACTGATAACGAGTGGGGCCAAACAGCTCAACAGGGGTGGCTGCTGCTCCGTACCACATCGTTCCAGCAACGATGAATGCGGCGAAGAACACTGCCGCAATGGCACTCGCCAGGACTGTTTCGATGTTGCCCATCCGCAGTGCCTTGTAAAGACGCTCTGGCGGACGTGTGGTGATGTGGAAGATGCCAGCAATGATGCCAACGATTCCAGCCGCGATGTGGTGGGCAACGATTCCACCGGGATTGAAGGGGTTGAATCCCTCTGGACCCCACGACGGTTGCACCGCTTCTAGATGACCGGTCAGTGCGTACGGGTCAGAGACCCACATGCCTGGTCCAAAGACACCAGTGAGGTGGAAAGCGCCAAATCCGAAGCAACCAAGACCAGCCAGAAGCAGGTGGATGCCGAAGATCTTCGGCAGGTCAAGAGCAGGTTCACCTGTACGAGGGTCTTGCCAGATCTCGAGATCCCAGTAAGTCCAATGCCAGATGGCAGCCAGCATCAGCAGGCCAGAAAAAATGATGTGAGCGGCAGCGACGCCCTCGAAACTCCAGAAACCGGGATCAACACCCGTTTCGCCGGTGATGCTCCATCCACCCCAGCTACCAGTCACTCCCAGGCGGGACATGAAAGGCATGACGAACATGCCCTGACGCCACATTGGGTTCAGGACAGGATCGGATGGGTCAAAGATGGCCAGCTCATAGAGAGCCATGGAGCCGGCCCAGCCGGCTACGAGGGCTGTATGCATGAGGTGCACAGCCAGAAGGCGGCCCGGGTCATTAATGACGACGGTGTGCACCCGATACCAGGGCAATCCCATGGGTCAGGTTCGGGGGACAAGACTGCTAGTGCAGTCAGACATGGGCGATCGTAAGGGCTTCTGCTCGACGGGCGGGAGAAAAGGGATGTCCTCGCAACGGTCAGTGACATGAAAGTTGAGCAGAAGCTGTTCACAAATCGAAATGCTTGAGCCCATGATGGAGGTTGGTTGCTTGGGGACTCATGCCCGTTATCCGGTTTGTTCGTGAAGGGCGTGATGTGGAGTGTTATCCAGGTGAAAACCTGAGGGAGGTGGCCCGGCGTGAGGGCATCGAGCTCTACGGATTGAAGGGGCAGTTGGGCAACTGCGGTGGTTGTGGCCAGTGCATCACTTGCTTTGTTTCGGTCGTCGACGAGAACTCTGTTGATGCGTTGACAGCTCGAACTGCAGTCGAAGAGAACAAGCTGCGTCGCCGCCCCCAGGAGTGGCGCTTGGCCTGTCAGGCCCTTGTGGAGAAATCCGTCATGGTGCTCACCCGTCCTCAGGTACGGCTCGCTAATGCGGACTCGAGGTTGGCCGCGGCTCGACAGGCACCGCTCCCCGCCGGGCCCACCGCATGGCCTGCGCCACCGGTCAGTGAGCTCGATGAGGAGGATCAGGATGCGATCGATGGCGACGGCACGGATGCCAGGGCTGCTACCGCCGGTGACGAGGGCTAAGGGAGACGCTCCCTAGGCCTCTTGTCGGTGATACCTTCGCCTTGATCACTCCAACGGCCATGGAAACCAACGATCTCGGATTCGTCGCCAGCCTCCTGTTCATTCTGGTTCCGGCGATCTTCCTGATCGTGCTCTACATCGGCACGCAGAACAAAGAGGCCTGAGCTCAGCCCTGTTCCGGTTCGCGCACCAGCAGTACAGGCGCTGGTGCGTGAACGCGGATGTAATCGCTGACCGATCCGCCCAGCAGCTTGTCGAGGTCCACCAGCCCTCTGGCAACAAGAGGTCGTCGGTCTTGAGATGCGATGACCACAAGGTCGGCGTTGCACTCAGATGCGGCCATGCAAACGCTGCGACCGATGTCTTTCCCTTCGGTGTGAATGGCTTTCATGTCAACACCGAATCCCCTCGCACGCTGAACAGCAGCGTCGAGCACTTCGTCTGCTTTGGTGCGGCCTCCCCTGGACGGTGCTGATTCCTGGCGAACGACATGAACGCCGGTCAGGGTTCCGCCGGGGATTTCTCGAACAAGCTCGCAGGCTGTGCGCAGGGCGTCGTCCCCGACCCCTGTTCCATCGACCGTCACCATCACGCGATTGACATGCTTCACGTAGAGGTCGTCACGGACCAGCAGCATTGGGCGCGTTGAGAGTTGGAAGACGTACTGGCTGGTGCTGTTGGCCAGAATGGATTGAAGGCGTCCGAGGCCTCGGGACCCCATCACGATCAGGTCGGCCTGAACTTCATCGGCAACCTTGAGAACGGTCTGCTTGGTGTCGCCCTCCCGAATCAATGTGCTCACGCTCGAGGCGTTGAGCCCCATGCGTGTCACTGCACTGCTCAACAGGTTTTCTGCTTCATCGCGATGGCCATCGGATTGCGATTTGCTCTGCTCAGAGACCACATGCAGGAGATTGATTTTCGCGGACTTCAGGCTTGGAATGTCCTGGAGCATGCGGATCATTTCCTCGACGTGACCCTTGCCCGAGTCGGCAATCAGAAGGTTCCTGAACACAGGGGTATGAAGCAGTCTCTGCGGAAGCCTATGGGGAGGATTCCTACGTAGCGACAAGCTGATGGCACAGCGTTACGCAGACCATGTGGACCTTGACCAAGCGTGTGCTCCCGCAGCACACCGATTACGCCGGTGTGATGTGGCATGGAGCCTATGTGCAGTGGCTGGAGGAAGCCAGAGTTGAGGCCTTGCAGGCTGCTGGTCTGGGTTACGCCGCAATGACCGCGATGGGTGTTGACATGCCAGTGGTATCTCTACAGCTGGAGTACCGCCATTCCCTCCGGCACGGAGATGAGGTCTGTGTGGAAAGTCGTTGCTCAGCACAAAAGGGTGTGCGTTGGCCATGGGCCTCTTGCTTTATCCGTGGAGACACGGTGGTTGCCGAGGCGACGGTGCAGCTGGTGATGTTGCGTCAGGGTCGCGTGCTGAGGCGCGTGCCATCTGAGTTGCAGTTGGTGATGCAAAAGCTTGTGAGACACGGCTTGTGAGCCGGGCCCAGGGCGAAGCGCAATTGTGCTAGTACAAACGTACTTGCGGTGAGCCGGTGCGGGGTTGGTGGTGGCGATGGAGTTGTTGTCCGGGGCTGGGGAATTCACGCATGGCGGATCTGCGCGCGTTCTGCCGCGACCGATCCATTGGGCCGGATCAGCTCTGGGGCTGGCCCACAGAGCGTCTTTGCCAAGCGCTGGGCTGGCCGTCGCACTGTCAGTGCGCCGTCGATCGATACAGATGTGAGCAGGGGGCTGCGCCCGATCTTGAGGTCCCCAACTGTGTTCTTCTGCCCGGTGATCCTGCCTGGCCAAGCTGTTTGGACCAGGCGGATCCCCCTCCGGCTGGGCTGTTTGTCCAGGGGGCTCGATCGCTGCTCCGGCATCTGAATGCCCGCGAAGCGATTGCGGTGGTTGGCACGCGTTCTGCCTCTGAGCATGGCCTTGCAATGGCGGAAGAGCTGGGTCGCGCTCTCGCCGAAGCCGGCTGGCCTGTGCTTAGTGGGCTTGCGGAAGGGATCGATGCTGCAGCGCACCGCGGCTGTCTGGCCAGGAACGGAGCACCCATCGCTGTCTTAGGGACGCCGTTGGATCGTGTTTATCCGACCCACCATCGATCCCTGCAACAGCAGGTCGGTGAGCAAGGGCTGCTGCTGAGCACAACCCGGTCTGGCTGTCGGGTTCATCCAGGGCACTTCGCGGCTCGGAATCGTTGGCTGGTGACCTTTGCGAAAGTCCTTGTGGTGGTGGAGTGTCCGCAACGAAGCGGAGCCTTGATTTCGGCAGGCTGGGCGAGCCAGATGGATTGCCCTCTATGGGTCGTCCCTGGTGATGCCCGCCGTTGGTCCTGTCGGGGCAGCAATGCACTGCTTCGGGATCGAGCGACAGCTCTGATTCATCCCGAGGATCTCCTGCGGTGTCTGGGTGATGGTCCGTTGAAGTCGGATGATTCTCGCCTCATGAGCCGCAAGCTGTTGGGGGCTATCGGAACCGGGGCTTCTTTGGATCAGCTGGTGCATCGCTTGCAGTGTTCCCCTGCTGAGCTGGCCCCTCAGCTGCTGGCTCTCGAGTGCCAGGGCGAATTGCTGTGTGAGTCTGGACTGCACTGGCGCAAGCGTCGGCCTTGAGAGACTGCAGCACGCTGACTGGCACTGAACTTTTGCAGTGGCGGCGCAGACAACTCGCCCTAGGTGGGACCGCGGCGGATCTCGATTGGTTGATTGATCTGGCAGGTGGTATCCCCTGGGCAAGCTTGCAAAGGCTGCTCCTGGATCCATCACGCACCATTGCCATGGTGCAGTCCCTCGATGTGCTCACTCAACTTTGGCAGCGCCATCTTCAGGAGAACGTTCCCCTGCAGCATTTGGTTGGGCTTTGTCCATGGCGGGACCTTCTGCTCGAGTCGTCCCCCGCTGCGCTGATTCCCCGTCAGGAAACTGAACTGCTGGTGGATCTTGCCCTGAGCCACTTGAAGGCGGCCCCTCCCGGCCGCTGGGCTGACCTCGGCACCGGCTCGGGGGCCATCGCTGTGAGTTTGGCCCTCGCCTGGCCGACGGCATTGGGGCATGCAGTCGATCTCAGTTGCGATGCTCTGCGTTTGGCGGCACGCAATTTCAAGCGTTGTGCCCCGAACCACAACTGCTCGCTTCACCTCGGGTCGTGGTGGATACCACTCAAGACCTGGTGGGGAACCCTGGATCTGGTGATCAGCAACCCTCCCTACATCCCGATTTCAGTTGTTCATGGTCTCGAGTCCGTTGTTCGAGACCATGAACCACATTTGGCGCTGAGTGGAGGAGAGGATGGGCTTGACGCGATTCGCGCTGTGGTGGACGGAGCGCCGAAGGGTCTGGCGCCTGGGGGTTGGCTTCTGCTCGAGCACCACCATGATCAGAGCGCTCTGGTTATGCAGCTGATGCGTGATGCGGGTTTGGTGGAGGTCAGCGCGGCTGCTGATCTTGAGGGGACGCGTCGCTTCGCTCTTGCCCGAAACCGTGCTGCAGCGTCCTGATGAAGGAACGATTCATACCCCCTCCGATCCTTGAAGCCACCGCATTGGTGCAGCGTCTTCGTGCTGGTGAAGCCGCCATCATCCCCACCGATACCCTGCCCGGGCTCGCGGTGATGCCCGATCAAGCGCAGACCCTCTGGCACTTGAAACGTCGACCTGCTGATAAACCCCTGATCCTCATGGGGGCAACGGTTGATGATTTGCTCCAGGAGGTCGATGTCTCGTGTCATCGGGAGGTTGAAGCGTTGGCTGAGCACTATTGGCCTGGAGCACTCACGCTGGTACTACCTGCCTGTGATGGTGGTGCTGCTTGTCATCTCAACCCAGGGGGCAGAACCCTCGGCTGCCGCATCCCTGCCTGCGAGCAGACCCGTGAGTTGCTTCAGATCAGCGGGCCGTTGGCCACCACCAGTGCCAACCGCTCCGGAGAACCGGCGAGCATGACCTCAGCAGATGCGTCGCGGTATTTCCCTGATGTCGCTCAACTGGGGCCCCAGCCGTGGTCCCAACCCTCAGGTCAGGCCAGCACGGTGTTGGTCTGGGTCGAGGTCGGACGCTGGCGCATGGCGCGACGGGGTGCTGTGATTCCTTCAGGGCTTGAGGTGTTCGAGTGATCCCACTGGTCGGGCTCTGCCTGCTGGTGATGGCAGTGCTTCATTGGGTGTTGGAGCCCCTTGAAGCCCTTTTCACCTGGACGCTTCAACTGAATCTTCTTCCCTGGCTGCTGGGATTGATCCTCATCTGGATCTTTGCGGGTGAAACGGATCGCAGGCCATTCCCCTGATCCAGATCAAGCCGGCTAACGGATTTGAACCGATGGCCTTCGCTTTACAAAAGCGCTGCTCTACCACTGAGCTAAGCCGGCATGGGGGGCATCGTACCTTCGCGGCGTTGGCGATCCAATGCAGGGTCTCCATTCCTGATCAGCCAAAGCGCCAGCTCGAGTCGGTTTCGACAACCGCTCTTGGAGAGTGCCCGGCTGATGTGGCACTCAACAGTGCGGTGGCTAATCACCAATCGGTGGGCGATGGCTCGGTTCTCGAGGCCGTCAAGCAACAAGAGCACCACCCGCTTTTCAGCAGGAGTGAGGTGATTTAAAGGGCTAAGAGTCAAGCTTGAACAGGTCGCTGCTCAGAGGGTTCCACCCTTTGATGGTTGGGTGATCGGGCGACGGATGGGAAGGTTGGCCACCAGGGCAGTGACGCGGTCTTCCGTCTCCAGGCTCACATCTCCTTCCTCAAGGTCGATCTCCACGTAGCGGGCAACCACTTCGAGGATCTCGCGCCGCATCTGCTCAAGCAGCTCCGGATTGAGGTCACTGCGGTCGTGGGCGAGCACCAGCTGGAGACGCTCCCTTGCTGTTTCAGCACTGGCGGGCTGACGGCCCAGGAGTTTGTCGATGAATTCTTTGAGTGTCATCGCCTCAGAAAATCCGGGTTTGCATCAGCTTGCGCATCCTGGCGCGTAGGCCGCGGCGGGCCTGGGATGGATCCATCAGGGGAATGTCTTCGCCCTGAAGCCGTTGGGCGATGTTGCTGTAAGCCTGTGCCGCGGGTGATGACGAGTCGGTCAGCGTCAAGGGTTCACCGCGGTTGGTGCTCACAATCACCTGCTCATCTTCAAAAACAAGACCCAGGAGAGGCAGCGCCAGGATGTCGGTGACGTCATCCACCGAGAGCATTTCCTGGTTCGACATCATTTTGGGGCGGACTCTGTTGAGCACAAGCTGCACTGGCTGCACCCCCTGGGTATTCAGCAGTCCGATCACGCGATCAGCGTCCCGAACGGCTGCTACTTCCGGCGTTGTGATCACGACAGCTTCGCGGGCTGCAGCCGCCGCATTCTTGAATCCGTCTTCAATCCCGGCCGGACAGTCGATCAGCACGTAGTCGAACTGGCGCTCCAGCAGCGAAACGATGGCCTGCATGTCCTTGGGGGTCAGCCACTCCAGCATCCGGGGGTTTCCCGCAGGCAGCAGAGCCAGATTGGGCTCCTGCTTGTGTTTCACAAGGGCTTGCTCAAGTCGGCAGGTCTCGGCCAGCACCTCCTGAGCGGTATAAACAATGCGGTTTTCCAGACCCAGGAGCAGATCGAGGTTTCTCAGTCCGAAGTCCGCGTCAAGAACCACGGTTTTGGCTCCTTGGCGAGCAAGAGCGATGCCGAGGTTCGCTGTGGTCGTTGTTTTTCCGACACCGCCCTTGCCAGAACAGATCAGGATGGTTCGGGTCGTCGACACCAGGGTTCTGCTTTGGTGCGGCCAGAATAATCTGGCTTCACGCTCTGACAACGGCGTCAGCGTTTTTGAAAGCTTTGGATGACGGCAGGTTCAATGGCGATCACGCCATCCTTGAGTTCCGCTTGTTCGGCTAAACCAGCCTGGGGCAGATCCTCGGGGCCTCGCGCTACCACGTCGGCAATCCGAAGTTGCAGTGGTCGCAGCTGCAGGGCAACGATTTTCGCGGTCGTCGACCCCTCGCATCCAGCGTGGGCTACACCTCGCAGGCGCCCCCAAATCAGAACATCAGCAGCTGAGCTGATCCGTGCTCCGGGATTCACATCGCCGCAGAGGAGGATGCTTCGGTCACTCTGGAGATGATCGCCGGAGCGGAGTGTGCCCTGGTGGAACAACAGCTCTGTAGGGCCCGCTGGGATCGAATTCGTCTGGGCTTTATGTTTAAAAGATGCGTGCTCAGGGCTTGCGTCCAGGCCAAGCGCTGAGGCACTTACGACGGTTTCCAGCGCTCGGCTTGTGATCCTTCCGAGTTGATGGCCTGCATCGGTAACCAAGGCACATAGGTCCGTCAGATCGGTGCAGCTCAGGATCCAGTCTTCGCAATCCAGATCAACGATCGTTTCGGAGCAACTGTTCAAGAGATCAGGCAATCGATCCCTCCAGTGATCAAGGCGCTGGTCGGGAAGCTTCAGTGTCATGGCTGCTTCACCTTTGCTGATCGGGGCCATTCAACGTCCATTTCTTCCCTGAGCTCGGAACTGATGTCACGGGGGTGAATCAACCAGGACGTCGCCGCAGGTGTGGCCAAACTGGCAACAAGTGGCGATGCCTGTTCCAGAGCCTGGAGCTGACGTCCATCCCACAGGCGCAAGCCGCCTCTATAGGGGTGGTACCCACGGAGTTGTTGATGACGCAATCCGCAGCACAGTTCCGGGTCATGGCCATGACGATCGGCCAAACGCCTGGCTGTCGCGAGCAGTTGCAGTTGATCAGCCCGGGGGAGATGTTCGACGGCCGTAGCTTTGAGTAGGCGTCGATCTAAAAAACGACCGCTGAGTTCAGCGAGGGGCGCTGGGGCTTCAGATTGCCATCGCTGAAGGTGGTAGCCGGTGCGTTGGTCGTCGTTGGCGAGGAAGTCCTCAAGGCTGATCATGTTCGGTTGCCAGAGCCAGCTGGCCATCACTTCATCAGCCCACACCTGCTTAGGACCAAGCTGTCGTGCCGTCAGGATCAGTTTTTCCAGCAGCCAATTGCACACCACATTCAGCCGGTGGTTGTAGACGCTCCTGTACATCAGATTCCTCACCACCAAGTAGTGCTCAACAGCCATCAGACCTTTGGGGTGAATGGCCATCTCACCATCAGGGGCAAGGGTCAGTGCTCCGAGAATTCGGTCGAGATCCAGCTGCCCGTAGCGGGTTCCAGTGCTGTAGCTGTCGCGCAGGAGATAGTCCAGACGGTCGCAATCCAGTTGGCTGCTGACCAGGTGTTTGACCAATGGGTGTGGGCTGAGGCCATGCTCAAGAAGATCTGCCACCGCATCTGCTGTACCGGATTGATGGCTCTCCAGACATGCACGGATTTTTGGGTGATGCCGGATCACCCGTGCTGACCATTGTTCGTGGCGCAGGCCGAACATTTCCTCGCCGGTATGGCTCAAGGGGCCATGGCCGATGTCATGGAGCAAAGCAGCGCCATAGAGCAACCCGCGGTGCTGCTCCAGATCCGGCGCCAACGGCAGCATTCGCTCAAACGCACGTCGCGCCAGATGAAAGACGCCCAGCGAGTGGGTGAACCGACTGGATTCGGCGCTGTGGAAGGTGAGGTAAGCCGGTCCCAGCTGCCGAATACGACGCAGGCGCTGAAAAGGTGTCGTATCCACAAGGTCCATCACCATCCCTTCTGCTGGGGCTTGTCGGTCAAGACCGATGCCCCGATGCAGAGGGTCGTGATAGGTGCGCTGGCTCATGCCTCGATGTCGTCTGCGGATTGTTCAAGCAGTGCTTCCATCCATTGCTGCGCTTCGGAGAGCCAGCGGTCGCCATCACCGCCGGGATTCAGCGGCTCCGGATCGGACAGCGCACGATCGGGTGCGATCCCCTGTCCCTGAATATCCCGTCCGCTGGGTGTCACATACCCCGCGACAGTCACTGCAAGTCCGCTGCCGTCACTCAGGTTGGTCAGCGTTTGAATCAGACCTTTCCCAAACGTCTGGCCTCCGAGCAAGGTGGCTCTTTGATTGTCCTGAAGTGCTCCTGCCAGGATTTCACTGGCGCTGGCAGTTCCCCCATTCACGAGGGTGACCATTGGTCCGTCGAAGACCGTCTGGAGACTCGCCTGGATGGTGTCATTGATTCCGTCGCGGTTGCGGGTTTCGACGATGGCGCCACCGGAAAGAAACTCGTCTGCGACTGCCAATCCAGCACTCACCAAGCCACCTGAGTTGTTGCGTAGATCGAGAACCAATCCTTCGATGTCCTTGTTTCCAAGATGGGTGAGAGCTTCTTTTACCTGTTCTGGTACGCCTTCACTGAATTGGGTGATTCGCAGGTAGCCGAGGGTGTGGCTGCCGTTGCGCAAGCGGCGTGTACGCACCGGCCTGAGATCCACGCTGCGGCGTTCAAGGGTCAGTTCATTCGACTCGCCATTGCTGTTTCCCAGAGTCAGAACCACCTGCGAGCCCACGTCTCCCCTCAACGCTGCCACCGTTCCCTCGAGACCTAAATCCACCACCGCTTTGCCATCAACGGACAGCAGCTGGGTTCCACTGGTGATGTCTGCCTCTCCAGCTGGCGAGCCTTCTAGGGCTGAAATCACCACAACGCCATTGCCGCCTTCGTCCGGTCCCAGTTGCAATCCCACACCGCTGAGATTTCCGCTGGTGCTGTTTTTCAGAGCTGCGTAGTCCTCCGGACGGAGCAGCCGTGTGTAAGGGTCTCCCAGCTGAGCGAGCATGGTTTCGATGGCCGCGTAGGCATCGTCACTACTCTCGATGCTGCGTTCCATGGCCTTCTGGCGTTGACGTCGCCAGCGGACCTCATCGAGTTGCTCGGGGTTCCAAAATCCCTGGTTCACGAGGCGCCAGCTGTCCACCACGAGCTGTTGTGTATCGCTGAGTGCAACGGCTGTGCACACGTTCCCCAGCACCAAAAAGCAGCAAAGAGCAGCTGTGATCAGTTGACGCAGCGCTCGAAACCCTCTGCGCCGCAGCCAGTCTGAAAGATCGTTAACAGTTGGATACATCGCGGGGGGTTCGCCTCGATGGCAGAAGCGTGCTCAGTAGACTTTCGCAACTCGAGCCCGCTTGTGCATGGCGAACTCATCACCGGTTTACGACTGGTTCCAGGAACGTCTGGAAATCCAGGACATTGCAGACGACATCGGCTCCAAGTACGTGCCTCCCCACGTCAACATCTTTTATTGCTTGGGTGGCATCACGTTGGTGTGCTTCCTGATCCAGTTCGCGACCGGGTTCGCGATGACCTTCTATTACAAGCCCACTGTCGCTGAGGCCTACAAGTCGGTCGAGTACCTAATGACCGATGTCAGCTTCGGCTGGTTGATCCGCTCCGTGCACCGCTGGAGCGCCTCAATGATGGTGCTGATGCTGATCCTCCATGTGTTCCGCGTCTATCTCACCGGTGGCTTTAAACGCCCCCGTGAGCTCACCTGGGTCACTGGCGTCACCATGGCTGTCATCACGGTGTCCTTCGGCGTGACCGGATACTCCCTCCCTTGGGATCAGGTCGGTTATTGGGCTGTGAAAATCGTCTCCGGAGTTCCCGCAGCCATTCCAGTGGTTGGAGACTTCATGGTTGAACTGCTTCGCGGTGGTGAGAGCGTTGGTCAGGCCACCCTTACGCGCTTTTACAGCCTGCACACTTTCGTGATGCCTTGGCTGCTGGCTGTGTTCATGCTCATGCACTTCCTGATGATTCGGAAGCAGGGCATTTCCGGTCCTTTGTGATCTGCGTTCCTACTGTTCCCTCAACACCTGGACTAACCGATGCACATTCTCAAGAAGCCTGATCTCTCCGATCCCAAGATGCGGGCCAAGCTCGCGAAGGGTATGGGTCACAACTATTACGGCGAGCCCGCCTGGCCCAACGATCTGCTCTACATCTTTCCGGTGGTGATCCTCGGCACCATCGCTTGTGTGGTGGGTCTGGCTGTTCTGGATCCCGCGATGCTCGCCGACAAGGCTGATCCCTTCGCGACACCCCTGGAAATTCTTCCCGAGTGGTACCTCTATCCGGTCTTCCAAATCCTGCGGGTTGTTCCGAACAAACTTCTGGGCATTGCACTCCAGACTCTGGTTCCCCTCGGTCTGATGCTTGTTCCTTTCATTGAGAGCTTCAACAAGTTCCAGAATCCGTTCCGTCGTCCCGTTGCAATGACTGTGTTCCTGTTCGGAACTGTCACCACGATCTACCTGGGTATCGGCGCTGCACTCCCTATCGACAAGTCCCTCACCCTCGGACTTTTCTGATCAATCGCAAGATTTCAGATTTCTTACCCCGACTCCATGAGTCGGGGTTTTTTTGTGCTGATGGATTGGAGCTTGTTTAGTGACCCATGGATTCGTCCAGATTCAGCATCAGGACGTCGTCTGGGTTGACGTGGAGGAAGTGGTGCATCAGCAGAAAACCAACGATGGTCCAGGTCTGATAGGTACGTGACTGCTGTCCAACCCATGTCCCTGTCGGTCCGTCGAAGTATTCGGCCCACTGCTGACGGGGCAGTTGGTTGAGATGGCTCCAATAGCACTCGTCCAACAGGGTTTTCATTTGCCCCATCAGCAACACGTCGGCTTGGGGGTTCAGGCGTTCATGGAGAAGGATGGACGCTCCGAAAAACCAGAGCAGGCTCGGCCAGTGGCCGCCGTTGTGATAGCTCCATGGCCAGTTTTTGGGATCGGACCCTGTCTTGTTCTCCCACTCCACCCCTTCCATGGGTGGATGACAGATGCGCATCGGCATCTGGGCCATGAGGTGATCCCGGTTGTGCAGAACCAATCGGAACATTGCCCGTTGCTGCGGCGCGGTCAGCAGCCCGAACAGGGATGCCAGGGAGTTTCCCAGGGAATAGAAGCGGAAATCCGGTCGTCCGGTTCGCATGTTCCCGATCATGTAACCGCCTCGGTTTTCGAGCCAGTCCTGCAACCAGTCCGGGATGACCTGCGGTTGAACGTTGAACTCGTTCTGATGCTGGTTTTCTCCGTACTGCTCCGTCGGACGTCGTCGAAGCACTTGCATGGTTTTACTGGTGACCCAGTAGTGCTTCAGCAGGAACTGCCGCAAGTCATGGGTCCACTGCCGGCTTAAGCGCAGCCGTTCTCCTAAAAGAACACTGTTCTCCTGGCGTTGGCACAGCTCCATCAGTCCCACGCAGCTGCGGAGTGCAGCAAAGAGCAACACTTCCACTTCCAATGGAGCCCCCCATACGTCCATGGGGCGGTCAATCATGAAGGCGCAGTCCGGAACGAACAGCACCGGTGTTCCCTCGAAACTTGGGTGAAGAACGAGATCGAGCAGCAGTTGCAAACCACGCTGCACCTCAGGACTTCGACCGAAATCCGTGTCTCCACTTCGCTTGACGTAGATCCAGCAAAGAATCGGCCACCACAGGCTTGCATCCACTGAGGTGATGCGACCGATTGAGCGTTGGCCGTAGTCCGCAACGAGTTCCCCTTCCTCTTCAACGAAACTGGTGGGAAAGACACCGCGCGTTTGAACACTGGTGCTTTGCAGGTGAAGGCTGACGCTTAGAAACTGCTTCACGATGGCGAAGCGGCCTTCCAGCATCAGATAGATCATCACGGGAACGTTGTCCCGTAGGAAGATTTCTCCGTAGTTGAGAGCTTCGTCAGAACGGCGATGTTCCATCGCCGCAACGCTGCCGGCGAGTTCCCCTTGTACCCCGATCAGCGTGGCCTCGAAGTGTTCACGTGCTTTTTGCAGCACCTGGTATTCGTTCGAATTGGGGCGGAAACGCTGGCTCTGTTCAGTGAAGCGCGTTGGCATCGCGGTGACCTCCATCTGAAACGTAGTTCTGGCAATGGGTTTCGCCAGTGGAAGCAACTCTTCAGATCTGAATACGACGTGCCTCTTGCGAGCTGGGGAGATGTGGTGTTATGGTTTTGTCTTGCGCGGGAGCCGAGAGGCGAGCGCGCAAGCCGAAGCGCTGAAGGCGAAAGTCTTGATGTGTCTTAGGCGACTTACAAGAT
>NZ_JAKUHI010000004.1:0-190600 GCF_023630615.1 Synechococcus sp. MU1648
CCCTCGACCTGGCTGCTGCTGAGTCCACTCCTGTGGCTCTGCAGGCTCCTGCCATCGGTTGATCTGGAATCAACCTGTTCCTTCTGGAACAGACCAAACGATTCAGATCAACTGAATCGGAAAGCCCTCGCCGCAAGGTGGGGGCTTTTTGTTGTGATCCTGCTCTTGCTCGCCTTGATTCCGTAAGGTTCCGATCAATAGCGACCTGGCATGGACAACAAAGCCAGCAACGCAACCAGACAGGTCATCTCCGAGCAGGCTGAGACAGCGATAGCAGCTCAAAAGTGGAGCCGTCTTCGCACGATTGGTAACCGCTTTGAGCGGGCCCGCTGCTACAGGGATTGCTGGTTCGCTCTGGCACGGGCATCTGAGGCAACCACCGATCACCAACTCCCGATTTGGCCAGGTCCAGACGAGAGCTGCGAGGGAGTTCTTGTGCTGCCAACCACCCGGGATCTGGGTGACGAGTTGCGGATCCTGAGATTTATCGGTGACCTGAAGGCCCACGTCGCCCAGGTCGTCGTCTTAACGGATCCACGACTCCATCCACTCATCGAAAGGAGCTTCCCTGGGGTTGTCTGCTGCAGACCTGATGGAAGACAGAACCAGGTCGGGCTATCCCACATGGCAGCCCAAGAACGGCTTGCCTACTGGTTTGGAGCCGATGAACAACAGCTGCAGCATGGCTTCCGAACACTGAAGGCTCCCACAACCCCAGAGGAGGAACCCAAAGGCATCGGCATCAGCTGGTTTTCTAAATCAAGAAACAAGAAAGATCGAATGCCCGCTGTCGAAGACTGGGCTTCAGTTCTCCGGACCATTCGACAACCGATTCAGTCGCTTCAATACCTGGAGAAACCGGCTCGCATCAAAGCCTTACGGGAGCTGAGTGGACAACGCATTCGCTCATCACAATCCATCGACCAAATGGTTGATCTGGATGGATTCGCCAGACAAGTGGCCGGAGTACGCGGCGTATTGACCATCAGCAACACCACAGCGCATCTGGCTGGTGCCTTAGGCATTCCCTGCGCTGTCATTCTCGACAACGGCTCCATCACCAACTGGCCCGATCTCGGCGAAACCACCCCGCTCTATCCCTCAACGCGGCTGATCCGCCGCGGCAGCGATGACTGGGCCACAACCCTGCGGCGGGGCTGGCGCACGCTGAGGGGCTTGATCCCACCCAAGTAGACATCAGCATGCAAAGCTCCTCGGTCAAGAGAAGCGGCAGAGCGTGAGCAGCCCAACGGCCAAGCGGAAACAACGCAATCCAATCCAACGCGTGATTCGCTGGGGTCCATGGCATTACCGGTTCTGGCGTGAGATCGCACGCTGGTGCTACGAACAATCCCTGCACAATCCAGCGGTGGTTGCAGCGGACGAGGGCTTCCCAGCCCATCGGCAGCTGTTGGAGTCCTACAAGCAGATCCGTCAGGAAACTCTGGAGGTCGCCCTATCGGGGCGCCTGCCGGCCAACCACGAAATCATGCAACAGCAGCGCACGCTGTATGAATTCGACCGCAAGGTCTGGGGAATGCTCCCCTTGCGGGGCTATGGCTACAACTACCCCGCCAATCAGGCGCTGATCCCTTCTCTGCGGAACTTTCTGCAGCACCACCCCGACGTCGTTTCAGCTGCCGTGAGCCTGTTCCCCCCGGGGAAGGTGCTGAGGCCTCACAAAGGGCCCTTCAAAGGGGTTTGGAGGTATCACCTGCCTTTGTATGTGGAGAATTTTGGTGATGGCCGAAGTTCCTGCGAGCTGATGATTGATGGGCAGAACTATTACCTGAAGGAAGGTGAGGGATTTCTCTGGGATGACACCTTCTTGCACTCAGCCATCAATCGCTCCAACCAGCCAAGAGTGGTGTTGCTGTTCGACGTCTTTCGCAAGGATCAACCGATTTGGCTGATCGGGATGAGCTGGATCTTCCTCTGGGTGGCTCAGATCTGGCAGCACGTCCAGAACATGCGCCAGCGCGCAGGTCTGCAATGAACCAAGTGGAGACCCTGATCCAACAGCTGCAGTTGATTCCCCATCCGGAGGGAGGTTGGTACCGCGAGTTGCATCGCAGCCCGGAGCAGGTTCAACGCCAAGACGGGGCCGAGCGATCGGCATTGACGGCCATTCTCTTTTTGCTGCCAGCCGGTGCCATCAGTTGCTGGCATCGCGTAATCGGTGCCGACGAAGCCTGGACGCACATTGATGGAGCCACTCTGGAGCTCTTTCAGTGCCAGGCGAATGGCACAGCGCTGCAACGGGACCCACTGAATGCATCAAACCCTGTCCAAGTGGTTCCAGCCAATGCCTGGCAGGCGGCGCGCAGTATGGGTGAGTACACCCTGGTGAGCTGTTGTGTTGGTCCGGGATTTGACTTCTTGGATTTCGAGATGGCTCGGCAACAACCCACGACAGACCGTCTGAAATTGCCCCATCCGGAGTTGATCTGAACCGATGGCTTCGTAGCCTCATCGCATCGATCAATGGCCATGGGCAGCAGCTTCGGCGACCTCTTCCGGATCAGCACCTTCGGTGAATCCCACGGGGGAGGAGTGGGCGTGATTGTGGAGGGCTGTCCACCACGGCTCAACCTCAGTGTCGCGTCAATTCAGGCCGACCTGGATCGACGGAAGCCTGGGCAAAGCCACATCACAACCCCGCGAAAAGAAGCGGATCAGGTGGAAGTCCTCAGTGGCCTACTGGATGGAGAAACCACCCTGGGGACCCCGATCGCCATGGTCGTGCGCAACAAGGACCAACGGCCAGGGGATTACAAGGACATGGCGGTCGCCTTTCGGCCATCCCATGCCGATGCCACATATCAAGCCAAATACGGCATCCAGGCGCGCAGCGGTGGAGGTCGTGCGTCAGCACGGGAAACGATCGGGCGCGTCGCTGCGGGTGCGATCGCAAAGCAACTGCTGAAACAGTCCTCAGGGACTGAAATCCTGGCCTGGGTCAAGAGGATCCACAACATCGAAGCCTCCGGGATCGACCCGCAGGAGGTTCAGCTGAGCGACGTGGAATCCAACATCGTGCGCTGTCCGGATCCAGCGGTGGCCGAGCAGATGATTCAGCGGATTGAAGCCATCGGCCGCGAAGGAGATTCCTGCGGTGGGGTGATCGAATGCGTGGTGCGCCATCCCGCCATTGGCTTGGGAATGCCGGTGTTCGACAAGCTTGAAGCCGATCTCGCCAAAGCGGTGATGTCGCTGCCCGCAACCAAAGGATTCGAAATTGGTTCCGGCTTCGATGGCACGTTGCTGAAGGGCAGCGAGCACAACGATGCCTTCCTACCGAGCGACGATGGTCGTCTGAAGACCGCAACCAACAACTCCGGTGGCATCCAAGGGGGAATCAGCAATGGCGAGCCGATTGTGATCCGGGTGGCCTTCAAGCCAACGGCGACGATCCGCAAAGAGCAGCAAACCATCGATTCCGATGGCAAGGCCACCACGCTTGCGGGGAAAGGACGGCACGACCCCTGTGTTCTGCCCCGGGCCGTGCCGATGGTGGAGGCCATGGTGGCGCTCGTTCTTGCTGATCACCTGTTGAGGCAGCAGGGGCAATGCAGCCTTTGGTGAGCAGCTCCCGTCAGCTCAAGTGACGTCAGACGGAAGCAACAGCTGAACTGCCGTTGGAGCTAACGACCGCTCCAACGCTTTTTGCCTTCGCCGCGCTGCGGGTCCGAGTGCGTCGAGCGGGCTTTTTGCTGGCCTGCGCCTTGGCTGAGGCAGGTTTTTTGGCAGCCATCGTTTTCTTCACCGTCCGGCGTGCCTTACCGGTCGTGGCACGACTGCGATGGCTCAGCACGAGAGCCCATTCCTCATCACTGAGAGTGGAGGGTTTGCTGCCGTGGGCATAGGAGAGCTTGGCTGCCTTCTCGATGTCCTTGATCAAATTCGTCCAGGACGTGGCAAAGCGCTTGTCTGACTGCGATTTTGCACCACTTTCAACCAAGGTCTCCACAACCCCTGCAGCAGAAACCTTTTTGCGCCGGCGATTGAAGATCTCCTTTTGAAGCTGAGCGATCAGGGCATCGGCCTTGTCGCTGAGCTTGATCGTGAGCTGCGACATGACGCAGTTAGATAGCTATCTCATCTGTAGCATCTTGGACGCATGTCAACAAGTCGGTGGCATCAAGCCTGAGTTGTCGATTGGCGCAACCAGTCGAGAAGTGCTTGGAAAGCAGGCGGCGAGCCCACAACCTTGCGCCCCAAGGCCACGGCACCATGACCAGCCTCAAGCCAGACAGGAATATCACCCACCTCAAGGCCACCCGCAGCGATCACGAAGGGCAAGGGGCCGAGAGGCGCATGCAATCGCCGCCAGTACCCGGGCCCAAGGTTGGCTGCGGGAAACAGCTTGACGACACGACATCCGAAGCGCAGGGCCTGATGCACTTCCGTAGGGCTAAAGACGCCAGGCACCAACAAGAGTCCAACCTCCCTGGCTTGCTCCACTAGGTCTGGAGACCAGCAGGGAGCCATGGCATAGCTGAGGTTTAGGCATGACAGATCATTGAGCGCCTGAGGAGAGGTCACCGAAGCCGCTCCCAGATTCAAACCGGGACATTGATCCTGAACCCGTTGCATGAACTCGCCCCAGCCCGGCTGATTCAGCCAGGCCACCTCGAGATGGCGCAGACCTGCAGCGTGAAGTTGCTGCACTTGATCCAACAGAACGGATCCCGATGCTGAAGGCCCGAGATCGTCGGGTTCAGGCCTGACGACCAATAAAAGAGGCTGGTGCTGCAGGGATGCCACGAAGAGCTCCTGCCGCACCAGCCAAGGGTTGGATGACGAATCGAAATCAGACGTATTCGGCGACCCGGACGTCACGTTTGATCAGAAGCTCCTGAAGCTCTTCAGCATCAACAGTCTCCTGCTCAACGAGCATCTCCGCCAATTCATCAAGAACGACGCGGTTGTCGACGAGAACCTTGGTGGCGCGCTTGTAAGCCACATCCACCAGCTCAGAGACCTCCTTATCGATCATCGCGGCGGTTTCCTCAGAGAAATCGCGCTCGGCCGCAATATCTCGGCCGAGGAACATGCCGCCCTGAGCACGACCCAGTGCAACTGGCCCCAACTCGTCGCTCATGCCAAAGCGGGTGATCATCTGACGTGCCGTCGAAGCGACCTGCTGCAGATCGTTGGAGGCACCCGTGGTGACCTCGTCTTCGCCGTAAACGATTTCTTCAGCGACCCGACCACCGAGGGCAACAGCCATTTGGTTCTGGAGGTAAGCCCTCGAATACAGACCCGACTCCATCCGCTCCTCACTGGGGGTGAAGAATGTCAAACCACCAGCATTGCCACGGGGAATGATGGAGATCTTCTGGACAGGGTCGTAATCAGGCATCAGGGCACCCACGAGAGCATGACCTGCCTCGTGATAGGCGACAAGACGTGCACGACGTTCGCTCATCACCCGATCTTTTTTCTCCGGACCAGCCATGACCCGTTCAATGGCATCGCTGATCTCGTCGTTGCTCACTTCCGTGAGTTCACGACGGGCCGCGAGGATGGCGGCTTCGTTGAGAAGATTGGCCAGATCAGCACCGGTGTAGCCGGGTGTCCGACGAGCAACCTTGTCGAGATCGACATCCTTGGCCAATGTTTTGCCACGGGCGTGGACACCAAGAATTTGTAGACGTCCGGAATAATCGGGGCGATCAACAGTGACCTGACGATCAAAACGACCGGGGCGCATCAAAGCTGCATCCAGCACATCAGGGCGGTTGGTGGCCGCCACGATGATGATGCCGGTGTTGCCTTCGAAGCCATCCATCTCCGTGAGGAGCTGGTTCAACGTCTGCTCGCGTTCGTCGTTACCACCACCGAGGCCTGCGCCACGCTGGCGACCGACAGCATCGATCTCGTCGATGAAGACGATGCAAGGGGCGTTTTTCTTCGCTTGCTCGAAGAGATCGCGAACGCGGCTAGCACCAACGCCGACAAACATTTCGACGAACTCAGAACCGGAAATCGAGAAGAAAGGAACACCTGCTTCCCCTGCAACTGCTTTTGCCAGCAGTGTCTTACCGGTTCCCGGAGGGCCCACAAGCAAGACACCCTTTGGAATCTTGGCGCCGACAGCCGTGAAGCGATCGGGGTTCTTGAGGAAATCGACGACCTCAGTGAGTTCAAGCTTCGCGCCTTCAATCCCGGCAACATCGGTGAAGGTCACCTGGGTGGAGGGTTCCATCTGGACCCTTGCCTTGCTTTTGCCGAACTGCATGGCGGGATTACCGCCGCCACCGCCTTGGGCGCGACGGAAGAGAAAGAACAGACCGCCAAGCAAAAGGATCGGGAAGATCAAGCTTCCAGCTGCCTGCTGCCAACCAGGTGTCTGGCGAGAGGGTTGAACAGCGATATCAACGCTGTGTTCGGTCAGCAAGCCGAGCAGCTCACGATCTGGAGCCAGATTGACCTGGGCACGGCGGCCGTCGTTTTCGACCACCTGAGCCGTGCCCTGATCGGGCGCAATCAGCACACGGCTGATCTGGTCATCCTTCACCGCCTCAACGAACTCGCTGTAGCGCATGGTGTTCACCTGGGGCTGGCTGCCACCACCACCACCAATGAACGCTGGTGCAATCACAACGATCGCCAAGACCAGAAGGGCCCCGAGACCGATATTTCGCCAACGCTTGTTCACAGGTCGCCTCGTAGATGAAGGAATGTTAACGTGTTCTCAGTCTTCAGGAAGCGCGGAGCACCTCAACCACGCTCTTGAAGGCGAACCATTCGGGAATTTCCTCCCCGCCGCGCAGCATCTTGCGGAACTGGGTGCCACTGAGCTTCTTCACGTGCAGGCCACGGGCTTCGGCGTGCTCCGCCGTCACATAACCCTCTTCCTGGGTGTAAACGAGGTTCAGCGAAGGAACCGTTTCCATCGTGAGCTCGGGCGCACACTCCTTGGCGAAGTTCTGAGCGTCGTAGGGGCCGTAGAAGTCGTCACCGGTCAGAGACGATTTGCAGCCCGCCATATCGCGACCAATGATGAAGTGAGTGCATCCGTAGTTGCGGCGGATGATCATGTGCTGAAGGGCTTCACGCGGGCCTGCCATATGCATCGCGTAGGGCAAATAGGCCCAGCGAATGCTGTCGTTGTTGACTTCAGCCGCAAGACGCTCATAGGTCTGGAAGCGAACGGCACCGGGGATGTCGTCCTGCTGCGTGGGGCCACAGGTCGGATGGACCAGCACCACAGCGTTGTCGCTGACGTTCTGTGCGTGCAAAGCACGGGTGAAGAGTTCGTAGTGAGCGCGGTGAATAGGGTTGCGGCACTGGAACGCCACCACGTCCTCACCTTCAGGCAGCCCTGCCCGCACCTCTGCCGGGGTCTTGCAGGGGAACACCCGCTCGGGGAGAGCGAGACCCTTGAGGCTTCCACCCAGATAGAAGCGCTTGCGCTCCATCGTGATCATCCGCACCGCAGGATGCTCAATGGAGGTGGTGCCGTAGCAACCCTTGGCTTCGGCCACTTTGTCGGGCTCCCACTTGTCCTCCACCTCGAGAACAGCCAGATTCTGGCCCTTGTAGGTCAGCAGCAATGTGTCACCGACCGTGACGTCATCGCGGTCGGTGTCCATGACGATCGGCAGGCCGAACAGCTGACCTGCAGCAAGACGATGACCATTGACGACTGAGTTGTAGTCCTCCTGGTGCATGAACCCACGCAAGGGTGAGAAACCACCAACGCAGAGCAACTCAACATCGCAAGCGTTGCGATCGGAGCACTCGATCGTTTTGGTTGCGGAGGCTTTCACGGCGGCACAATCAGCATCAGCCACCATCAGATCAACCAGAGTTCCGCCGTAGGGAGCGATCACACCGGATCGCTGGGCGGGAGCGGAAGCACTGGCGGTCATGGCTGCAGAGAAAGATCGGGCGATTCTCCCAGATCAGCGGAGGATTGCAACGGATCAAAAAAAAGGGGGCCTAAGCCCCCAAACGCAACCTGTTGTGGTGCGTGCGATCAGGCCTCTTCAAGGCGGCCATACAGCTCGCCGGTGATTTTGATATCGACCACTTCACGACCACCCATATCGGAGTCGGAGGGCTGGATGGCGCTGAAGACGCCAGCAAATTCCCCTGTTTCAGGATCGACCTGGGTGATGGAGAGGCTCATTGTTCCAACGCCATCGATATAACGCTTGTTGTTGTCCTTCTCGAGTTTCTCGTCGTCGCCACCAAGGGCGACAAGTCCCTGGGCGTACTGAACACCAGTGGTGAGTGCACGACCCTTGGGATCGATGAAGTTGCTGGTGCGGTAGCTCGGCGTGCGATAGGTGCCTTCGAAGTCTGTGCTGGTGGTCAGAGCAGCACCTTCAGCAGTGGCATTGAGTGACTTACTAGAGAAGGTGAAGGGGAACTCCTCACCACCGGGCACCAGAACAGTGATCGGCTGAAAGTCGATACCGCCCTTCTCCTGGAATTGGAGCCCCGCTTCTGTGACGGTGAGATCTCCGAAGACAGAGTCGAGACTGGACGTGTAGCGGGTCAGGATCTTGCCCTCGACGAATTCAGCCTGCTGACGAATGTTCTTGGGCTCTTCCTTGGCGTAGACCTGAACGGGATGCATACAGATCTCGCGCAGCTCGTAGCTCCCACCAGCAGTCAAAGGAATCGAGCCACGAGCTGAGTCCCCGATGGTGGGGCAATCGTTGGCTTTGCCGGTGTTGTGGATGTCGTCGTAGGTGACATTGGAGGCACCACGCTGAACAGCTTGACTGTCGCCGCTACAGGCCGTGGTGAAAAACGCGAGGCAGAGCGCCAGCACGACGGCCAGCAGAGGACGAATGCGCATGGAAAAAGCCAGTCGGCTGAACGCTAATGGGGACGGAATGCCGTCGAATCAGGATCCTACAGGGCGAAAAATGGCGACAGGGCTAGCCTTTTGCAGCTCTAAACAACTTGTCGAAAGCGCGTGACCTCAAACGATCCAGCCTCGACCAAGGAAAGGATGGCTCCTTCGCTGGCCGCCCTGGGCGAGCTGGCAGAAGAGTTGCGGGGAAATCCGGAAGCACTTCTCATCCTGCTGCGCGAACTTGAAGCCCTGCATCGGGATGTTCAGGACGGTCCATTCCGCCAGAGCCTTCCCGAAAACCGCCAGAAATTGTTCACATTGCTGCAGGGCATGGAGAAAAACGGCGGCTGGCCTTACATCCCAAGGCTTCAGCTGCGCACCTTCATCGACCTGCTCGGTCAGGAATCCACCAACGCCGCGGCCTGATCTCGAAGCTTGAACAAGGCATCCAACAGCTGGTGGGCAAGCGTCAGCTTTGTCGTCACAGGCAGGTTCCGGTTCCAACCTTCCCCCAACAACCAACCTCCATTCGGTTGGTCACCAAAACCCTGACCATCACGGTCTACGGGATTCACCATCATCAGATCACAGCCCTTCTGCAGGCGCTTGCTTTCAGCCTTCTCCAACAGATGCGTGTCATCACCTGTTAGCGCTGAGAATCCGAGAACCAACTGTCCAGGCCGGCGTTGACGGGTCAGATTTGACAGCAAATCAGGCACTTCGGTCCAACCGGACGACAAAACATCCTGAAGCTGCTTTTTGGGCATTTTTTCCTCAAAGCCAGCTTCCCGCCGAAGGTCAGCAACAGCGGCAGCCATCACAAGCACATCAGACGTCGGCAATGCCAGTTGCAGTTCTGAGCTGAGCTGAGCCGCACTCTCGACCGGCGTGCACTGCAACCCCTCAAGCCAGGCATCGGGGAGATCCAACGGACCATGCACCAACTGCACGGTTGCCCCTCTGAACCGTGCAGCTTGCGCCATGAGCACTCCCATTCGACCGCTGCTGCGGTTGCTCAAAAAACGGGCCGCATCAATGGTCTCCTGAGTTGGTCCAGCCGAGACCAGAAGAGAAATCCCCGACCAATCACAGGTAGCGACAGGAGCATCAGGGCCTCGGCTGAAGACAGATTCCGCCGCCAACTGAATCAAGGTCGGGTCAGCCATTCGCCCATCACCGACGCGGTCGCAGGCCAGAAGACCGGACATCGGCAACAGAGGGACCACTCCTTGAAAGTCTTGGATCTGCAGCCAGTTCCGTTGCACCGCAGGATGGCGCCACATGGCGGTGTTCATTGCGGGAGCCGCGATGACCGGACCTTCCGTTGCCAACAAGACGCTGGCGAGCAGTCCATCCGCTGAACCCTGGCTCCAGCGCGCCAGGCTGCTTGCACTCAAGGGCGCGACGATGGCCAACTCCGCCCACTCGGCCAATTCGATATGAAGCGGCCGGGGCGCCGTGGGGTTCCACTGGTCCGCTTCGAGGTAACAGCGATGGCGGCTCAGGCTTGCCAGAGCAACGGGGCTCACCAACGCAGCACCACTCGGGGTGACAAGGCAGCGAACTTCTGCGCCAGCCTTGACCAGGGCACTCACCAACAACGGCGTTTTCACCGCAGCAATACTGCCGCTGACGGCCACCAGCACACGCCGCCCGTAGAGCGAAGACGCCTTGTCAGTCCTCATCGAAGGGTTCCTGGTCCACCAGGTGGTGGTAAGGCAGGATCAGTTCGGGGCGGTGGATGGCCAGCGCACGAAGAAGGTGCCAGTCAGACAAGCTGTCGAATGGCGAGGGATAGTCGTCCTCTTCGAGGCGACGGGCAAGTTCTGCCGTCGACGTCTCGTCAAAAGCATCCAGCCGTTCCTGCGTGAGCATCAAGCAGTCATCAGACGCTATTGATGACATTTTGACGCAGGCTGTGCCAGCTAGCGTTAGCCATCCGGGGAATTAGCTCAGTTGGTAGAGCGCTGCGATCGCACCGCAGAGGTCAGGGGTTCGAATCCCCTATTCTCCACTGCGTTTTTGCAGCGTCGCCTTCCACTGATCGGCCTGTTCGTCCTTGTGCTGTTCAGCACCGTGGCACGACCAACAGCCCTCCTGACCTTCGCACTCCTTGCCGCTGCCGGTGCGATAAGTCGCGCCCCATCACGCCGGATGTGACCCTTTATGAGGTAAAAGGGTGTTAAGTAATCCCCTGTAGCCGATGTCGCAATCGAAGCGAGAGCAGGTCGTTAGTCATCTGCGCTACATCCGCCAGGAACTGCGTGAAATGCACCAGGGCGTGATGGAAGACGGTTTACTCCCCGAGGCTGGCGAAGTGCGGGGTGTGATGGCGCAAATGGAAGCGCTGCTGGAGCTCCTCGAAGGCAAAGCGTCCAGAAAAGCGAAAGCTGAGACTAAATAGCCTGAAGCGCAACCTCTTGCCAAAGCCTCCAACGCTGGCTTTGCTTCGCCAGTCCCCATCACTTGGCCCGGGCTCGTCCCGGGTTTTTTATTGAAATCTGCTATCAGTAGTGTCTGATGCCTGCACACTGCCTAGGTGTGGTGTAGACAGGATGCGGCAGGGGCATGGCCGGGTGATGGGGATCACTGGATTCAACCCTGCCTCTTCCCCCGAAATCAATGCCGTGCGACGGCTCCAATCCACCCGATTGCAAACCAACGTTGGTACAGCAATCCAGAGACTGGATCGCTGGTCACGCAATCCCTGGCGGAGATTGTCTTTATTGGCCCTTGCAGGCCTGATCGGATTTCTGATCGGTAGCGCGCTCACCTCCGTCGCCGGTGCTCTCAGTCAAATGGACCCAGTGGCTGCACTTCTGGTGGTGCTGGGTGCTGAACTCACGATTCGACGACGACGCAGTTCAAAGCCCTCGCTGAAACTGCCGCAGCAACTGCTGGATCTTGGTCGCATTGGCTTTCTCTACGGTCTTTTTCTCGAAGGGTTCAAGCTGATCTGAAGCGGAAGAGTTCAAAGCAGACAAAAGAGATTGCGGTTCATACCCTTCGGGAAGAATCCTCCGGGCTGCAGATGGCAAGCAACCATTACTTCCTGGAGCTTGAACCACCTGCCGAGCGCTTGCGTCATGCCCCGCATGTGGTCATCGTCGGCGGCGGCTTTGCCGGGGTGCATGCCTGCAAGGCCCTGGCCAATGCCGATGTGCGCATCACCTTGATTGACAAGCGCAACTTCAACCTGTTCCAGCCGCTGCTGTATCAGGTGGCAACCGGATTGGTCTCAAGAAGTGACGTGGCCACGCCTCTACGCGAACTGGTCGGCCAGCAAGACAACGTCCAGGTGCTGCTGGGTGAAGTCACCACGGTGAACCCAGAGGGCAAGCAGATCGTGTTCAACGGCAAGACCTACAGCTATGACCATCTGATCCTGGCGACAGGGTCGGGCAGCACCTACTTCGGCCATGAGGACTGGCGCACATTTGCGCCCCCAATGAAAATCCTCGAACACGCCGAAGAAATACGTCGCCGTCTGCTGATGGCGATGGAGCAGGCAGAACAGACACCGAATCCCAAGGCTCGCCAATTCCTGCAAACGGTTGTGATCGTTGGAGCTGGGCCCAGTGGCTGCGAAATGGCTGGTGCCGTTTCAGAGCTGATGCGTTGGGCCTTGAAGGATGCGTTCAAGCAGCTGGATCCCCAGAAAACGCGGATCGTGTTGGTGGATCCCGGCGACAGGGTGCTGAAAGCGATGCCGGCGGAGCTCTCCGAAAGGGCCCTGAAAGCCTTGGAACAAGATGGCATCGAATACATGCCGGAGAGCCGCGTCCAAACCATGCGGCCCGGAGAGGTTGTGATCGGTGGACCCAATGGAGACGTTCGGGTCCAAGCTGCAACGGTGATCTGGACCGCTGGCGTGAAGGCATCGCATCTGGGGCAGAAGCTGACGAATGCAACCGGTTGCGAGGTCGATCGCGGTGGACGGGTCGTGGTCAACCCCGACTTCTCGATCCCAAGCCACCCTGAGATCCGGATCGCAGGAGATCTCTCCAGCTACAGCCACACCGTGAATGGCAAGCCGCTTCCAGGAATGGCGGCTCCCGCCAAACAGGCCGGCACGTTCATCGGCAAGGACATCGCAGCGATCGTGGCAGGACACGCCCGCCCCACGTTTCGCTACGTCGATTTCGGCAGCATGGCTGTGGTTCATGGCAGTGCCGTTGCCGACCTGCATGGCTTCAAATTTTCAGGACGGCTGGGCCTGCTGCTGTGGGCCATCGTTCACCTGGCCTTGATACCAAACCGAGAGAACCGAATCACCTTGAGCATCAAATGGCTGTATGCCCTGGCGACCCGGCAACGTGCCTCCGTTCTGCTCACAGGCATGCCCAGCCAGCATCTTGCCCTTGATGCAGAAGATGCTCATTTCCCGATGGCCAGCGGAACGGGCCCGTCAATCGCCGAACCCGATGCCGCCCTCAAGGCAGCGATGGACTACTACGCCCACCAACTCTCTGGTCTCCCTCAAACTCAGGAGCTGCTCGACACCAAGGAGGCCTCCGTGGCGGATTCAGAGGCAGCCATTAAATAGAGCAAGGCCATCCGGGTGGGCACGCCGTTCCTGACCTGCTCTTCCACAAGGCTGACGCGTGGGTCATCCAAGAGCGACCCAGTCAATTCAACGCCTCGGTTCACCGGACCAGGATGCAGAACTGGAACATGCTGACCGCAGAGCTGCATGCGCTCATGGCTCAGTCCGAAGTCGCGGTGGTAGCGCTCCAGGCTGGTGAGCAACTGCTGGCCCATCCGTTCCTTCTGAAGCCGCAGGGTCATCACGGCATCTGCTCCTGGCAACGCATGTTCCAGGCGCCGCATCACGCTGACCTTGCCCCGCTGCGGCACCGGATCCTTGAGCAGACCTGGGGGCGGAGCATCAACGAAGGCCACAAAATCCTCTGGGACGAGGCTCGGCGGGCCACACAACACAACGTCAGCTCCACAGGCCGTCAAAGCCCAGAGATTGGAACGTGCCACCCGCGAGTGAAGAATATCGCCGACAATCACAATGCGACGCCCCTGCAGCGCTTCCGGCATGGGGTGCTGAGGGGAGAAATGCCGAGCAAGGGTGAGCAGATCCAGCAGTCCCTGACTGGGATGGCTGTGGAGACCATCACCGCCATTGAGCACGACAGTGCGCTCACCCATCTGCTGCAGATCCAACGCCAGTTGCTGAGGCACACCGGTAGAGCGGTGGCGGACCACCAACACGTCGGCACCCATGGCCACGTAAGTGCGCGCCGTGTCGAGAACACTTTCCCCTTTGCTCAGAGAGCTGCTGGAGGGTGAAAAGCTCATGACGTCTGCCGACAGACGTTTGGCCGCCAGCTCAAAACTGCTGCGGGTTCGGGTGCTTGGTTCAAAGAACAGCGTGGCCACCAAGCGGCCTTGCAGCGCAGGAAGTTTTCGGGCACCGGTGATCGGTAGCGAACGAAACCGCTGGGCCAGCTCAAGCACCGCAGCGAAGTCTTCTCGCGAGAACGACGCGAGATCAAGAACATGCCGATGCGGCCAGCCACTCATGAAGGTTGCTCCAGCGATGGCGTCCAGCACTGTGCCTTGGGTGGCATGCGATCACCCCGGGCTCGCCTGCTGACACTGCGACTACTCCGCAGATACCAGCGCCACGGGGTTGCTGCGCCCTGGGAGATGCCGATCCGCGTTGTGGTCACAAGATCCTGGCTGGCAAACGTGTCTGACCTCAGGGCCATCCACACCTCATGTTCGCCCGTCACCGGACAACTGTCATCACTGCGATCAAGCCCAAAACGTCGCGCGAGCAAACCGGGGCCTGCCGCGATCCGCTCCGGTTCATCAGGAAGGGCCACCGCGCGCAGCAACACACCGTTGGCCCACTCCCCCCGATCGGTGACCACGTTCACGCAGTGGTGGATGCCGTAGCTCACATACACATAAAACCGCCCTGGCTCACCGAACAGGGTTTCGTTTTGAGGCGTCCTGCGCCGATAACCATGACAGGCGGGGTCGTCCTGGGAATACGCCTCAGTTTCGACAATCACGCCCCAGAGAAGGCGTCCATCGTCTTGGCGTTTCACCAACCTGCAACCGACCAACTCAGGACCCACGATCTGAGCTGGACGCGCAAAGAAACTGAGCGGAAGCGAAACGAAATCGATGACAGCCTGCCGGCTGGCGGCCACGCTGGTTCCAGCTTGAACTCTGCAGGCTTTGGACAGCAACCTCCAGGCACGGCGTGATGGGGTGTTTCTGTTGCTGGCAGGCCTGTTCCTGGGGACCCTGGGCATGCTCAACATCCTTGGGCTGACCCGATTCCTTCAACTTGGCAGCATTGGAGGCTGGCCGATCGTGGTAGCCGTTGGCGCACTGCCCTATCCGATCACCTTCCTCTGCACCGATCTGATCAGCGAAATCTGGGGTGAGCAGAAAGCCAATCAAGTGGTCTGGGTCGGGCTGCTGCTCAACGGCTGGGTGATGCTGATTCTCTGGCTGGGAGGGGTGCTGCCAGCCATGAGCGGAAGCGACGACAGCACCTTCCGCACCATTCAGCAACTCAGCTTCGGTTCAGTGGGCGCCTCGATGGTGGCCTATCTCACGGCGCAATTCGTGGATGTGCGGCTCTTCCACTTCTGGAAACAGCGCACCAAAGGCAAAGCCCTCTGGCTGCGCAACAACGGTTCCACCTTGGTGAGTCAGCTGGTGGACACCAGTGCCGTGGTGCTGATCAGCCATTACGGCGCCCATGTGCTTCCTGTGCAACCGGAACGGTCCGTGCTGCCGCAGCTGATCAGCTTCATCGGCAGCGGCTACCTGTTCAAGGTGCTGGCGGCGCTGAGCGACACACTGCCGTTCATCTGGCTCACGGCATGGCTGAGGGCGTGGCTCGACATTCCCGGAGAAGGACGCGAACTCACAACAGAAACCAAGTCAGCGATGCATTAGCGGTGCATCCACGCCAAGCTGAGCTCAATTCAGGCCAGTTGATGGACGCAGCCACCTCCAGCTTCAACCTCGGCACTGTGCTTCTTGGCAGCATCGTGCTGTTCCCTTTGGCGTGCCTGTTTTTCGGAACACGCGGTGGCTACTACAACACCGACAAATACGACGGCAACGGAACCGCCCACTGATCGGCTGAGATTGAGCGATCATCAGGTCATTGGCTCAGCCTGAATGACCGCTGCAACTCCCGGTCCTGTCGACAGCACGGACACCATTCGTCTGGCCCTGCGCAGTTGGCCTGAAGTGGAGACCTACCTCCAAGACTGCAAAGGCGTGATCATTCCCCTTGGATCCACCGAGCAGCACGGTCCCACTGGAGCGATCGGCACCGACGCCCTCACCGCAGAAGCAGTCGCCCTCGAAGTGGGCCGTCGCACCGGCGTGTTGGTCACCCCAGCCCAGGCCTTCGGCATGGCAGAACACCACCTTGGCTTCGCTGGAACGATGAGCTTGCAGCCAGCCACACTTCTGGCCGTGCTGCATGACCTGGTGTTGTCCCTGGGGCGACATGGCTTTGAAAGGGTGTTTGTGATTAATGGCCACGGCGGCAACATTGCAACAGCCAAAGCAGCTTTTGCCCAGGCCCACGGCACTGCCACAACCCGAAATCTTCCGGTCGCCCCCCAACTGCGTTGTCGTCTGGCCAACTGGTTCATGGCGGGACCCGTGATGCGCCAGGCCCGCGATCTCTATGGCGACAAAGAAGGGCATCACGCCACACCGAGCGAAATCGCTGTCACCCTCGCTGTGGAGCCCAGTTTGCTGAGCAAGCAGCGCCCACTGCCCGACCCCGCCCCGGCAGGTCCGATTCACGGACCAGATGATTTCCGGCGCCGTCACCCCGATGGACGCATGGGGTCTCATCCCTCCTTGGCAACTGCCCAGCAGGGCGATGCCTTGCTGGAGACAGCCGCCACCGCGCTGAGCGAGGATCTGCGCACGTTCCTCGGCGAGTCATGAGCCAGATTTCCAGCGACGACGTCCGCAAGGTGGCCCATCTGGCCCGCCTTGATCTGCCCGAGGAGAAGATTGCGACCTACACCGATCAGCTTGAATCGATCCTCGAGTACGTCGGTCAGCTCCAAGAGGTGGACACCAAGGGCGTTCCAGAAACCACAAGAGCCGTTGAAGTGACCAATGTCACCCGGGCGGATGGAGTACAGCCAACACCTGTGCGGGAGGAGATTCTCAGTCAGGCGCCCCAGAGGGAGGGGGACTTCTTCAGGGTTCCAAAGATCCTCGCCGACTGAATCAGACTTATCGGGACACCCAGCGTTTGGCTTCCGTTTTGATCGCAATGCGATCAACAAAGCCAAGCCAGTGACGTCGCAACCCCCGTCCGGGCATAAACCGGGCAGCACGCCTCATTTTTCCGCTGCGACGCTTGTGACTTCGGACACCCACGAGGATGTCGTACAGGAAGTTGTAGCCATCCCTGCGGGTCTCAAAAATGCCCAACCGCTGGGGAGATCCTTTGGAATCGAGCAGAGGCTTGGTGGCCTCATAGGCCGGTTTGTACTCAAACCAGGGAATCGAAGGCCAGAGGTGATGAACCAAGTGGTAGTTCTGCCCCATGATCAGCCAGTTCATCAGCCTGCCGGGGTAGATCCGAGCATTCGTCCAGCGGTTGCGGGACGTGAACGGCCGATGCGGGAGGTAGTCGAAGAAAAGACCCAGTGTCACCCCAACCATCAAGGCAGGCGCGAACCAGCAGTTAAAGATGAATGGCAGAAAGTCAAAGCGCGCCGCAGCAAGAACTATCACCACGAAGATGCTGCGTTCCAACCCCCACTGCATCAACTCCCAGCGCCGCCAGAGGCGTCGCTGAAAGAAAAACCACTCGTGGTAAAAAAATCTTGGTGCGATCAGCCAGAGCGGTCCAAACGTACTGACGATGTGATCGGGATCGTTCTTCGGATCATTGACGTGGGCGTGATGCTCCAGGTGCACCCGAGTGAAAACGGGGAAACTGAACCCGAGTAGCAGCGCTGAGCCATGACCCATGGCTTGATTCACCCATCGATTGGGGTGGGCCGCGTTATGGCAGGCGTCATGTATCACCGTTCCTTCCAAGTGCAGCGCAAGAAAGCCGGTGCAAAGAAGCACCTGCAAGGGCCAAGCCGCCACAAACCAACCCCAGATGGTTAAAGCGGCCAGCGCATACCCCCCGAGGAACAACCCAACGGTGGGATTCCAAAAGGCAGGGGGGTCAACAAATTCGCGGGGTACCGAGCGGTAAGCCACTCCAACCGGACGAGGCTGCTGTTGTTGAGCAGTGCTCTGATGCATCCGGAGGACAGGCAACAAGTCTGGAACGTTCCCGAACCACCGTAGGGAAAGGAATGCCCACCGGGGGACTTGAACCCCCACGACCGAAGCCACTGGTACCTAAAACCAGCGCGTCTACCAATTCCGCCAGGTGGGCAATGCGCCAACTTTAGAGATCGCCCCAGAATGGGAGCAGTCCGCATCAACACGGATGCTTGCGACCCTAAGCGGCGATTTCTGCCTCCTGCTTGGCCTTGCACTCCTGCTGCTTCCCCTGTTGGCCGTTGAACTCAGTCGCCCGCGCGATGGTGTGTGGGGAGCGGTGGTGTTGCTACTGGGTCTCGTGCTGGTCACCAGCAGTGACCGGCTGAGGGGAGCCCCGATGCTCGCGGTTCTCTGCGCCGGTTTATTGATCGCTCGCTTGGGCACTGAGGTCGGACAAGCCCGGTGGAACACTCTCAGCGAAACAGAGCAGCAGCGTTTTCAATCGCTCGACCACTGGCGCACCAGCGTTCGGCAGCTCCTCATCACCACAGGCCGCGTTGGGGAAGGCATCAGCGGCATCGCCAAACAACTCAAGCCGACTGGGAAATCAGGGGTCACCGAGAAAAAATGGGTACGTCCCGAGTCCCCTGAAAACGCTGCCGCTAGCGATGACGCTGGTTCAGCAATGACCAGCACCGAGCCTGTCCCACCCGCGGATGCCACATCCCCAGAGGGCGAGGACTGATAATCCCGAGGCCAGAGCAGGGACCCCGTGAGCAAGGAGAAGCGCGACGCCGCCGCCGAGGGACGTCCCTCCTACAAAGACACGCTCAACCTGCTGCAGACGGGTTTCGGCATGCGCGCCAATGCCGTCCAACGCGAACCGGAACTGCAGTCTTTCTGGAAGAACCAAGGAATCGACGGCGAGCTGGGCCTCAAGAACAGCGGTCCAACGTTCACTCTCCACGATGGCCCGCCCTACGCCAACGGCGCTCTTCATATGGGCCATGCCCTCAACAAGGTGCTGAAGGACGTCATCAACAAATATCAGGTGTTGAACGGGCGGCGGGTGCGTTACGTCCCTGGCTGGGACTGCCACGGTCTCCCGATCGAGCTCAAGGTGCTGCAGTCGATGGATCAGGAGCAGCGCAAGGCGCTGACACCGATCAAGCTGCGCAAAAAGGCAGCCGCCTATGCCCGCAAGCAAGTGGATGGCCAGATGAAAGGCTTCCAGCGCTGGGGAATCTGGGCCGACTGGGACCAGCCTTATCTGACTCTGCAGAAGGAATACGAATCCGCCCAGATCCGGGTGTTTGGCGAAATGGTGCTCAAAGGGCACATCTATCGAGGGCTGAAGCCGGTGCACTGGAGCCCGAGCTCCCGCACAGCGTTGGCCGAGGCCGAACTGGAGTACCCCGACGGCCACACCAGCCCCAGCGTCTACGCCGCCTTCCCTGCGGTGGAGCTGCCAGCGTCCCTTCGGGATGCGCTCAGGGCTGATGGCATCGAGCTGCCAACCGATACAGAAGGTCTGGGCAAAGCCCTGCAGGTCGCCATCTGGACCACCACGCCCTGGACATTGCCGGCGAACCTGGCGGTGTCCGTGAACGAACGGCTCGACTACGCCCTTGCCGACGACGGCGCAGGCCGCCTGTTGCTGGTGGCGACTGATTTGATTGCCTCGCTGAGCTCAACCCTGGAACGGCCGCTGACCCGGCGCGCCACGGTCAAAGGCGCCCTGCTCGCTGGTTTGACCTACCGCCACCCTCTTCTTGATCGCAGCAGTCCGGTGGTCATCGGCGGCGACTACATCACCACTGAATCGGGCACGGGCCTGGTGCACACCGCTCCTGGTCATGGCGTCGATGACTTCCACACCGGCCAGAAGAACGGCCTACCGGTGCTCTGCCCCGTGGACGAAGCCGGCAACCTCACCGAGGAGGCCGGGCCGTTCGCGGGACTGAACGTTCTCAAGGATGCCAACGCCGCGATCATCGAGGCGCTTGAGGCCGCAGGCGCCCTGCTCAAGCAGGAGGCCTATGGCCACCGCTACCCCTACGACTGGCGCACCAAGAAACCCACGATCTTCCGGGCCACTGAGCAGTGGTTCGCCTCCGTGGAAGGGTTCCGTCAACAGGCACTCGATGCGATCGCTGAGGTGGAGTGGACTCCCGCCTCAGGTCGCAACCGCATCGAATCAATGGTGAAAGAGCGGGGCGACTGGTGCATCTCACGGCAGCGCACCTGGGGCGTACCGATTCCCGTCTTCTATCACCGCAGCAACGGTGACGTGCTGCTGAATGCCGACACCCTGGCTCACATTGAAGGACTGATCGCCGAACACGGTGCCGACGTCTGGTGGGAAAAAGACGAAGCTGATTTGCTGCCGGCCTCCTATGTCAACCAGGCCGATCAGTGGCGGAAGGGCACCGACACCATGGATGTGTGGTTTGACTCCGGCTCGAGCTGGGCCGCTGTCGCCAGTCAGCGCGACAACCTCAGCTATCCCGCCGACCTCTACCTGGAAGGATCCGACCAACACAGGGGCTGGTTCCAGAGCTCACTGCTCACCTCGGTCGCCGTCAATGGCCATGCGCCTTACAAGCGGGTGCTCACCCATGGCTTCGCCCTTGATGAGAAGGGCCGCAAGATGAGCAAATCCCTCGGCAATGTGGTCGACCCGATGGTGATCATCGAGGGAGGCAAGAACCAGAAGCAGGAACCGCCCTATGGAGCCGATGTTCTGCGGCTGTGGGTGAGCTCGGTGGATTACTCCGCCGATGTGCCGATCGGAGCCGGGATTTTGCGCCAGCTGGCGGATGTGTACCGCAAAGTGCGCAACACCAGCCGTTACCTGCTCGGCAACCTGCACGACTTCCATCCGGCAACCGACGCCATCCCCGTGGCCGAACTGCCGTTGCTTGACCGCTGGATGCTGCAGCGCACAGCCGAGGTGATGGATGACATCACAGAAGCCTTCGAAAACTTCGAATTCTTCCGTTTCTTCCAGCTGCTGCAGAACTTCTGCGTCACCGATCTGTCGAACTTCTACCTCGACATCGCCAAGGACAGGCTCTATGTGAGTGCCCCCCAGGACCGGCGCCGGCGCAGCTGCCAGACCGTGATGGCCCTGATCATCGAACGCCTGGCCGGGCTGATCGCTCCGGTGCTGTGCCATATGGCCGAAGACATCTGGCAGAACCTGCCCTACCCAGTCGAAGAGACCTCGGTCTTCCGCCGCGGCTGGCCCACGGTTCCAGCGGACTGGCGCGATAGCGCCCTCAGCGCTCCGGTTCAACAGCTACGGGAGCTGCGCGCTGCCGTGAACAAAGTGTTGGAAGACTGCCGCGGCCGTCAGGAACTCGGCGCATCGCTTGAGGCATCCGTGCGGATTGATGCCCGCCGCCCGGAGCTCAAGGCCGCTCTCTCCTGGCTCAATGAGGAGGGAGATGCAGAGGTGGACGGCCTGCGGGACTGGCTGCTGGTTTCACAACTGCAGATCGGTGGCGAGCCCTGGGCCGAACTGCTGGCCAGCCAAGACGACGACCTCGCGTTGATCGAGGTGAGCCGAGCGCGGGGCATCAAATGCGAACGCTGCTGGCACTACGAAGGGGATGTGGGTCAACATCCAGACCACCCCCACATCTGCGGACGCTGTGTCGGCGTCCTGGAACGCCGAACTCACCAATTGGCCTGATCCAAGAGGTCGTTCGGCGGCATCGGTCCAGCCAGCACAACCTCCTGGGTGGGCGATAAGGGACCCTGAAGCAACTCGGCCTGATCCAGGCTTGTTCCCTTGGGGAGAACAGGGGCATCAGGGTCAAAGGCGGTTGGATGGGTTGTGCTGCTGCTGAATCCACGAAAAATCAGCAACTCAAAAGGCACATCACCCACCTGCCCCCGAAGTCGGACGACCCGCTGGGGCTCAAGACGCGTTCGTTCCTCGAAAGCCTGAACCACCGCTTGATCCGTCATCAGAAATCGCCCGCCACACGCCCGTAGCGGGGCAGGCGTACCAACAACCACTGCAGGAGCCCGGCCAGGTAGGCCACCAGGGCGACATATCCCACAAAGGCAGCAACGGCCTCAGTCCACATACCACCGAATAAAAAATTGAACACCGTGGCCGCCAGGCCATGGATGCCCTGGGGAGCCTCAAGCCACGTCAAGCAGGAGGGCAACGCCAGCTGATGCATGCAACGCAAGCCTGTGATGCTCATCACCAGGCTGAGGAGTCCAAAACCACTGAACGCCCAACGCCAAACCTTCACAGCCAACGGCAGGGGACGCCAAGACGGTTGATCGACCAGCTCTTCATTGATGTCAACCCAGAACCACAGGCTGATCACCATCAAGACCGGAGCGACAGCAGCAGTGGCGTAGCCCAGGGGTCGCTGATCCATGAGAAGCAGCAGGCTGATCGCCATCAGGCTGGCCACCTTCCAATAGATGCCCAGAAGCCGAAGCACCATCGGCTCGCGACGCCATGCCGACCACATCAACAAGACCAAAGGCACACCAACAGCAAAGGTGGCGGCCAAGCGATAGGTCAGCCACACCAGAGCGCGGTACGTGAGCTCGTTCACTGAGGACTGTCACAGTCTCGCCATTATCAACGTCCCGAGCTGAGCTCCAGGGTTGATAGGGTCCGCTTCATGGCACCGTTTGCACCGTTCAGCTGGTTCCGATCCGGGGGCACTGAAGTCAGTTGCCGATCAGGGCTTTCTGCCAAAGCGTCTCTGGACGAAGCGGTGCGGGACGTGGTCGAACAACTGGGTCGACCCAGGGGCGAAGCCGATCTCGCACTCGTCTTCACCTCAACCGGTTACGCCACCGACCTACCTCGGCTACTGCCGATGCTGCGCGCCCAGATCAGCGCAAAGCATTGGATCGGATGCACAGGTGGAGGCGTAGTGGGCACCCGCGGCGACGGTAGTGCCTCGGAACTGGAGCAGACACCGGCCTTGAGCGTGACATTGCTCTCCCTGCCGGGGGCATCCATCACAACCCGACACCTCAGCACAGAAAAACTGCCTGATCTTGATGGAGCGGCCCAACGCTGGCAGGACTGGGTCGACATCACACCGGAGGATTCCCGGAGCCAGATCCTCCTGATCGACCCCACCAGCAGTGGCATCAACGATCTGATCAGCGGGCTGGACTATGCCTACCCGGATGCCGAGAAGATTGGCGGGATCGCAGCTCCCCACAACAGTCCGCACGGATCACTGCTGCTGGATGACCGCATCCTCACAGGCGCAGTGGTCTGTTCGATCGGGGGGCGCTGGCGACTCGAAACAGTGGTAGCGCAAGGCTGTCGTCCCATTGGCCCGGTGTTCTCGATCGAGCAGGTGCAGCGCAACGTGCTGTTGGAACTGAATGATGGCGGCAACAAAGCCAGCCCCATCGCCTGCCTGCAGCGGGTCCTAGCCGACCTCAGCGAACAGGAGCGCGAGCTAGTGCGTCACTCACTATTCCTCGGCGTGGAACGCAGCAGCCTGCGACTGAATTCCGACGGAGCAACCTCAGAAGCAAGTGCATTCCTCATGCGCAACCTGATTGGTGTGGATCCCAGCAACGGCGCCGTGGCCGTTGCAGAGCGAGTGCGCGCCGGCCAAAACGTGCAATTCCATCTCCGTGAAGCCACCGCATCTCAGGACGAGGCCCTTGGGTTGCTGAAGACAGCCACGGCTGATCCAAGCGACACGGTCCACTTCGGACTTCTGATGGCCTGCTTGGGACGAGGCAAGGGACTGTTCGGTCGTGCCGATGGCGACATCAGCCTGGCGCGCCAACTCATGCCGGAGCTTCCCGTGGCAGGAGCGTTCTGCAACGGTGAGATTGGGCCCATTGGCGGAACGACGCATCTGCACGGCTACACCGCCTGCTGGGGCTTGCTGCGTCAGGACCCCGAAAGCTCCTCTGGCAGTGGCTCTGACAATCTCAGTTGAGCGAGATCGCACCGCCTCGAAACCTTGCGTCAGCACGTCAATCCCCTCAGTCGCTTCTTTCAGCTGCCGCTGCAACTTCCACAACCTGAGGAGCTATTCCGGGTTCCTGATCAACCGATCCACCTCGACATCGGTTGCGCCCGTGGGAGATGCCTGCTGGGTCTGGCCGAACGTGATCCCCACTGGAACCATCTCGGCGTTGAAATCCGCCGACCCCTGGTGACTTCCGCCGATTGTGATGCGCTTGCCTCGGAGCACGGCAATGTCCGGATCCTGTTCTGCAACGCCAACATCAGTCTGGAAGGCTGGATGAAGGCCCTGGAGCAGGACCGGCTGCAACGGGTCTCGATCCAATTTCCCGATCCCTGGTTCAAACGGCGGCACCGCAAGCGACGGGTCTTGCAACCGGCGCTGCTCCTCGCCATCGCGACGGCCCTCCAGCCCGGCCGTGAACTGTTTCTTCAGAGCGATGTTCTGGAAGTCATTGAGCCGATGGTGGCTCTCACGGAACTCAGCGCCTGCTTTGACCGGCCGGCCGAGGATCAGCGTCCCTGGCGAAGCGAGAACCCACTTCCGGTTCCCACGGAACGGGAGCGCTATGTGCTCGAACAGAGCCTCCCCGTCTACCGGGTGCTGTACCGCAGGAACCAGAGTCCGCTTCCTTCAGTGTCAGATCTGGAACAGCGTTGGCAGGAGATCGATAATCCGGCGGAAGCACTCACCACCTGACCCCCCACGATGGCCTCTGCGGATGCAACCAAGGCGGCGAGCGGTGGTCCACTGTTGGCGCGCTGGCAGGGGCTGGTGGCACCGGATCAGGCGGTGCTGAAACGCCTAGAAGGACTGGCGGGGCTCCTGCTGCTGGTGCTGCTCAGTGGTCTTCCCGTGTTCACACGCACGGGATTGGCCCTGGTGATTGCAGCCTGCGGCGCCCTATGGGTGCTCTGGTGCCTTTGCAGCCCGCCACGCCGCATCGGGGCCATCTCGCTTTGGCTGATGCTCTTTCTCGCCATCGCGATTGTGGCGACGGGTTTTTCGCCTGTTCCGATCGCTGCCAGCAAAGGTCTGATCAAACTGCTCAGCTACCTGGGCGTCTATGCCTTGCTCTGCAAACTGCTGCTGAGCAATGAACGATGGTGGGACCGGCTGGTCGCCGGACTGCTGAGTGGCGGCCTGCTCAGCAGTGTTATCGCCTTGCGTCAGCTCTATGCCTCAAGCGAGGAACTGGCGGGCTGGGCGGATCCAAATTCGGTCAGCGCCGGCACCATTCGGATCTATGGCCCCCTGGGAAACCCCAATCTCCTGGCGGGGTATCTGCTGCCACTGATCCCCTTCGCGGCGATCGCTCTGGTGCGGTGGCGTGGAGTAGGAGCCCAGCTGTTTGCTGGCACCACATTGGTGCTCGCAGGAACAGCCACGCTGTTCACCTACAGCCGAGGGGGCTGGCTGGGAATGGTGGCTGCCGTCGCCGTGCTGCTTCTGTTGTTGCTGCTGCGCTGGACCCGCCACTGGCCTCCGTTCTGGAGACGTCTCGTCCCCCTAGCAGTCTTGGTTGTTGGGGCCGCTTGTCTTGTGGTGGCGGCCACCCAGATCGATCCCATCCGCACGCGCATCTCAAGCCTGCTGGCAGGACGAGGAGATAGCTCCAACAATTTCCGCATCAACGTCTGGATGGCGGCCATCCAGATGGTGCAAGACCGTCCCTGGCTTGGCATCGGCCCTGGCAATGCAGCCTTCAACAGCATCTACCCCCTGTATCAACAGCCAAAGTTCAACGCCCTCAGTGCCTACTCCGTTCCTTTGGAAATCCTGGTGGAAACCGGCATCCCCGGGCTGTTGGCCTGCCTGGGATTGCTCGTCAGCAGCCTGAGGCAGGGCCTGAAGCAGCTCAACACGGACGGGCCAAGCGCGTTGGCGGCCATCGCCAGCCTTGCTGCCATCGCTGGCCTGCTGATGCAGGGCAGCACCGACACGATCTTCTTCCGCCCCGAAGTGCAACTGATCGGCTGGTTTGCCCTGGCCACCCTGGTGAGTCGACCCGGAAAATCATGACGCTGCTCGCAGGATTCGATGCCGGACAGACCCACACACGCTGCCGCCTCAGCCTCGTTAAGAACGGCTTGCTTCAGCCTGTTGGTGAGGGCGAGGGGCCCGGCGTCAGTCATTTGGATGCCCCTCTGGGTGAGGAACGTTTTCTCAAAGCGATCCGCACAAGTGCGCAGCACGCCCTCAAAAATCACCCCACTGGCTTGATCCAGGCAGCCGTTGTCGGAGCCAGCGGCATCGAACACGGCACAGGATTGCAGCAGCGCGCCGAAGCATTGGTGGGTCAAGCCCTGGCCATCGGTGATGGCTCAAGACTGGGCAAGGTGCTGGTCACCGGAGACGAACGCACGGCCTTGCGAGGTGCGATCCCTGAAGGTGCAGGAATCCTGGCGATCAGCGGTACGGGAATGATCGTGTTGGGCCGAGGCGAGGACGGCCATGAACACCGCTGTGGCGGCTGGGGATGGCTGCTCGATGGAGCCGGCTCAGCCTTTGACCTCGGCCACCAGGGATTGCAACTGACCCTGCGCATGGCCGATGGGCGCCTGCCCGACCATCCTCTGCGCCTGCAGATCTGGAATCAGATGGGTTGCGACAGCCACGCGGCGGTGAAAGCCCGGGTGGTACAGAACGACTTCGGCACGGCGGACTTCGCGGCCTTGGCTCCGCTGGTAGTAGAGGCGGCATCCCAGGGCTGCTCGGGCGCAGAGGAGATCGTTCAGCGATCAGCAGTAACCCTCTCCAACTGCATCGATGCCGTGGCCCGGCGTCTATCGCTGCTTTCCCCCCTAGTGGTCTGCCGGGGGGGAGCCATCACCCATCTCATGGGTTTCCGCACGGCCGTGCAGCAGACCATGCGTCAGTCGATTCCCGGTGCCCGCTGGGGTGATGCCAAGGGTGATGCCTGTGATGGCGCTCTGCTGATGGCCCAGGACTTGACCGTTAGGCCAAGTTGAGATGGTCTTCGGCAACAGCAGCAAGATGCCCCGTCCCGAGCCTCAGACCGAAATGCTTTTGCGACTAACAAGTAGCTTTAGAGCTACTTGTTAGTGCGATCTATTAATACTGAACAAGAATAGCTTTCACGGCTTCAATGTTTTTCAATCATCAAGCTATAACTTCCTGAAAGCAAGTAAAAAATCCTTTGTACAAGGAAGATATTCAATTAAATAATTAGAAAATACCTGCCTACTTATCATTTCCTCTGCAAGCATAATTATAGAATCATAGTCATAAGTATGCACATGAATCGAAGCTTTCTCGAGAATCAGCTTGTCAACATATTCTTTCCTTCTTCCCTGACCCCAGGCATAATAATTCTCCGCTGATGGCAAAAATCTATTTCCGCGCTCTTCTTGCTTCAGATTACCAATATCTGTAAAATTTTGGTTAAAATCTTTAGTCCCACTTTGCTGAGGTACAACCAACAGAACTAGGCCTCCTGGCCGGAGTTTTTCGGACCAATACTTGAGATGGCCAATAGGATTATGCAAATGCTCAAAAACATGAGAGGCAAAAATAAAGTCAAGACTAGAGTCAGGCTCTCCAATATCAGAAGCTGTACCTATTTGGTAAGAACTCCAATTCTCCTTGGATTCATCATCAAAATCAGCATACAAATTTTTCCATTCATCCGCTGATTTTTCCTCTATATATTTTACTACAGTCTGGTCATTATTACTAATTTGCGGAGAAGGTCCTGGCCCTATCTCTACCCCCTTACCTTTCGCCAATCTCAAAAACTCTTTCCTTGCAATTCGTGGCGGCGAGCAGATTAAAAAATCAACATCGCAAGAGATCGTCAAACATATTTGCTCAAAGGGATTCTCCAATTGAAAAATTGACGGAAATATCAATGGCGCAAAATTAAATCTGCTAATACTTGAATATTGGCGCGAAGTCGTTGAACCGGAGAACTTAACCTCCACCGCGCCAGATTCTTCATTAAAACTTTTGACAAGTATTCCCGGTAATTTATTATTTCTCAGATGCCTTATTTTGGATATATCAAAAACCGTAATTTCACGATTAGCCTCAACACATATGCAATGGTAAATGAGTCCATTTTCTTGCATTCGAATTGGATAACTCTTCTCGGGAAATACAATCTCCTTGAGCTTCTTCTTGAAACTGTCGTGTATATTCATTTTTTTAGCAACGATTTATTCGGCAATATCTTATATGATAGAGCGACCTCACGGTTAATTCAGTCAGCCAGGCCAAGGGAGATAAAATCTATATCCAGGCAAATACAGCTACTCGAGATTTAATTTGCATACATTCTGCTGATGTTGCTGCTCAGGGGTTCAGCGAAAGAGGCTGAAGCAAGGCCTGCAATGGCGCCCTTCTGATGGCAGAGGCTTTGATCCTCAGGCCACGTTGAGATGGGCTTCAGCAACAGCAGCAAGATGCCCTGTCCATTGCTCAACAGCTTCTGACTGCTCGGCTTCCACCATCACCCGCAGCAACGGCTCCGTACCGCTGGCACGCACCAGAATGCGACCGCTCTCTCCCATCGACTGCTCCGCCGTGGCAATGGCGTCGGTGAGGGCCGTGCAATCGCTCCAGTTCTTGCGTCGCGCACGATCCATCACCCGCACATTGACCAATTTCTGGGGGTAGGCCTGAAAACTGCGGTCCAACCAATCGCTGAGGGTGATGCCCTGGGCATGACACAGGGTGGCCAGCTGCACGGCGGTCAGAACACCATCGCCACATAGCCCGTGGGAGGCCGAAAGAATGTGACCGGATTGCTCGCCACCGAGGGCAGCGCCACTGGCCACCATCGCTGCATGCACATGCTGATCTCCCACCGGAGTGCGGTCCAAAGTGCCGCCCCGCTGCTGCCAGGCCCGCTCGAAGCCGAGGTTCGACATCACGGTCGCCACCAACCGCTGATCGGGCAGCGCCTGCTGGTCCTGCAGCACTGACCCCCAGAGGAAAAGCACGTGGTCTCCATCGATGATGGATCCGCGGCCATCAACTGCCAGCATCCGATCGGCATCACCGTCAAAAGCAAATCCCATCGCCGCACCGCGCTCGATCACAGCCCGCTGCAGAGGTTCCAAATGGGTGGATCCACAGCCAACGTTGATGCGGGAGCCATCGGGCTCACCGTGAAGCACGGTGAGATCAGCCCCCAAGGCACGAAACGCATCCTCGCCGCAGGCTGTCGCGGAGCCCCAGCAAAGGTCAAGAACGATGGGAACGCCGTCGAGACGGCGTTCAGCCACCGATTGCTGCAAGACCTCCCGGTACCCATCCAGAAGGTCGGCGCTTGATCGAGCAACGCCGCAGCGAAAAGCACCCTCGTCAGCCATGGGGAGTTGCCCCTTCAGACCTGCTTCCACTTGAGCCTGGCGCTGGGCGCTGAGCTTGGCCCCATCGGCTCCAAAGACTTTGATTCCGTTGTCCGCAGGGGGGTTGTGGCTTGCGGACACCATCAAGCCACCGGCGGCACCGAGCTGGCGAATCAGCAGAGGAACCGCCGGTGTCGGACAAAGCCCCAAAGTCCACACATCGCGGCCGGCCGCCGTCAAACCGGCTGTCAGGGCAGACACCACCATGCTGCCGCTAGTCCGGGAATCCATCCCGATCAGAACAGGGCCTTCCGCCTGCAGAACCCGACCAACCCAGTAGCCGACCTGAAGGCACAAGGCCGGCGTCAGAACGGTGCCAGCAAGCCCACGGATCCCATCGGTTCCAAACCCCGGCGCAGCGTCACCGAGAGCCGGGCCAATCGGGGAACACGCCTTATGAACCATGGGTCTCAATCGTGGACAGCACCATACGAAGCGCTTCTAACGCTGCTTCCCAGGAACGTGACAGGTGCAGCTCTGCCCTCATCTGCCCTCAGTCGATGAAACGGTCGCCATTCCCGTCAAGATCATCAGAATGAGTTCTGATCCAGGTTGAGTGTGCTGGCAGGGCCGCGAATCGGAACGCTGCTGCTCCTCTCGGTTGCCAGTCTCAGCGGCTTTGCTGCATGGGGTGGGCAGCAACTGCTCAAGAGGCAGCATCAGCCCCTAACACCTGAGCTCTCGCAAGCACAGCTCTGGCAGCACTACCGCTGGTCTATCGATCCACAGACACGTCGAGAAGCCGCCTTACTGATGGTGGCCAGAGAGGAATCGAATCAACTCCTCAATAGCCAAGGTTGGGGACACGATCCGGTCGCTGCTGTGGTCCTCGAACGGGCAGCACTCACCGCCGCCGCCCAGGGCAAGACAGCGGCGGCCGAACAAACCTGGCAGCGCCTTCTTGATCGCTTTCCCGAAGAGCCCGGCTCCGCCTGGGCTCGCTTGGCTCTTGGCCAGAACAAACCCCTTTATCACCAGCAGCTGCTTCAGCAGCAACCCGCCCACCCAGCAGCGCTGACGTTGGCAGCGGGGGGTGGGCCCGAACCGCTGCAGAACCATCAAGGGGCCCTGCACCTGGCCCGCTGGAATGTGCTTTGGCCAGGGGCCCTAGAACAGATGCGTGACGCCTGCCAGGCCACGGGGGCACAGGCACCAGAGCCCGCCCAGCGCCAAAACTTGGCACAAGCAATGGCGAAACGAGGCCATGCGGAAACGGCGCTGGCCTGTCTCCAGGACGTCGATGCCGCCCCGGAAACCCAACTGGCCATTGGTCGATCCCTGCTGCTGCATGGTGACCCTGATGAGGGAACAGCACAGCTGCTGACCCTGGCACAAACCCACCCAGGCCATGCCGCAAGCCTTGAAGCGGCAAGGATTTTGAGCGAGCCGCTTTATCCCGATCCTGGGGTCCTGGATGCCCTGCCGGCAGGCGTTGAGAAGCGCTCAGCCGCCGTTGCCGCGGCTCGCGTGCGACTGGCCGACGGCAATGAAGCGGAAGCCGCCCTGAACCGGTGGCCCAACGATCCCGACATCTGGCAACTCCAATGGGATCTCGCCCGCGATGCTTTCCTTGCCGGGAATTGGGAGCGCACCCGCGACCTGTTGGACCGCCGCAGCGAGCATGGCCCTCTGCCACCACCGTTGGAGGCACGCAGGCTGTTCTGGCTTGGGCTCAGCCACCAGGAACTTGGTGAAACGGAAAAGGCTGAGCGCACCTGGCGCAGCCTGATCAGGTCCTTCCCAGCCGGCTACTACCGATGGCGCGCCATGGATCGCCTTGGGATCTCAGGACCTCTGGATCTACGCAAACAACACCCGCAGAAGGATCCACAGACCTGGCAACCCCTCAATAGCCAAGACGCCTTAGTGAACACCCTTTGGCGGCTCGGACAGGTGCATGCAGCCTGGGAGATCTGGCAGGCACAGCGTGATCCTGTGATCACGCTCCCACCCGAAGAACGTCTCGCCGAAGGCAGACTGCGCCTTGCCGTCGGAGACACCTGGATGGCACTGGATCAGCTCTGGTGGCTCAGCCTCCGCTGGCGTGATCCCAGCTGCCAGCAACGACACCTCCTCCACCGCAGCCAGTTCCCCCGCCTCTTCCAGGCTGAGATGGAAGCAGCAGCGCAGGAGGAAGATCTTGAAGCCAATCTGCTGCGAGCGATCGCCAAGCAGGAGTCACGCTTTGCACCTGGGGTCGTCTCCCCCGCAGGGGCCGTTGGCGTGATGCAACTGCTTCCATCCACAGCCACGGAGATGGCTGGCGAGCCAACCAGCACGCTGATGCTGCAGGATCCCGCCGACAACATCCAACTGGGAGCGCGATACCTCAACCAATTATTAGAGCGATGGGAGAACGACCCCTTTCGCAGTATTGCGAGCTACAACGCCGGGCCCGGCGCCGTGGCCTCATGGCCTCAGCCCACCAATGGGGAAGATGCTGCGCTCTGGGTAGAACGCATTCCGTACCCGGAAACACGCTTCTACACCAAGAAAGTGCTCGACAACCTGATCGGCTACTCAGGTGGTGATCAACCCTCCTGCGAAGAGGTTGGCCGTGGGGTTAGGCAGAAGCGTGCCAGCGACGATGCCGCCGATCACGACAGCACTCATCAGGAACAGGCACGTCCTGGCACCGGGCAGGACGCCAAGGCGAATGAGATCGAGACGCGCCAACAGCAAGGCTGAAGCCAGGATCAGAACGTCGGTAAGAACATTGAGCTTGAGCAGGTAAATGCCACCGGTAATCACCAACAGCAACGTGACGACCAACGTCATCACCCGGCTGGACGCCATGAGCATCGACACCTGCCGCAGCAGCAGATCCGGCATTGTGCAAAACACGACAACCACCTCGGCCTGCAGCAGCACGAGGCACCAGAACCAGGCCGAACTCACCCCGAAGAGAGAGGTGAACGCGGGCTGAACAACCTGCCAATGTTTCCCGAGCACAACCGCAACGAGAAACAGCACCGTCAGCAACGGCGCCCGAACCGGAAGGCTCAGCAGTCGCAGAATTGGCATGGGTGCAAGCTAGCCGCGAGCTTCCTGAGGAGCTGCCAAAGTGATGACAGCGTTTGAGGCGCGATGACACGTTCCCCAGAGTCTTCTCCCCTTGGCACGACACAGCGATGGGTGCTGGTGCTGGTCGCGGTTGCTCTCGCCCTCGGTCTGGTGATGTTGCGAGGCGGTATTCAGAGCGAAAGCCCGATGGAGCAGCTGGCGAGACGATCCCTCGACCCGCAGACTGCTTTGAACAACGGACGGCCCACACTGATCGAGTTCTACGCGGACTGGTGTCAGGTCTGCAGAGAAATGGCTCCCTCAATGCTGGAACTGGAGCAAAGTTCCCGAGAGCGACTCGATGTTGTTCTGGTGAACGTCGACAATCCCCGTTGGCAAGATCTGGTTGATCGCTACGACGTGAATGGCATTCCTCAGTTGAACCTGTTCAACGCCGAGGGGGAGCCAAGGGGCCGATCCCTCGGCCTGCGCAGCTCGGAAGAACTGCAACTCTTGAGTGCTGCACTGCTTGAGAACCAGCCATTGCCGGCCTTGCCTGGCGTCGGCAGCCTCAGCCGCCTGCGTAGTCCCTCCTCCCCTGATAGCGCATTCGCGGCAACGTCGAGCCAACCAACGGCTGGACCGCGCAGCCATGGTTGACACACCTCGCCATGATCACCACAACTCGTCACTCTGACGCTCCCATGGACCGCTTCCGGGTCGATCTGATCGCTGCCACGCCGAACCCGCAGCAATGCATCTATGCGGCCATGCATCAGGACTACAGCGAAGGTTTTGTGGCCGGAGATCGTGCCAGTTGGCCTGATGAACAACGGGCTGGGGAGATCTGCGTCAAACGTTTGCTATCCGGAGAGCGCGGCCATTACGGCCCCATGGAACATGCACAGATCGTGCTGAACGTGGGCTGGTTCCCTCATTCGGTGATGCAGCAGGCCCGCACCCATCGGGTCGGCGTGAGCTTCGATGTGCAATCGATGCGCTACACGGGCGATCGCATCTGCAGAGCAGCGGATGGGGCCCTAGAGCTTGAAGAGGTGTTTTATTTGCGGCCCGTCGGCGACTACAGCGACAGGCAGGGCAAGAAATATGCCTACACGGAAGAGCTGCGCAACCAAGATCTTGATCTGTGCCGAAGCGCTGCCGAGCGATACAGGGATCTTCTCAAAACCGGCTTCTCCGAGGAGCACGCCCGCGGCATCCTTCCGTTCGACTACCGCCAGCACTTTGTGGTGAGCTTCAGTTTGCGCGCGTTTCTCCACTTCATGGATCTGCGGGCCAAACTCGATGCTCAGCTGGAGATCCGCCAGCTCTGCGATCTGATGTGGCCCCACATGGTGGATTGGGCTCCTGAGTTCGCCGCCTGGTACGAAAAAAGCAGGCTGCATCGAGCACGACTGGCCCCTTAAACCGGGGAGATCTAAACCTTGGCGAGCGTCACACGTTCGGGCTGGTGCTGGTATTTGCCCTGTCGATCGCTGTAGGTGGTCGCACAGGGATCACCCTCAAAAAACAACAGCTGACAGATACCTTCATCGGCATAGATCCGGCAGTCAGCACCGGAGCTGTTGCTGAATTCAAGGGTGAGGTGACCCTCCCAGCTAGCTTCCGCTGGGGTGGTATTCACAATGATTCCAAGGCGGGCATAGGTGCTCTTGCCCAAACAGATCACAGTGATGTTGGGAGGAACTCGAAGCTTTTCAAGCGCTACGCCAAGGCCATAAGAGTGGGCCGGAAGAATGAAATAGCGGCCGTCCTCATCTTCATGGAGAGGAGTGGGCTCGAGATTGGCCGGATTGAACCGCTTGGGATTCATCACCGTGCCGGGAACGTGCCGGAAGATCAAAAATTCCTGAGGAGACAGGCGTAGGTCGTAGCCGTAGGAGGAGCAACCAAAGCTCAGCACCGGACGCAGCTTCTGCTCCGGATCCAGATGACGGACGAGGCCGCTCTGGAATGGCTCGATCATTCCCTGCCCAGCCTGTTCAGTGATCCAGCGATCGCACTTGAGCATCAGAAACCTCGGCGCAACTCCGTGACTTGATCTGCCATCTCCACCACGCCGGCGGGGATCGCAGGTCCTGTGATGATCACATCCATCGAGGCGGGCCGCTGCTCGAGAGCTGCAATCACGTCCGATTCATTGAGGTAACCGAAGGCAACAGCCAGGCCGATTTCATCCAGGACCAACTGGTCGAGATCCCCCTGAATCAAATGCTGACGGCAGATGGACCAAACGGCAGCAACCGCCTCCGCACCGCCGGGGTGATTCGGAGAAGAGAGGCAGAGAGGCACCTCGGGCCGTAGCCAGACCAGGCCTCCACATAGTTGGACACGACCTGCGGGCCCCTGCTGCACGCCCCCTTTGAGGAACTGACTGATCAGAACACGACTGCCCAGACCAGCGGCACGCATCGCTTGACTGAGAACACTGGCGAAACTGCCGCGATAGGGCGCTGTGTGGACCTGGAGCTGCCCTTCGGGAGCCACCAGATATAGCGGTGGAGGATCTGCAACAGGTGGCAGGGGCCTGAGTCCAGCCCGCTGCAAAGCCTGCTGATCCCTATCCAGTGAGTTCTGGAACGCTTGGGGGTCGGCAAGGCTTGTGGTCATCGCGGCAACATCCGTCCGGGCAATCCCGGCAAGACCTTGAATGTAGCGGCGAGATGACATTCCACAAGTGCATTGACACCACCCATGGTGTTTGGACGGGCGAGAACCAACCGCCTGCGAGGCTTGAAGAACTGCACACCACCGATGAGCCAAACCGCTGGAAGCCGCACCGATGGCCGTCGCCCTGAGCAATTACGGCCGTTCTCGGTGACCTGGAATCCCATGGGTTTTGCCTTGAGCTCCCTTGTGGTTCACACCGGCCGAACCGCTGTTCTCTGCAGCGTCTGCCTGGAGGACAAGGTTCCACGCTGGCGGAAGGGGGAAGGGTTGGGGTGGCTCAGCGCCGAATACCGGTTACTGCCGGGATCCACGCCGCAGCGGCAATCACGAGAGCTCATGAAATTGTCGGGCCGCACGCAGGAGATTCAACGGTTGATCGGCCGAAGCCTTCGCGCTGTGATCGACATGAAGCGACTGGGCGAGCGCACCTTGCTGATCGACTGCGATGTGATCCAGGCCGACGCCGGAACACGGACTGCATCCATCACGGGAGCTTGGCTCGGCCTTGAGCAAGCCTGCCTTTCACTCGTGGATGAGGGGATTCTGGAGCAATCGCCACTGGTCGACCAGGTGGCGGCCGTGTCCGTCGGCCTGGTGGATGGCCAGGCCTTGCTGGATCTGGACTACAGCGAAGACAGCAAAGCTGAGGTGGACCTGAATGTTGTGCAGGCTGGCGATGGTCGCCTGTTGGAGATCCAGGGAACTGCGGAGGGAGCGCCTTTCAGCCGCAGCCAACTCAATGAATTACTGGATCTGGCTGAGCCTGGATTGACATCCCTGATGCAGGCGCAACGCCAAGCGATGAGCGAGCACAGCAGAGTTACGTAATAACCGCTACACGGCGGCCACCGTTGGCTCCGTAACTTCGCCTCACAAGGGGGTTGTCATGACCAGTAGCCGAGGTTTCAGCCGATACGCCCCGCAGATGGTGGCTCCAACCCCCAGCACAGAACCGGCCAACCGCTCCCTCCTGGAAATCATCCGGGACCTGGACGGCGCCAGCAGTGAACTGGTGGACCGCAACAAGACCATCTTTTTCCCTGGAGATCCTGCTGAACGGGTCTATCTGATCCGCCGCGGCGCGGTCCGTCTCTCCCGCGTCTACGAGTCAGGGGAAGAGATCACAGTGGCCTTGCTGCGCGAGAACAGCCTCTTCGGGGTGCTGTCGTTGCTGACCGGTCAACGGTCTGATCGCTTCTACCACGCCGTAGCCTTCACCAGAGTCGAGATGGTGACGGCGCCTGCGACATCCGTGAAGGCAGCGATCGAGGCGGATACCAGCGTTGGCCTGCGCTTGCTGCAGGGCCTTTCCAGTCGGATTCTTCAGACCGAAACGATGATCGAAACGCTGACCCACAGGGACATGTCATCCCGACTGGTGAGCTTTCTGCTGGTGCTGTGCAGGGATTTCGGCGTTGCGGATGAACTGGGAATCACCATCGACCTGCGCCTGTCCCATCAGGCCATCGCCGAAGCGATTGGCTCAACGCGCGTGACAATCACGCGTCTGCTGGGAGACTTGCGTCAATCCGGTCTGGTTCAGATTGACCGCAAAAAAATCACCGTTCTGGATCCAATCGCTCTGGCCAAACGATTCAGCTAGGCAGCACGTCAACCCACAGGTGCGGCCATGAGTGGCTGGGCACTGATCCTGGTTCTGCTGGTGCTCGGGGGCGTTCTGTCGACCCTGGGTGACCGGCTGGGAAGTCGTGTTGGCAAGGCCCGCCTGAGTCTGTTCAAGATGCGCCCGCGACGGACCGCCGTTCTGATCACGGTGCTGACCGGCAGCCTGATCAGCGCACTATCGCTCGGCCTGCTGCTGCTGGTGAGCCGCCAGCTGCGGGTGGGCCTGTTTGAACTGGATGCTCTGCAAGACCGGCTCCAGGACAGCCGGCGGCAGCTCGATGCAGCCGAACGGGAACGGGAAGAGACCCGAACAGAAGCCAACCGGATCGCCGCTGAACTCAAGCAGTCACAGCAACGGGCTGACACCCTGCGCCGCGAACTGGCTCCTCTGCAGAACGAACGCGCCCAGCTCGAAGCAGAACGTGAGCGTCTGAGCCGCGACATCGCCTCCCGCGATGCCGACATCCAGCGCACGGAGGCCGAATTGAACAGCGTGCGGAGCCGAATCCGAGCTGGCGAGCAGGAACTCAAGGAACTCGAATTCAACCTGGTCGCCCTGAGGCGTGGATCGGTGGTGATCAGTAGCGGACAGACCTTGGCGAGAGCAACGGTTCGTCTCGATGCTCCTGATCAAGCGAAACAGGCTGTCGACAGGCTGCTTCAAGAGGCCAATGCCAACGCCTACGGCAAGGTGAGGCCGGGTGAAGCACCCGAACGACAGTTGATCCGCGTTCCCCGCAGCGACGTGGAACGCCTACAGAACATCATCCGCAAGCCGGACACCTGGGTGATCTCGCTGCGCTCCGCCACCAATGTGCTGCGTGGTGAAACGGCGGTGTACGCCTTCCCCGAAGTGCGTCCGAACCGCCCAGTGGCTCAAAGCGGTGACGTGCTGGCGACCACCACACTACGAACGGATGAACGCACACCAGAGGGCATTCGAACACGGCTGAACCTTCTCTTGGCATCGGCCTATGCCGAGGTGCAACGGCGAGGATCCCTGACGGAAGGACTGCAATTCGATGGATCAGCACTCTCCCAACTGGCCCAGACATTGATGGAGGGACCCAGCAAAAGCGTGGTCTTGAAGGTGATTGCCGCAGGGATCAGCTACAGCGCCGATGCTGTTGTGGTCGAGGTTGAGGCATCCCCATGAAGCGGGTGGCCGTACTCGACCCAGGCCGCTGCAAATGTGGCCTTGTGCTGGCCGATCTTCAGCATGGTCTTGTCAGCGAGGGCCATGTTCTGAGCCCAGAGGCCGTGGAACCCTGGCTCGAGCAGTGGAATCAAGACCAAGCTCTAGATCGCATCCTGATTGGCGACGGAACAGGAAGCCAAGCGTGGATCAAGCGGCTGGAAGGCCTGGGCAGCCTCACCGTGATTCCGGAGCAGGGGACCACCCTGCGGGCAAGACAGCGTTACTGGACGCTGTGGCCAGCTCGGGGTTGGCGCCGAGTTCTACCGAAAGGGCTGCGCATTCCACCGGTGGACCTGGATGCTGTTGCCGCCTTAGTCATGCTGGAAGAGCACCTGGGGTGCCGCCTGCAATGGCCAGAGCCTGCACCCACGTTCTTGCTCAAAACCTGGCCCTGACCATGAAGGTGTAGTCACCTCCTGGTTCGAGCTTGTAATCAGAACGCACCAGGAACCGCCGCAAGGCATCCTCGATCAGGGCACGTCCTAAGGACGGCTCCACCATCAGCTCGCCGCGGTCAAACGCCCAGGAAAACTGCCACTCAAAGCCTCCGGCAGAGACCTCACCCTCCACACATTTCGCCTGAAAACATTGGCGAAGCACCCGTAGATGGGCTGTTGTCGCCGGAAGAGCCGGCATCAGTCTTCGGACTCCAGGTCGTAGCGAAACCCGTTGATCCAGGTCCCGGCGCGCTCAAAGCTCTGACGTTGAAGACGATTAATCCCTTCCAGGACAGCGTCCAGAACAGCGCCCACACAGGGTTGCTCCAGCTTGCTGAAGGGACCAAGCACGTGAGACACCGTTCGGGCACGACGCTCGGCAGGGTTCTCAGCCGGAGCACCAATCCCGATCCGCAGCCTGGGGAACGCCTGGGTGCCGAGATGCTGAATGGTGCTACGCAGTCCGTTGTGACCTCCAGCACTGCCCTGAGCACGCAGCCTCAAACGGCCAAGGGGGAGATCCATATCGTCAACCAGCACCAGCAGTTGATGGGGCTCGAGGCCAAACCAATCGAGCGCAGCACGAATTGCACGACCGCTGTCGTTCATGTACGTCTGCGGCATGAGGAGGCGCAAACGCTGATCACCCACTCCTGTGTCGGCCGCCAATCCATGCAATTTGGCTTGCTGCCGAAAGCTGAATCCGGAACGCTCCGAAAAAAGCTCCAAAGCCATGAAGCCGATGTTGTGGCGCGTGCCCGTGTATTTCGTGCCGGGGTTTCCCAGTCCCACGACAAGCTTGAGATCGGTGGTCATACCACTGTGGCGACTCAGTTGTGGCGACTCAGTCGCCGGGGGGAAGTTCTTCGACCGGTTTGGCAGCGTCCGCCGGCACCTCCGGATCTGCCATGGCTTTGTTGATCTCGCGCTCAAATTCCTTGGACGCGGATTGGAATCCCTTCAGGGTCTTTCCCAACGTGCGACCAAGCTCCGGCAAGCGCTTCGGACCGAAAACCAATAGCGCAACGGCGCCGATAACCGCCATTTCGGGGAGACCGACGCCGAAGATATTCATGGGTTCAGATCAGCCGAGGCCGTTCCAGTTCACGTTGATGCCCTCAAGGATGAGGGACTTGTTGTAGAGCTGAAGAATCACCAGCAGGAACACCAAGAAAAGCACCATGAAGATGCCCATCACGGGAGTGGTGCCCCATCCGGGAACCACCTTGCCGTACTCGGAGTTCAGTGGGCGGAGAAGGTCTCCCAGACGGGTGCGTTGGGCCATGACGACGCTGGGTCTCGGGTGGTTTGAAGTCCCGATACTGTAGGGGCCGACTCCGGTTCGGGGTCGATCCTGTCGAGAGATGTGATGGAAACGTCGTCCCCAGCCCTGTCCGTTGCCATCGGTGTGCTCGCCGTTTTGTTCGGACTCACCGGTTTTGGCGTGTACCAGGCCTTTGGTCCGCCATCAAAAGCTCTCGATGACCCGTTTGACGATCACGAGGACTGAGACAGCACTAGAGACACGAGGTCTCCGGGAGCGATCACCACTTGATCTGTTGCAGTTGAGTCGGCCTGAAAGCGAACGCGCCAGCCTGAACCGGGGGCCCATCTACAGCGAGCAGATCCCGCGTTCATCAGCTTCAGCAAACAGTCACCGCCATTCAGCTGCAGAGCAACCGGCGTGAGCTGATTCGGGAGCGATGGGAACCACTGACGCGGCTCAGCGGGCAGCGGTGCACAACAACCCGGCTCGCGAAATGCAATCGCAGCCTGCGGTACACCGGCATCGCTCCAGGAGCCTGACAACGGCATGAGAGCAAGACGCTGGCGATGCCAGCCCTGATCAGCACTGGGATCAGGCCAGGTTGGACCGCGTAGGAGCGAAATGCCCAGTCGTGATGGAGACCAATCAACCCCCTGAGGACCATCCAGCAACACAGCCAACCCACCTCCAGGAGCCGCCGACTGCGAGGCGAACCAAGAGATCACAGGGACTTCCCAACGGGCTTTTTCCCGAGGTGTCATCGGCTCAGCGGGGCGTTCAATCACCCCTCCACTGGTGTCGGCACCGATCCGAACGGCGCGAGTCGCCAGCGGCAGGTCCAGGCGCAACAACTCGTGGGTCTGGCACCAGTCGATGCTGCAGATCAGCTCCAGCCAAGGCGTATCGGCCTTCAGCCTCAGGTCCAGTCGCATGGAACTGGCGCCAAGTTTGCGCCTCAGCACCAAATGGGCGACCAGGGGGCCCTTGTCGAGCCATTGCAATGATCCCGTGGAGTCAACACCCAGGGGATTGGAGCGGTAACCAGCAGCCAGATCCCAGGCATCCCAAAATTCTCCACGGTCTCGGTAGCGCTCGAGCTGCAGCGGCGCCGACAACTGCTCTCTTCCATCACGCCCCCTGAAAGCAAGGAGTCCGGCTGCGGAGACCTCAAGTTCAACCAAATCATTACCCAGACGCCAGGCTCCTGACCCCAGCGACGCGATGACCACGGGGTGACGGGGTTCAGAAGCACAGTGCTTCAACCCTGGTTCACGCCTGAGGGGCACAGAGCAACTGCCTTGCTGACGTGGCAACTGCACCCAAGTTCCACCAACCGCAGCAGCCTGCTGGGGCAGTGAAACAGCATCGACCGACCACGATCCAGCTGGAAGGCGCACCAGTGGTGACCAAGAGGCCAAAGGTTGCAGACCCCACCAACTCCAGTCCACCGCGGAGTCATTCGCACGGGGCAGCCTTGCCAGCCTCCGGTCGCGCTCCTGACGGGCCTGGCGCCGAGCCAAGCACCAGACCGGTTCCGCCTGCTCAAACACTTCCGGGATCGAAGTTCCCGGAAGGATGTCATGAAACTGCTGAAACAACAGCGGACGCCAATCGCTGCTGCCGCTGTCCTGACCAGCGAGTGTCAACAGGGCCGAAGCAGCGTCGGCTTCCCGCAAAAGCCGCTCCAGCGTGCGGTTGTGACGCTTCTGATCTGGGCGGCTGGTGGCGCAGCCGCGGTGCAACTCCAGAAACAGCTCATCACGCCACACCGGCCAGGCCTGATCACCCCGCTCCAGCTCCGTCAGGAACTCACGCACCGTGCCGGCTTGGGTAGGCAACGCATTCGTTTGCCCCTCCCAGAGCTCGATCTGCTCCAGCAACTCTTCGGTGGGACCACCACCGTGATCTCCAACACCAGGAATCCAGAGCGCCGTTTCTAGCCCCGTGGCCTCATGCCATGCACGCTGCTCCACCAACATCTCCACGGGATCAGCACGACGCCCGATCGGCGGCAGCATCAGGCTGCGCAGTTCAGATCGTCCCCGTCCACGCCAACGGAACACACGGTGCGGGAAGGGGTTCTCGGCATTCCAGGCCAGCTTGTGCGTGCAGAACCAGCGCACACCGGTGGCTGCAGCCACCGCAGGCAACCCTGCCGCGAAGCCAAAGCTGTCTGGTAGCCAGGCCAATTCATGGGCCCATTCCGGGAAGCGGCGACGGCTGTCGTCCTGACCAAGAGCGAATTGATTCCACAGCGACGCCGTGCTGACCAGAACGCAATCCGTCTCCACCCAGGGACCATTAATCGGCTCCCATCGGCCGGCGCGGCTGGCCTCCTGGATCTCAGCAAACAGAGCAGGGCGGTGCTGCTCCATCCAGGCGTAAAGCGCCGGCGTGGAATGGGCAAAGCGCAGCTCTGGCCAGCGCCGCATCAGAGCCAATGCCGATCGAAAGGTGCGTTCAGCGGCCTGCCAGGTATCGGCAACCGGCCAGAGCCAGGCCAGATCCAAATGAGCATGACCGAGCCAATGCATTGAACCTCCAGGCGTTGCCGTCTGGTGCAGGTGCGTCGCGACAGCGACCTGAGCCTCCGCACCGCTGGGGTCCAGATCCGCCCAATGCGGCGGCAGATCACCATCCGCTGCCAGATGCAGTTCCAACGCCGAGGGGAGCAGCGTGCCCTCTGGATCCGTGCCCGCTGATTGCGGCTCCAGGTCCAGATGGCTGCTGATCAGAGCTCCATCGTCATGCAGTGGGCTGCGAAGCTCCAGCAGAAGATTCAGCGCAGACCCCTGGCGGCATCGCTCGGGGAGAGGCCAGCGACAGGCGGTATCGAACAGATCCCCCTCATGGACCAGCACGTCGTCAACCCATAGCCGCATGTGCTCAGCCCACCAGCTCAGCACCAGCCGTGCACGGCAAGACTCGCTGTTGCACCAGCCATCTGGCCAGAACAACCGCTGCTCAAGACGCAGCCATTGACGCCCCCTTGGCCAAATCAGCAGACCACGTTTGGCCCAGTCCGGGCGATGGGTCGCTCCCCAGGTTTCATCAAGAAAAACACCGGCCTTGGCAGACCCTGACCGACGCCAATCCGCACGCAGATCACGACGCGACCGACTGCGAAACGTTTCAATCCACTCCGATCGAGCGACCTGTTCAGGGTTCATTCCCCAGCTAACGCTGTCATGCCCCATAAGATGATGCCCTTCTCACAGACGCCGGTCGGTCTCCATGCTCGCCCTCAAGATCTCCGTCTATTCGGTCGTCTTCTTTTTCATCGGCATTTTCGTGTTCGGGTTCCTTGCGAGCGATCCAAGCCGCACTCCCAGCCGCAAAGACCTCGAAGATTGAGTGACCCTCTCAAACAGACCGCGCAACGCACTGGTCTGATCGAGGCTGGATCCTGGGGCTGAGCTGGCAGGATCGTGGCCCGCAGCAGGATTGCCTTGGGGGCTCATCGCCTTCTCTTCGCACTGACTGGAACCCTGATTACGGGATCGGTCTCGGCATTGCCAGTTTCAGCCTCATCGGCTGAACAGACTTCTTCTGCTGTTGCACCAGCACCTGCGCATCTAAAGATCCAGGCAGATCGTCAGTACAGCGATCGCAACACCCAGGCCACAATCGCCGAAGGCAACGTCAGCATTCAGCTCGGAAACGCTGAACTGCGCGCCGATCGGATTGAATTCGATGCTGGCTTTCGCACGCTCTATGCCCGCGGTGCCGTGCGTTTAAGACGCGGCAAGCAATATTTTCAAGCGTCAAGCTTCCGCTACAACCTCGTCCAAAACGAAGGTCAACTCAATGATGTCTATGGGGTCATCGACCTAGAGGAGCCCCTCACCAATCCGTTTACAACCTCTCGCACAACATCCCCAGCGACTGAGAAACGGCCTGAGACACCATCTGAGTCGCCGTCAAAGACTTCCTCCACAGAAGACACCCCAGAGAGCAACGAGAGCATGCCTCCGGTGGCCTGTCCTCCTCTCCTCCCTCCGGTACCCGACTGGCATCCACAACCCTGGGCGGTCACGGCCTGGGGAGGCCAAATGATTGATGCCCCCTTCGGCGACACCTTCATGTTCAACGGTCGGATGCGACCGGAAGCCGTGCTGGGCTTGGGCGTGCAAAGGCGAATCATGCGCGCTGGGCCACTGGCCATCGAACTTGAGGCAGACCTGTTCAGCCACATGGCCAAGCAGCAACAGGGGGGCGAATTCAACCAGAGCAACCCCTATGCCGATCTACCCCCACAAGGCTTCGGCGAAGGGGTCCTGGGGATCGGAGCGCGCGTCTGGGTTCAGCCGTGGCTGAGCCTCAGCTTCGTGGAAGGCATCAGTTACAACGCTGACGTCAGCCTTTACGAGAAAACGTTCCGCGAGAACTACACCCAACTGCTGAACTATCTCGGCTTCGAGGTCGAGGCCGCTGTCTCCTCCGACCTGTCACTCGTCGGCCGAATTCATCACCGCTCCGGTGCGTTCGGTACCTATGGAGGAGTCAGCGAAGGCAGCAATGCCTACTTGCTTGGCCTGCGCTACCGCTGGGGACGGGACACACCCCAGCCGGAGAGCGCCATGATGCCTCCCCTGCCGGAGTGTGCAGATCCGGATCGCGACCATCGCGTCAAGCCTTCCTCCCTCTCTGACCGCCTCGACTCCATTGCACTCGGTGACGGCGGTGACCCCCAGCGCCATGTCTCCAGTGATGGCAAAACCGAACAGGAAGCGATTCCCCCGGCCCAGCAGCAAGCCATGCGGACGGAGGCAATTGCCAAGATCGACCAGCGCGTCTCGGACATCGACTTCCAGGGCAGCTTCAGCATCGAACGACGCAGCGGCATCCCCGTTCAACGCCTGAATTCCTCAATCAGGAATGAAAACCGCTTCGGTGTGGTCAAAGTTCCTCAACTCAAGAGTCTGGGAAGCACAAATCTCCTTAATGGCACGATCAGCCGCTGGAGAATCCAGGCTTCGAAGGTCTTGATCACGGCGGATGGCTGGCAAGCCGACCGCATGGGATTCAGCAACGATCCGTTCACCCCTGCTCAAACCAGGATCGATGCAGAGGATGTGATTGCCAGGGAACAAGCCAATGGTGATGTGCTGATCTCGGCGCGTCGCAACCGCCTGATCGTCGAAGAGCGACTGCCCATCCCTGTGACACGTCGACAGCTCATCCAGAAGGAGGAGGAAGTTGAGAACCGTCTGGTTGTTGGCATCGACAACAAAGACCGCGGTGGCCTTTTTGTGGGACGCAACCTCAAGCCTCTAACCATTGGTACCAGCACGGAGCTATCCCTTCAGCCGCAGTTCATGCTCCAGCGCGCCATGGACGGCGATTTCAACAGTGCCGGTGATTTGTTTGGCTTGGACGCCAAACTTCGTGGCCGGTACGGGGATTACAGGCTGAGCGCCGACGCCGACATGAGCAGCTTTGATCCCGATGACATCCTCAGCGCAAGTCGCTTCTGGGGAAGCTTCGGCAGAGATATCGACCTGGGCAGCTTGGGCGTGCTGGAAACCAAACTGTTCGGGGCTTACCGCTATCGCACCTGGAATGGCTCCCTGGGTGAGACCGACATCAATGCGGCCTATGGCGTCTACGCCCAGACCAGAGGCAGCTGGTCAACAGGGGACATAGACCACAACTATCTGATTCGAGGTGCCATCGGTGACTACGACGCCGATCGCTTCAACAGCAACCGCCCCTTACGTACTGGGCGTGGCAGCTTGTATGCCTCAATCACCAGCCAGATTCCCCTGTTGAAAGGGAACACAGCAGAGCTGATTCCAACGGCGGCCTATCGCTATTCCCCCGTTCCAATTGTTCCCGGGTTGAGTCTGAACACCAACGTCAACACTTCGGTGGCTGTCTATGGCGATGGCCGTCACCAAGAGACTCTGAGCCTCAGCGGAGGGCCCACCATCACCCTGGGCACCTTCAGCAAGCCTTTCCTCGATTTCACACAGATCTCGATCGTGGGCAGCGGCTCCCTGAAAAACGGCAACAGCCCCTTCGCCTTTGATCGGAACGTCGATCTCGCCACCCTTGGGATCGGGCTCACCCAGCAGATCGTGGGGCCGGTCGTGCTGAGTACAGGCGTCAGTTACAACATCGACCCCGGTTCGGAGTACTACGGCAAAACGGTCAACTCGAACGTCGAACTGCGCTGGCAACGTCGCAGTTACGACGTCGGGATCTACTTCAATCCGTACGAAGGTATTGGTGGCGTCCGCTTCCGTCTCAACGACTTTGGCTTTAAAGGCACAGGAGTGCCGTTTGTGCCTTACACCCCGACGAACTGGATGGAGATGGGCAACTCGGATCGACCCTTCTGATCAGTCACCGCCGCCAATGATCAGATCACTTCCGAGCAGTGAAGCACCGGCATAACGCATGCCGGTGGTCCGAACGTTTGGCGCATAGGCATTGATCACCTGAGCGTCCCGCAGATCGGCATTGCGCAGATCCACACCAGACAGCTCTGCATTGGTGAGGTTGGCTCCCCGAAGGTCAGCTCCTTGCAGCAGGGCCCCCGTCAGATCAGCACCTTCAAGATTCGCCTCCCTGAGATCGGCTCCGCGCAAATCGCTGCCCCGAAAATCAGCGCCGATGAGGTGAGCCTGACGGAAATCCGCATGGCGCAGGTCACAACCAGGACAGCTGCGATCCAAGGGATCGTGGGGCTGGACCTGAAGCGGCATGGCACCTGCGGGACCGACACCGACAAGAACCAACAACGGCAACAACAACCGCGACAACGAATGAGCCATCAACACGAAACCTCCTGTCTCTTTCATAGACACAGGAGTCGCGCTTGACCGTCAATTCGCTGCGAATTGGTTGATGTAAGGCAGTGATTGCATCAACGCTGCGACCTGAGGGCCATGGTCCAGAAGCTGGGACGTGGCATCCCAGCGACCGCTGCGCAGCATGTCCAAAGGGCCGGCATCGATCGACACAGGCCAGCTGGACTCCGCCGACGTCAATTGCAAACCAGCAAGGTCCAGCTGCCACGAGCCACCTGGTTCACGAGACACCTGCGCCTGAATCGCCTTGATCTCATCCGGCGCAGCCGTTGCACAGGGAATGCCCAGAGCGAGGCAGTTGCCATAGAAAATCTCGGCAAAACTGACACCGACCACCGCACGGATTCCCCAGCGCATCAACGCCTGGGGTGCATGCTCACGGCTGGAACCGCAGCCGAAATTGCCATTCACCACCAGGATCGAGGCACCCTGATAACGGACCTGATCAAAGGGATGCTCGCCGGAGAGTTCCAGACGGTCATCAGCAAACACCTGGTCGCCCAGCGCCTCGAAACTGACGCATTTAAGAAACCGTGCCGGAATAATCCGATCCGTATCGATGTCTTCGCCTGGAACGGCAATGGCCGTTCCACTCACATGCTGAACAGGACCAGTCGGGAAGAGAGCCATCACGATGCTGACGGAGAAATCAAAGTACGGACATCAGTCACACGACCATTCACGGCAGCAGCGGCCACCATCGCTGGACTCATCAACAAAGTCCGCCCACTGGCCGATCCCTGCCGACCCTTGAAATTTCGATTGCTGGAGCTGGCGCTGATTTGGCGTCCCTCCAACCGGTCCGGATTCATGGCCAGACACATCGAACAACCAGGCTCCCGCCACTCGAAGCCTGCGGCACGGAACACCGTATCCAGCCCTTCCGCTTCAGCGGCTTTTGCCACCTGCTCCGAGCCGGGAACCACAAACGCCTTGATGCCCTCAGCCACCTGGCGCCCACGGGCCACATCGGCAGCGGCACGGAGATCGCTGAGACGACCATTGGTGCAGCTGCCGATGAAACAGACATCCACAGGGACTCCAGCAATGGCCGTTCCTGGCTGGAGATCCATATAGCGGTAGGCCTCCTCCGCGATCGGACGCTCCCCTGAATCCAGCTGATCGAGGCTGGGAACCGTTTCATCGATCCCCAATCCCTGGCCGGGAGTGATGCCCCAGGTCACCGTGGGTGGAATCGCAGCCGCATCGAAGACCACCTCATCGTCGACCGTTGCATCGGGGTCGGTGGACAGGGAGCTCCACCAGGAGACAGCGCGGGTCCAGGCATCACCCTCCGGGGCATGGGGACGACCTTTCAGATAGTCAAAGGTGATCTGGTCAGGATTGACGTAACCGCAACGGGCTCCACCCTCGATCGCCATGTTGCAGAGGGTCATCCGCTCTTCCATGGACAGCGCCTCGATCGCAGGCCCTGCGAACTCATAGGCGTAACCAACGCCGCCTTTCACGCCAAGGCGGCGAATCACATGAAGGATCAGATCCTTGGCAGACACCCCCTCCGACAGGAGGCCATTCACCTGAATTCGGCGCACCTTGAGCTTGTTCATGGCCAGGCTCTGGCTGGCAAGCACATCGCGGACCTGACTGGTCCCGATTCCGAAGGCGATCGCCCCGAAGGCGCCATGGGTGGAGGTGTGGGAGTCACCGCAAGCCACCGTCATCCCCGGCTGGGTCAGACCGAGCTCCGGGGCAATCACATGAACGATGCCCTGCCTTCCGCTGCCGATGTTGTTGAGAGGAATGCCGTACTCCTGACAGTTCCGCTCCAAGGTGCTGAGCATCTCCTCCGCCAACGGGTCGGCGAACGGACGTTGCTGGGAGGTGGTCGGCACAATGTGATCCACCGTGGCCACAGTGCGCTCGGGACAACGCACCGTCAGGCCCTTGTCCTTCAGAGCCGAGAATGCCTGGGGACTGGTGACCTCATGGATGAGATGAAGACCGACAAACAATTGGGTGGATCCGCCGGGAAGCTCCGCCACCCGATGCAGATCCCACACCTTGTCGTAGAGGGTGCCGGAACTCAACTGTTCAGCCGCAGGAACCGTCGACCCTAAACCTGAGCGAGCAAGCGAAGACGAAGACGGTCTAAGCCGCGGATCACGCTCAACCTCTGAATAGCCGCCCGGCCACGGCGCTCACCGAAGCGGTGCACCCAAGCCTCACAACCATGGGGGCCGGCCAAGGCAAGGTGCACCAAGCCCACAGGCTTCTCGGCGCTTCCACCTCCAGGCCCGGCAATTCCACTCACCGCAATCGCCCAGTCACAATTCAGGCGCTCCCTGGCTCCCCGGGCCATCGCTTCGACCACTGGCTGCGAGACAGCGCCGTGGGTCATGAGCAGATCCGTCGACACCCCAAGCAGGCCCTGTTTCACCGCATTGCTGTAGGCAATGACGCCACCCTGAAAAACCGATGAGGAGCCTGCAACAGCCGTGAGAGCCGCCGCCAGTGCGCCTCCGGTGCAGGATTCAGCCACCGCCAGAGACTGATCCTGTTGTTTGAGCAGGCTGATCACCACCGACGCCAGGCTGTCCTCATCCACGCCGTAGCAGTGATCTCCCGTACGGCGCCGCAGCTCCGCTTCAAGCGGCACCAGCATCTGAGCTGCAGCATCGGCACTCGGGGCACAGGCTGTGAGCCGTAATTTCACGTCTCCGAGGGAGGCGTAGGGAGCCACCGTTGGGTTGGTGGAGGCCAACAGATCCGCAACATGCTCGGCCAGATCGGATTCACCAAGTCCGCTGAAGCGAAGTTGACGACTAACAAATATCCCGGTGGCACCACCATGCTCTTGGAGCCACGGGACGGCCGTCTCCGTCCACATTGCCTGCATCTCCGAGGGCACCCCCGGAAAGGTGAGGATGGTGAAATCCGGTCGCGGCGACCAGATCATCCCGGGAGCCGAGCCCTTTGGATTGGGAAGAACCTCAGCCCCGCGGGGGAGAAAAGCCTGGCTGCGATTGCTGGGAGCCACCGGCCGGCCTCCCGCTGATAACTTCCGCTGGATCTCCAGCCAGAGCTCTGGACGTTCCTCCAGAGGAGTCTCGAAGGCAGCAGCCAGGGCATCTGTGGTGAGGTCATCCGGCGTGGGGCCCAAACCGCCTGTCGTCACCAGAACCCTGCAACGCTGCGACGCCTCACGCACGGCGGAAACCAAGCGGTCTTTGTTGTCGCCGACGACCGTCTGGCGGTAATGCGGCAACCCCAAACCAGCCAACTGTTCAGCGATCCATCGGGCATTGCCATTAAGGATGTCGCCCAACAGCAACTCCGTGCCCACACACAGAACTTCAACGCCCGATTCAGCCACGCGGCTTGCCAAGGGCAGCAGGGTCTACGGGTGTGGCACGCGGCGTGGTGCTCATCAGGGCCCGCTCGTGTTGCAGCTGACGCCGACTAATCACGACCGTGGCCACCAGGATGGCTGTGGCGAGAGCCAGCCAGAGGAAGCGCATCTCAGCGTTGGCAACTACCAGGGCAAGGGCTGCGAGCCACTGGGTGAAGACGTAGATCAACAGAACCGTGCGCCGATGACTGAACCCGGCGCGAAGCAAACGGTGATGGAGGTGACGGCGGTCGGGATAGAAGGGAGAGCGGCCTTCCCGCAGCCGGCCCATGATCACGGCCGACATGTCGGCCAGCGGCAGCGAGAGAATCAGGAGCGGCAGCAGCAAGCTGACGGTTGTGAGCCCCTTGGCGGGTCCCACGATGCTGACGGCAGCGAGGGTGAACCCGAGGAAGTAGGAACCCCCATCGCCCATGAAAATCCGGGCTGGGTTGAAGTTATGTCGCAAGAAACCAAGGCAGCAGCCAGCCAGTGCAGCGGCCAGGAATCCAGCGGCCACCTGATGAAGCGAAAAGCTGACGGACACCAGTCCGACAGCGGCAATGCCAGCAACCCCAGCGGCGAGGCCATCAAGGCCATCCAACCAGTTGATGGCATTGGTAATCCCTACCAGCCAAACAACGGTTGCCAGAAGGCTGAGGCCGTCCGGCAAGGCAATCGGACCTGCGGAAGCGGTGAGCCAGGGGAGATCGATTGCTCCAATCCGAACGCCCTGGCTCCAAACCGCACAAGCCACGGCGACCTGCCCAGCCAGCCGAGGCCACGGGGAAAGGGCGAAGAGGTCATCCGCCAAGCCGATCAGAAAAAAGCAGAGCGAACCGGCCAGGGTGCTCCAAATCAGTTGATCCCTTGCCGGAGCCAGCAGTCCGAAGCCCCCCATCGACCAAACCGCCGCCAAGGCCAGACAAAAACCCAGCACCATGGCAACCCCCCCAAGTCTCACCATGGGGGTGATGTGCTGCTTGCGCTCATCGGGCTGATCGGTCCACCCGAAGCGAAGACCCAGCCGTCGCACCCGGGGCACCAGCACCGTGGTGATCACCGCGGCCAGAAGAAAACTGACCGAGGCAACCGCAATAGGGCTGGCCAAGAGATTCACAAAAGCTCCGGGAAAGAGACGGTCCCCCGGTCAGAAGGAGTAAGCCCAATCCTAAAGAGCTTGCAACCCGCACAGCAAAACCCACCCAAGCTGCTTCGAGTGGAAGGGCCGAACCTCAAGCCAGAACAGGCTGCTTGCTGTCGGCGTAGAGCGGGAAGCGCTCACAGAGAGCAGCCACACGGTCCAGGCAACGCTGCCGAATCGCGTCATCCTCTGGATTCAGAAGACGGTCGGCAATTACATCAGCGACCTCGCGGAAGGCTTGAACATCAAAACCGCGCGTGGTCAGTGCAGCAGTTCCCAGCCGCAGGCCACTGGTGACGAAGGGTGATTCGGGGTCAAAGGGAACCGTGTTCTTGTTGGCCGTGATGTGCACATCACTCACCAGCAGATCAGCCACTTTTCCTGTCATCGAAATGCACCGCAGATCAAGCAGCACCACATGATTATCGGTGCCACCACTGACGACATCGACGCCGCGGGCAATCAGCTGTTCGGCGAGGGCCGCCGCATTGGCGACCACCTGCTGGCTGTAAGCCTTGAACGAAGGCTGCAACGCTTCACCAAAAGCCACAGCCTTGGCCGCGATCACGTGCTCTAAAGGGCCGCCCTGACTGCCGGGGAAAACGGCCTTATCGAATTTTTTGGCGAAATCAGCATCGCGGCACAAAATCAAACCACCACGGGGGCCGCGAAGGGTTTTGTGGGTGGTGGTGGTCACCACATCGCAGTGAGGCACGGGACTGGGGTGGACGCCAGCAGCCACGAGGCCGGCGATGTGGGCCATATCGGCCAGCAGATAGGCACCCACTTCATCCGCGATGGCACGGAACGCAGCGAAGTCAATCGTTCGCGGATAGGCGGAATAGCCACAAACAATCAGCTTGGGCTTGTGCTCCAGAGCAAGCTGCCGAATCGCCTCCATATCCAGGCGTTGGGTCTCCTTATCGACGCCGTATTGAACGACGTTGAACCACTTGCCACTGACGTTGACCGGAGAGCCATGGGTCAGATGACCGCCATGGGACAGGTCGAGCCCCATGATCGTGTCCCCGGGCTGCAGCAGGGCCAGAAAAACGGCGAAGTTGGCTTGGGCCCCGCTGTGGGGCTGCACATTGGCCCATGCAGCCCCGAACAACTGCTTGGCCCGCTCGATGGCCAACTCCTCAATGGCATCAACGTGCTCACAACCGCCGTAATACCGCTTGCTGGGCAGCCCCTCGGCGTACTTGTTGGTCAGAACAGAACCCTGAGCCTGCATCACCGCGCGGGACGCAAAGTTCTCCGATGCGATCAGCTCAAGGTGGGTTTCCTGACGCTGCTGTTCCTGGTTGATGAACGCAGCAATATCCGGATCCGATTGAGCCAGATCAGCGTCGATGGCGCGTCCAGAAGCCTGGCCCATGAAATGTCAGTAAAGCTTTGACCAATCGTAAGAAACCACAGCGATCAGGCTGAGCGATCAACCAAAAAAAAACTGCCCATGGGGGCAGTTGAAACGCGCCTGGAGAGATTCGAACTCCCGACCCTCTGATCCGTAGTCAGATGCTCTAATCCGCTGAGCTACAAGCGCTGGCGTGGAACCATCAGACCCCATCGAGGGTCCGCTCGTCAACCGGGCCCCGGCCGCGCCAGGATTCAGGTGTTTCTGTGCCCGAGCAATGCCGATCCGCTGGTATGGCCCCGCTAACCCTGAGGATCCGACTTATCGGCATTTCGAGCGCATTGTGAACCTATGCCTTCACGGCGGCATCTTCGCCGCGGTGAACAGCGGCAGTTGGTTCCTGCAGGAGATGCGCCATCCCTTTCCTCCGGGGAGCTTGACCTGGGTCACCGGACTCTGGGCAACCTTGTGGCTGGGCCAATTGATTTGGGTAATTCTTCAGCGACCCAAGCCAGAGGAATAACGCCAGCATGGAGGCATCCCCCTCGCTCCTCCTGGGCCGATGTCCCTTTCCGCCAGCGATCTGCAGGACCTTCAAAGCGCTTTAGCTGATCGCCTTTACGTTCAAATCAGCGGCTGGCATCTTTACCTCGGCGATGCCGAGCTGGCCTCCGCCCTCGCGATCGAATGCAGTGCTCGCGTTAATCAAGGAGCTGAAGTCGCTGCTCGGCAGGCGCTCGACGCCGTGAAGGTTCCGCTGGCAGGAGGCGCTAGTCAGCTCCCCCTCGCCAAACTCATTCCCCCCAGCCAGCTCCGTGATCTCGAAGAGATCCTTGAGCCTTACTGCGGATAAGGTTGCAGTCCATCCGCCGCGGTTGGTGTGCTGATCATTGAAGTCACCAACTCGAGAGACGTCGTTCGCCAGCGCATCGGCCGACTGGGTGAACGGCTGATTGGACGGGTGGTCGATGCAGAGGCCCAGGTCGAAAAGGCCCTGATTCAGGAACTGGAAACCGCCTTCAAGGAGTTCGGGATCGAAGCACGGATCGTTTCTGTTCAAGGACCACAGCTCGTGGGTCGCGAACAGTTGGAACTTCCTATCCAGGTGCGTGAAGAGCGTGATATTCGTCTCAGCGAGACCTGAATCGACCCACCAAAAGCTGCGTGATCTCACGCACCTCCGCCACCTTGAATTGAGCACCGATCAAGGCAAACAGCAGCAGACCCAGCAGGCCAGGTGCAGACACCTTCAGAAGCAAGCCCACGACTCCTGAAGGCCAGCTCACCACGGCCAACAGAATCCCGGCGGCGCCTGCGGCCAGCACACCAGCGATGGCCAACCGCAAAAGATCAAGCCCCCAGCGCCGCAATGGAAGGCCTGAGATCCGTTGCTGCAAAGCAAACAACAAGGCAAGACAGGTGAGCAGGTTGATGGCGACCGTGGCGAGCACTAACCCGGGCGCTCCGAAATTGAACGGCGACTGATTCCCCCAAGGGGTCGGGCCACCCACCAACAGCCAATCAAAAACCACGTTCAGACCGATCCCCGCCAGCGAGAGCCGAAAGGGCGTCGTCCCATCGCCGAGGGCATAAAAGACACGCACCAGCACATCCCGACCGAGGTAGGCCGGCATGCCAAGGCCGTAGGCCATCAGCAAACCCGTCACCAGCTGAGCCGCTGTCGCATCGAAGGCTCCACGCTCGTAGACCAGGGCGACGATGGGACCACCCAAGGCGATGAACAGACCGCCGAGAGGAATCATCGATGCGGTGGAAAGCATGAGCCCCTGCCGGATCCGTTCGATCAGCTGCGGTCGATCGGCCGGCGCCGTGAGCCTGGCGAAGGTGGGCAGCAAGGGCACCAGGAGTGCATTCGAGATCAGGCCCAGCGGCGTTTGCACCAGCAAATTGGCGTACCCCAGACCCGCAGCCGCACCGACGATTCCAGAGGCGAAAAACAGATCCGTGAACACATTGATCTGAAGCATTCCGGACGACAGCGTCGCGGGCCCCATCACACGCCAGACCTCTCGCACGCCGGGATGCCGCCAGTCCCAGACCAATTGGAACCGAGCCAACCCCTGCTGGATCAAAGCCGGCAGCTGGATCAACCACTGCAATAAAGCCCCCACCAACGTGGCGAATGCCAACACCACACCCCCGGTCATGGCGGCGGACGGCAAGGCAATGTCAGCACCGAGCTGCCACCACAGAAGTCCCACACCCAGGATCAAGGCCCCGCTGGACATCAGCGGTGAGATCGCCGGAATCCAGAATTCATCTGCGGCGTTGAGGGAACCGAAGCCGAGCCCAATCAGTCCGGCCAACAGCGCCATCGGTGCCATGACCTGCAGCTGAACCCTGGCGATGGCGTGAAGATCGGGTGCCAGACCCGGCCCCACCAGGGTGATCAGGGGATCCGCCGCCAGCACCAGAACGATCGTGACCAGCAAAAGCAGAGCGCTGACGCTGGTGTTGAGAGCAGCAAGGATGTGAGCCCCTTCAGCCCGGGGGCGCCGGCTGAGAACACTCACCATGGCGCTGTGAAAAGGGCCGTTGATCCCCCCGAGGAGGATCAGAAGAAATCCAGGCAGCACATAGGCGTAGTTGTATGCGTCATAGGCAGCACCAACCCCAAAGGCCGCTGCGATCACCAGCTGCCGGATGAGGCCACCCACCTTGCTCAGCAGGGTGCCAAGGGTCACCACCAATGCGATCCCCTTGAGTGAACGCGCCATTCCGCCCCCAGCACTGGGCGCATTGTGAATGCATCGCACGAGACCATGGGCAGATCTCGGCTGCTGCCATGACTGGCCTTCCCTCTCCGGGCGATGCCCTGCTGCGTTTTGAACCCCTGACGGAGGGCGTGCTGCTGAAGCGCTACAAACGCTTTCTCGCCGATGTGGAACTGAGCAGTGGTGAGACCGTCACGGCCCATTGCGCCAACACCGGTCCAATGACGGGGGTCTTGATCCCTGGCCAACGGGTGCGTCTCCGCCACGCACCCTCTCCAAAACGCAAGCTGGCCTGGACCTGGGAACAAGCCGAAGTTCCAGGTGCAGAGGGAAAACCCTGCTGGGTCGGCATTAATACCGCCCTCCCAAACCGCTTGATTCGGGCCACGATCGAAGCGGGGTGTCTGGACACTCAACTCGGTGCGATTGCGGGAATCCGCGGAGAGGTGGCCTACGGAACAAACAAGCGCAGCCGGATTGACCTCCTTCTGACCCCGGCAGAACAGAACCCCGATCAACGACTGATCTACTTAGAGGTGAAGAACACAACCTGGACCGACGGCAGAACCGCACTATTCCCTGACACGGTGACCGAGCGGGGCCAAAAGCATCTGATCGAGCTCATGGGTGTGCTTCCGGAAGCTCGGGCGGTGCTCGTGCCCTGCCTCAGTCGCCCAGATGTGAACGACTTTGCTCCCGGCGACAGTGCTGATCCGCGCTACGGAGAACTGTTTCGCCAATCCACCGGCAGCGGCGTGGAAGTTGTGCCGTGCTGTTTCAGCTTTGCCGCCGACGCGGTGCATTGGCAGGGAGTGCGCCCAGTTAGACCAGTTTGATTTTTGGTAGCAGATCGAACATGGAAGGGGGCTTCCCCCAGGCAGCTTGGTTTGGTTCGTCTGGGAACATTCCAGACGTGTCTCGCAGCTCTGCACCCTCGTTCATGACAACTGCATTCCACGCGCCTCCAGAACGGCGGCGCAAAACACTCCAAGAGGCAAGCCTCCTGGAAGGCCCGATGCTGCTTCTCAAGAGCATCCGTGGCTTCAGCTCCAACCGCGCCATGACCTGGCTCGCCTGTGCGCCCTTGGCGCTTATGGGTCTGGGCATCTTCACGCTGTCTGCCAAAGCCGAAGAGCTACCTGAACTCTCCGCAGCTTTTCTGGCCAACAACCTCTGGCTTCTGGTCGCCACCATCCTGGTGATCTTCATGAACGCCGGCTTCGCCATGGTTGAAGCAGGCATGTGTCGGCAAAAGAATGCCGTCAATATCCTTGCCAAGAACCTGTTCGTGTTCGCCCTCGCGGTGACCGCCTACTGGTTCGTGGGCTACTCCTTTATGTATGGCGATGCCGCGATCGACGGCTGGCTGTACTTCGCAGGATTCTTCTTCGATCCAACCGTCACCGCTGAGACCATCAGCGATGCCGGCCTGGTCCCCACCGTTGATTTCCTGTTCCAGGCAGCCTTCGCCGGAACAGCTGCAACGATCGTTTCCGGCCTTGTGGCGGAGCGCATCAAGTTTGGTGAGTTCGTGATCTTCGCGCTCGTCCTCACTGCCTTCATTTATCCGGTTGCTGGCAGCTGGGAGTGGAACGGTGGCTGGCTCAACAGCGTGGGCAATGTCGAATTCATTGACTTCGCTGGCTCCTCGATTGTGCACTCCGTTGGTGCCTGGGCCGGCCTGGTCGGCGCCATGCTACTTGGACCCCGCATCGGCAAATACGTCGATGGAAAGGTGCAGGCCATCCCTGGCCACAACATGTCCATCGCCACCCTCGGCGCTCTGATCCTCTGGATCGGCTGGTATGGCTTCAACCCCGGTTCCCAGCTGGCCATGGACCAGTGGGTTCCCTATGTGGCCGTCACGACCACCCTCGGCGCTGCCGGCGGTGCCATCGGTGCCACGGTGATCTCCACGATCACCTCTAAAAAGCCTGACCTGACCATGATCATCAACGGCATCTTGGCCGGCCTGGTGAGCGTGACCGCTGGTTGCGGCAACCTGACCCTGGCAGGCTCATGGGTAGCAGGTCTGGTGGGAGGCATCATCGTCGTCTTCTCCGTCGCTGCACTCGATGCCGCAGGCATTGACGATCCCGTGGGAGCCTTCTCCGTGCACGGTGTGTGCGGTGTGTGGGGCACGCTCGTGATTGGCCTCTGGGGCTATGACATCCAGGGCGACGGCTCACCTCTCGGCCTGCTTGTTGGCGGTGGTGTTGAGCAGCTCGGCATCCAGGCTCTGGGTACCGCTGCATACGCCATCTGGACTGTGGTCACCTGCTACATCGCTTGGCAGATCATCGGCGCCCTCTTCGGTGGTATCCGCGTCACCGAACAGGAGGAGACCGAAGGCCTGGACATCGGCGAACATGGCATGGAGGCCTACGCCGGTTTCTCCACCATCAACAACTGATTCCTTTCAGGCACAGTTATTGATCTCAAGCCCGGCCGATCGGCCGGGCTTTTTTGCTGCCTGGATCGCAGCTTCAGGCCACATAGAGTTACCCCACACCGGCGCACCCCATGGACACCCACGCCTTCAAGCGCTCCCTCCATCATTCCGAGCGTTACAACCGGCGAGGCTTCGGGCGTGCCGAGGAAGTGGCAGAAAGCCTCGAACAGGCCTACCAGAGCGGTCTGATCGGCACGATTCGGGACAACGGCTATCGGCTTGAACACGGTCGGCTCGACGTTCGACTGGCCGAAGCATTCGGTTTCTGCTGGGGCGTCGAACGTGCCGTGGCAATGGCCTACGAGACCCGCAGGCACTACCCAAGCGAGCGTCTCTGGATCACGAACGAGATCATTCACAACCCCTCTGTGAACGATCATCTGAGAGAGATGAATGTCCAATTCATTCCCGTTGAACAAGGGGTGAAGGATTTCTCCGGTGTCACCTCCGGTGATGTGGTGATCCTTCCGGCCTTTGGCGCCACCGTTCAGGAAATGCAGTTGCTGAATGAGCGGGGCTGTCACATCGTTGATACCACCTGTCCCTGGGTCTCCAAGGTGTGGAACACCGTGGAGAAACACAAAAAGCACACCTTCACCTCGATCATTCACGGCAAGGTGAAGCACGAGGAGACACTCGCCACGAGCTCATTTGCCGGTACCTATCTGGTGGTGCTGGATCTGGAAGAAGCCCAGTACGTCGCCAATTACATCCTCGGCAACGGAAACCGCGATGCCTTCATCGAACGCTTTGCCAAAGCGTGCTCCCCTGGTTTCGATCCCGACAGAGACCTCGAACGCCTGGGTGTGGCCAACCAGACCACAATGCTCAAGAGCGAAACGGAGGAAATCGGACGCCTGTTCGAGCGAACGATGTTGAGCAAATACGGCCCCACCCAGCTCAACGATCACTTCCTGGCCTTCAACACCATCTGCGACGCAACCCAGGAGCGTCAGGACGCCATGTTCTCCCTGGTGGATGAACCGTTGGACCTGATGGTGGTAATCGGTGGCTTCAACTCGTCGAACACCACCCACCTGCAGGAAATCGCCATCAGCCGCGGCATCCGCTCCTTCCACATCGACACGCCCGAGCGCATTGACGTCGGCAGCAATTCAATTGAGCACAAACCCCTTTCCGCCGAGCTCTGTCGTGAAGGCGATTTCCTTCCTGAAGGACCCGTCAAGGTGGGAATCACCTCCGGTGCCTCAACCCCAGACCGGGCTGTGGAAGAGGTGATCGAAAAACTGATGCAATTGAGCGAAAACTGAATCGCAAGGAGCTTTACATTGGTTCATCTTTAATCCGCCCATCGTCGGCAGCTCCCTATCCGTGACTGTCTTGTCGCCCACTGAAACCGACAATCAGCTTCACGGTGCCGACCCCCAGGTGCGCTGCTACAGCAGCCACTTCGAGGATTCGATGCAGATGCTGGCTCCCCAAGCAGTCGTGGCGCGCTACCTGGATGACCACCAAAGCTGGTTTGAGCGTTGCGCCAGTCCAATGCAGGTCGAAGCCATCGACCTGCAGTCCTACAGCCTGACCCTGGGGCGATTCGGAAACTTCGGCTTCGAAGTGGAGCCAACGATTGCTCTGAGACTGCTGCCGCAACAGGAAGGGATGTACCGGATCGAAACATTGCGCACGGTGCCGCAGACCCTCGCACTGCGAAATCACTATGACGTCGACTTCCGCGCTGGGATGCGACTGATCCCTGAACAAGAGCAGACCTCAGTGCAATGGGACCTTGATCTCAAGGTCTGGATCCGGCTACCCAAAGTGATTTCGATGTTGCCGGATCAGTTGGTTCAGAGCAGCGGTGACCATCTGCTGAAACAGATCGTTCGACAGATTTCGCGTCGGCTGACATGGAAGGTCCAAGAAGATTTCCATGCCAGCCATGGTCTGAGCTGCCCACCCCGTCAACGGGCAGCCTTTTAAAGCAGCAGGGATGGGGCTTAGCTCACTGGCTCAGAGCTTCGGTCCTGTGGCCAACACATCCAGGTCCATGTCCAAAGGCAACCGGCTGGAGCAGTGCTTGGTTGACATAGATCTTGGCCTGAATCACGGCATCTGCGAGTGGTAAACCAAGAACGAGCGCAGCCGTGATTGCAGCACTGAGGGTGCACCCCGTCCCGTGCGTGTGGGGAGTTGTAATTGCGGGTTGCGTTCGCCAGACGCCAGGAGCATCACCCGAACAGAAAAAATCCTGACCTGCCAACTCAGGCAAACCGCCACCTTTAATCAGCACGGCCTGGGGACCACGCTCCAATAAGCACTGAGCCGCATGCTCTACATCGACCTTGCCATTGATCTCGCGGCCCGTGAGAAGAGCAGCCTCGTGCAGATTGGGCGTCAACAACGTGGCGAGCGGGAGCAGAAGTTGTTGATACTTCGCGACGGCATCTCCACTCAACAGCCTTGAGCCCGCTCGAGACACCATCACCGGATCAACCACGGTGGACCCCTCGAACAATCGCAATGGATCAGCGACAGCCTCCACGAGCTCAGGCGAGTACAACATCCCCGTTTTCAAGGCAGGAATAACGAGATCCGAAAAAACAGCCTCGATCTGCTGGGCAACCGAATGACAACTGAGGGGTTCAACATGCGTGACACCTAGACTGTTTTGAGCCGTGACACACGTGATCACGGATGCACCGTGAACATCGAAGTGCTGAAAGGTTTTGATGTCTGCCTGAATACCAGCACCACCAGCCGAATCGCTTCCACCAATCGTCAGCGCCGACAAGCAGCGCCCCGGGCTTTTCATCATTAATCAACCTGCGACGAATCAGACATCAGCCGATTCACATTAGGCAAAGATCAGTTTCACCCTCAGCAACAGCCCTTGCGCTTGCAAAACCCACTCGCCATTTCGTCAAAAAAAAATTAGCGACTTTGAGCCCAGCATCTCGCTCAATTTGATCGGCCATAGGGCAAAAACGAATACTGATCGTCGTAACAGAAACTTCGATTCCGAGTCGAACTACCACCTTCAGACGAGCTGGCAAACTGAACACGTTGGGAGTCGACAGCTCATGCCTTCAAAAATGCCTGACTGGAGCGATCAATTACAGGAGATCGGCTTCGAGCGAACAAAGCAAGCCGATGGCGCGGTGTGCCACTGCTACCAAGCGATGCAGCGCCGCAACTCTTTTTGGACCCTGATCACGGTGAAGCAAGTCGGCCGACCTCACCCAGACGCATGGCAGGTAACATATGCACGCTCTGAAATACAAGTTGGCCTCTGGAAAATACACCAGGCTGCAAAGAATTTAGAGGTCGTTGTTTATACAAAAAGCAGTCACATGCTTGAGAAAGTTAAAATAGAAATGCAACGGCAACCAGATTTATTACGCAGAATCAGCAACTGAGAAAGCACCCGCTGAAGTCCAGGCATGCGCAAAACTTACCAAAAAGGAAAGATCACAGAAATCATGGACATCAACTTACGCCATACATGCGAAGGCATGAGACATGGCTGATACTACTTTAAATTCAAGCGAATAAGCGTTAGCTTGCGATCCGCACGATTGACCTGAGCCATGACTTCAAATTAATCCATATTCAAGAAACTTTTGAAAGCCAAAAGCCTTGTCAAACCATTGAAATTTCCTTCCAATTACTACACTTAGCTCAGAACCTTTCGAGCATTATTGCCGCTTACACTTAGCAGGTTAGGCCAGCCTTATTGCTGATCAACCTTGCAAACCAAGAATCCGATGCAAGAATGGACACTGGACTTCAGGGCGTGCTCTTTGGAACAGTTAAAACGCAAAAGTTCGAACATGAAACATCAGCACTTTATTTCGTAATTATCAGCATTATGACCTTCCTCAGCCGCAGCACTTATTGAACGTACTGCTTACTAAATGCGTCACCTCAACGACTGAAACCATAGGGAAAAACGACATGATCAAGCGGCCCCACCTGGATGTTGAAGCCTTTGAGCTTGCCCTCGAGAATGCGGGCTTGGACCCCTCTGAGCTGGAGATCATTGAGCACATTCGATACATCGGTATCTTCGATGAGCTTTCACTAAGGAAATCACTCGCACTACCTACCAAACCACCCGCGCTTTACCGTCTCAATAAAGCCTGCGAAAAAATTGCTGTGCAACTGCCTGAACAGTCTCAGCAAATGCTGAAATGGTCTGTCAGTCAAAGCCCGGATCAAATCAGCTGGACAGGCAATCTGGTGTGCAGTATCGGCTTCAACGCAGACGGAGAACGACTCGAACCCGAATCAGGCACAGTGCTGTACCACACGTTTGTTGTTCACAAAGAGCTGTTCAACGGCCTTGGTGATACCTGACCAGTTATTTGGAACGCATCACTGATGGTCCAGCAACGGCCCCCAGCGACGCCTTGAGCCCAAGGGCCCAAGATTCATCGAAAATGCAATCCGATTTATCATCAAAAACCACAGAGCTGAGCATTTCTATAAACAGCAAATCGGAAAAATCCACCACGAAAATCACCACAAGAGTGCAGACAAACTCCACATCTTTTAGCAGAATTACCACAGCAAGACTGATGGAATAAATTACAGCTAATAGAGGCAAACTCGCGGAACACAATCATTTAGATGGCCAACAAAATTCAAAGAAATGGGAGCGCAAGCAAATGAATAACCTCAAACACGAACAAAAAGAGAAAAGCAAATTAGCGCTTCAAGCGTCCAGCTTGATATCAATCACATATGAATACATATTCTTGAGCCCACCAACAGGAATAGGCTTAAAAACCAGACGCATCAGTAGCTTGCATGACATCGATGCGTCAAATAAGTGCTTGATCTCATCTCAAAATTGTTCATAATCCATTCACTTGGGATTTGCTTCATGCGCTTTACTATCGTTTATGCATCAGCAACCGGCCATACAGAAGACATAGCAGAAAGGCTAAGGATATTATTACCAGGATCAGAATTAAAAGATCTTGACAGAATAGATTTTACAAAAGAACTAGAAGAGTCTGAAGCGTTAATTTGCTGCACACCAACCTGGAACACTGGCTCTGACATTAAAAGATCAGGCACATCATGGGACGAACACATTGACAACATTCCCCATCTATCGCTAAAAGACACACCCATTGCGATAGTAGGCCTGGGAGACTCAGCTGCATTCAGCAAATATTTCTGTGATGCCATGGAAGAACTTTACAAATCATTCAAATCTGCAGGAGGCCGAATGATCGGCCATGTATCAACTGACCAATATATTTTTGATGAGTCCAAAAGTGTTATCGATGGAATGTTTTGTGGATTACCTATTGACGAAGACAATGAATCCGAAAAAACTGATGACCGCCTACAGGCCTGGTCAAGGGCAATCACTCAGGAAGTCAATATATAATAATCTGGAAAACGACATACATGACACAATTAAACCAAAGCTAAATTAGAATTTAGCCGAACAACTGACGATCAGTCATCACGTACTTTGCTGAAATTTACTTTCATAAAATCAACAGGCAGCCCACCATAAATAGAAACAATGACTGGAGTCATCGCCATCGCAGCGACCAACAATCCAATCGGCTGCTTGGTCGACTCACGAACAGCTTGAGCAAGAGCTCCTCCACAGATTAAAATATAAAAGATGTAGAACATGATGGCCTTCAAAGAGCTTTTCATAGATCCTTCATGATTTGGGTTAAATCAATGGCAGCATTCAACATTGACACAGAGAACCTTCGAAATGATGCGAATATGCATATCCCTCAGGAGAACGCAAACAATAGAACAAATAAAACATAACTTGCATCAAAAGATGATCCAGGACATTTCTTTTTAATCAAAGCGAAGTAAAATCCAACAATTAATCCTTGGCTCAAGAAAATAGCGTATCAAAAATTTCTTGCACCATGCATCAAGACTATACGGCGATTGCGCTTCTTTTGTTTACTTCAGTACCACTCGCAGTCGTTGCAGCAACTGCATTTTTTTACATCAAAAGCAACGAACGAAAAACACCACTCAAGAGAGAGGATTTTTATCGTTAGTGGCCAGAATAAAGCCGAATCATCTCAACGCTATTACTGATTCAGCCCCTCGACTGACATCCACGTTCTGGAAAACAGCTTCTACAGCAGCGACCTTCGTGCGAACACCTTGATGAGTGCATCAAGGGATCCAGCGACGCGGTAATGGCGACTATCCCTCTCATCATCAGCACCAGCCGGAGCTTGCCCAAGGGGTCATGGCGCTGGCCAAACTTTTTAGGCAGCACCTCTTAGCGCTGTTCTGACATCCCAGCGCAGCTTGTCTCAGCCTTAATTCAAAAATCCAGGGCCCTAGAAAAAGATGGCGTGCAACTCGCCCTCCACATGGAGGGTTGTCCAGGCCATAGATTTAAAGGGCTGCCCACCCGGTCAGTGGGCAGCCTTCTGAAGGATCTTCAGCGGTTGGTCCAGATCTTGTTGACGATCTCCATTCCGCTAAAGGCCTGCCAGAGGAACAGCGTCAGCATGCCCATGTTCAGTCCCACATGAGCCTTGCGCGCAATCAGATTGCCCCGTTGCATGAGGGGTGAGAGCGACGCGGCAACAGCGATCATCCCTGTCATGGCCAGACCCACCAACAGATGCGGTCCAACGAACAATTTGCCGTTGTTCAGATAGGTCACAGCCATGCCACCCAGCGTGCCGAGGGTCATCACCGCTAAGAGGATGCTGCCCCAGAGGTAATGGCGCTGGGCAAACTTTTTCGGCACCAGCTCTTTGCGTTGTTCTGGCGTACCAGTGCGTGTTTTCTTGGCCTTGATCCCCAGGTAAAGGGCCCAACCACCAGTAGCGAGCAGGCCCCACTCCGCTAAAGGGTGAGCGAAATTGAGGCTGAAGGGAAGCGTGGCGAGCATCAGGGGGGAGTCTTCAGTGACGCGAGGCTAGGGGGCCGCCGCCCCCCCACCAGCATCAGTGCAGGAAATGGCGGCGCCCCGTGAGCTGCATCGCCAGACCGAGCTCATCACAAGCCTTGATCGAATCGCCATCGCGCATGCTCCCGCCGGGATGGATCACGGCGGTGATGCCATGGCTGGCGGCCAGACGCACCGTGTCGTCAAAGGGGAAGAAACCATCACTGGCCAGCACCGCCCCCTGGGCCTGATCACCCGCAGCCTCCAAGGCAATCCGGGCCGATCCCACCCGATTCATCTGGCCAGCACCCACGCCGAGACTCTGGCCATCCCGAGCTACCACGATGGCGTTGGAGCGAACGTGACGCACCAAGCGCCACGCAAATTCCAAATCCAGCTTTTCTTGGGGTGTAGGCGGACGCTGGCTGGGCACAGTCCAGTCTGCCGGCGTGATCGCCTGGTCATCCAAATCCTGAACCAGGAGACCGCCAAGAATGCTTCTCACATGATCGGGACCAGCTGCGTCGATGGCCTGAGGAGACAGTTCCAAAAGCCGCAGATTCGCCTTGGCCGCAAGCACCTCCCGCGCTTCGGCCGTAAATCCTGGTGCCACCACACATTCCAGGAAAAGACTGGTGATTTCACGGGCCGCCGTGGCTTCCACAACACCATTCATGGCAATGATGCCGCCGAAAGCACTAACCCGGTCAGCATCCAGAGCCCGGGTCAATGCGGCAGGCAACGTTGACCCGATCGCCACACCACAAGGATTGGTGTGCTTGACGACGACGGCCGCCGGTTGCAAAGCCGGTGCGTCACCATCGGCTCCGTAGCCAAACTCACGCACGGTGGCGAGAGCAGCCTCCAGATCCAAAAGGTTATTGGTGCTCAGCTCCTTGCCCTGCAGCTGAATCGCACCGCCCCAACCCTGCTTGGAATGACTGAACCAGCGCGCTTTTTGGTGGGGATTTTCCCCATACCGCAGGGTCTGGCGTAGAGGGGCAGCTTCCAGCCAGGGGCTGTCTTCCACTGAGCTTTGCTCGAGCATCCAGCGGCTGATTGCAGTGTCGTAAGACGCGGTGTGCTGGAACGCTTCAAGGGCCAATTGGCGACGCAGATCCGAAGGCACACTCCCGCCGGACTCCGCCATGGCGATCAACAAACGATCGTATTGATCAGGGCTTGTGAGGACGGCCACATCGGCATGGTTCTTGGCAGCCGCCCGCACCATGGCGGGGCCACCGATATCGATGTTCTCGATGGCCTGGTTCCAACTGACATCCGGCCGGGCGACCGTTTCTCGGAAGGGGTAAAGGTTGACCACCACCACATCGATGGGGGCGATGTTCTGCTGTTCCAGATCAGCCGTATGGGCTGCATCACCCCGCTTGGCCAGTATTCCGCCGTGCACCCTTGGGTGCAGTGTTTTCACACGACCGCCAAGAATTTCTGGAGCCCCGGTGTGATCCGCCACACGGGTGACCGGAAGGCCCGCCTGCTCCAGCACCTTGGCTGTGCCTCCACTGGAGAGCAACTGATAGCCATGGGTCCGATGCAGGGCCTCCGCCAGAGGCACCAGCCCGGACTTATCGGAAACACTCAACAGAGCGACAGGAGCCATCGAAGGGTCGTGACTGGGTCGTGAGCCAACCTACGCATCAGTGATGTTGATGCCCGATGGATGGCCGGCTGGTGCTCCTCCACGGCTGGGGAGCCAATGGAGATGATCTGAAACCTCTGGGCGATCGCCTGGCCTATGAAACCTCGAAGGAGCTTGATGTGGTGTGCCTGGAGGCCCCTGAACTCCACCCAGACCAACCGGGAGGACGTCAGTGGTACGGCTTGTTCCCCGCACAGTGGAGCGCCGTGCCCCAGGCTGTTGACCTCCTGAAGGCTCAATTGCAAGACCTGAGCAGGTCAGGCCTCGGCCTGGAACAAACGGTGGTGTTCGGCTTTTCCCAGGGAGGCGCCATGGCTCTGGACTGCAGCTGCTCCCTGCCTGTGGCAGGGGTCATCAGCTGCAGCGGCTACCCGCATCCCAACTGGGCTCCACCCAAGCAGCATCCCCCCGTTTTACTGATGCATGGTTCTGAAGATCCCGTGGTGCCTTTCCAGGCCATGCAAACCATCAGCTCGCAATTGCAATCAGATCGGTGCCAGACCCTGGAATTCAAAAACGGCCACACCATCCCTGATGAGATGGTGCAGCCAATCGTGCTGTTTATCGAGCGTGTTCTGAAGAGCGCCTGATCAAACGAAGGCGTACTCGTACTCCTCCATTTCCTCCCAATCATCAGCGCCAAGCTCAAGCCCTTCAAAGAGCTTGTCTTCGCCAATGGAATCAACGATGGTGCGCAACGACGGGAAGAGGAAATGATTCTCTTCGGCGTATTGCGCACTAAACAAGCCCTTCTCACCCCAGAAGAAGCGATCGGTGGTGTGCTCATTCCGGCGCACGTTCAACAGCGCTGGAGATACCAAACCAGCCTCAGCGATGTACCGACGCGCGGCGGTGACGGGCTTGTACTCACCGGTTTCAAGGTGATGGGTTGGCACATGCGCCAAGACCCGCTGACCTGCCAGACGACGACGACTGATGCGCTTGCGCTTCTTGGACATGGAAGGGCTCCGGTACGAAGGGAAGAACGGGGTGAATCGTCAGAACAGACGAAATCCGTTTCGGCGAAATGACCATCACCACGGAATCGTCAATAGCCGTCGGCGCAAAAACGCCAGACGCAAGGGACCGCGTCGAGGCAATTGCGGGCGCACCACAATTGCCTGGAGAACACCAACACCCAAGCGGGAATCAGCTGAGGACACTTCAACCTCTGCTGTAGCTTTGGTTGCACAACAAATGCAACCGTTGTGAGAGATGGTGGGCGTCTGTTCACAAAGAACAGCGCCTCGGTCGATAAGAGGATCTTAAGACTTTTCCCAGATTTTTCAAGTCCCCCTCCCGCAGGCTTGCTCAAGCACGTGAATGGATCGACCGGATCTGATGCAACTCACCGATCGATTCTTTGAATTCACAGACCAACAGCTGGCTGATCTAACCGCCAAAGAAGGCATTCAGCATCTAGGGCTTTACGTCAGTGCACCACCCAATCAACAAGGTCCGCCCTTGCTGCTCATCCGGCAATGGTCCGCCAATGAACGGTCCCTTCCCGCCGCCGACGCCGACCCGTACCTGCGCCTGCCGCATCAAAGTCGGCGTTGGTACCCCCTACAGGATGCCGGATTGATCCTGGGAGCACTGCGAGCCGATCTGGATCCTCAACGGAGCTGGAATCTAAGCTTGGACCAGCGAATGCGGCGCAGTGCTGCTGCCATCAGCCACGCTCTTGGACGAGACCTGGAATGCCTGCAACTCCGCCAGGAACTGAGCCAACAAAACGATCAACTGCGCACCCTCGTTCACCAATTGCGCAATCCATTGGCGGCCCTGCGCACCTACGCCCAGCTGCTAATGCGGCGCCTCGAAGCTGACAGCTCCCACCGTCCACTCGTGGAGAGCATGCTTTCGGAGCAAAGGCAACTGGGCCAGTACATCGACGTTCTGGATGACCTTGGACAACAGCGCTTGCCACAGCAGGAGACCCTGGGCCCGACCCTCTTACCCCCCGGGCCCGCTGCAGGCGAGGCAACGATGCGAAGCCTGCTAATGCCTCTGCTGGAGCGAGCGGAAGCGACAGCAAGCCTGCAGGGACGCCCCTGGGAGGGGCCGCAAGCGTGGCCCCAATGGATTGATCAGCCGTCCCAAGACGGCACCATTGCAGAAATCGTCGCCAACCTCCTGGAAAATGCGTTCCGCTACAGCCCAGCGGGTTGCAGCGTGGGCCTGTGTCTGTTGCCCGACGGGCTCTGCGTCTGGGACGACGGACCGCCAATCCCCATCGAGGAGAGGGAGATGATTTTCGAGAGGGGAGCGCGGGGATCAACCGGCCAAGACCGTGCCGGCACCGGCCTTGGGCTCGCCCTCGCACGGTCCTTAGCGGAACGGCAGGGCCGCAACCTCCGCCTCTGCGTGGAGCCAACCACGATCGCTCCGGATCTGCCCGCTGAGGGCAATGCGTTCATCCTCAATTGGCCGGCAGAAACAACGCCAGGCCGAGCAGCGTGATCATCTCGGTCAGAACGAGAACCGCTCCATAGCTGTCGCCGGTATGCCCCCCCAGACGTCGCCCGAGGCCCTGGGCAACAAGGATCGCCACAACACCCCCCAAAAGAAGAGGGAGGGGTGCCACAAGCGCAGCTAGCAGCGCCACAGCCAGCAACGTGGGCAGTGCATCCCAGAGCGGCCTGGCGTTGTCGCGATGAAAAGCAGCGGTTCCATCGACCCGCAGATAGTCGAACCGCACCATGGCCCATAGCGGTGACACCCGTGCCCAGAACGCAGCCAGACAGAGCACCATTGGGGCCTGGGGCCCCAGTTGGATCAGCGCCGCGACTTGCAGCAGCAGCACCATCACGAGAGCCAGCACACCACTGGCACCCACCCGGCTGTCCTCCATAGCCTCCAGCCTCCGTTCCACTGGCGCCCCGAGACCATCCGCCGTGTCGATCAAGCCGTCGTGGTGCAACCCACCACTGAGTTGGATTCCGAGAGCCACCACGCAGGGGGCACAGGCTGCAGGAGGCCAACCCAACCCGGAAAGACAACTCCAGAGCAGCCCCTGCAGCGCTCCGATCAGCAGCCCCATCCAGGGAGCAAAACGAGCGATGCGCTGAAACGAGGGCTGCGGCCAGGGCCATGCGGGCAGCACCGTGTAGAAGATCCAGGCTCCCGCCAGATCAGACAGCCAGGACGGAGCGCTCCGGGGAATGGCGTGACGGGTGCAATCAGCCCTCACCGTAGGTTCATTGCAGGGGCAGATCGGCCTTGTTCGGCTTTGAGATCAACGCGCATTGCGCCAATACAGCGGCCCGGTGCGGCACGTTTACGACCCCTCATGGGCCGGTTCAAACACCACGCTTCATGCCGGTGGGCACCCTGGCGACCGTTAAGGGCATCAGCACCGAGCAACTGAGCCACACGGGTGCCCAGATGGTGCTCTCCAACACCTACCACCTGCATTTGCAGCCCGGCGAAGAGATCGTGGCAGCGGCAGGTGGCCTGCACCGTTTCATGGGCTGGGACGGGCCGATGCTCACCGACTCCGGGGGCTTTCAGGTGTTCAGCCTGGGGGACCTCAACAAAATCGATGACCGCGGCGTGGTGTTTCGGAACCCCCGCGATGGACGCACCATCGACATGACACCGGAACATGCCACCCGCATTCAGATGGCCCTCGGGGCGGATGTGGCCATGGCCTTCGACCAGTGCCCGCCCTATCCGGCGACGGAGAACGACGTCATCGATGCCTGTCGCCGCACCCATGCCTGGCTCGAGCGCTGCGTCACAGCCCACACACGCGTGGACCAGGCCCTGTTCGGCATCGTTCAGGGCGGCTGTTTCCCGCATCTACGGCGGGAGAGTGCCCGTGCCGTCGCCTCCTTTGATCTACCGGGAATCGCCGTCGGTGGCGTCAGCGTCGGTGAGCCCGCGGAGGAGATGCACCGAATCGTGCGGGATGTCACGCCCTTACTCCCCACGAACAAACCGCGATATCTGATGGGCATCGGCACCCTGCGAGAGATGGCCATCGCCGTGGCCAACGGCATCGACCTCTTCGACTGTGTCTTGCCCACCCGACTGGGTCGCCATGGAACAGCACTGGTGGGTGGCGAACGCTGGAATCTGCGCAATGCCCGCTTCCGCCACGACCACACACCCCTGGATCCGAGCTGTTCCTGCGTGGCCTGCACTGGACACACCCGGGCCTATCTGCATCATCTGATTCGCAGCGAGGAACTTCTGGGCCTCACCTTGCTGAGCATTCACAACATCACGCAGTTGGTGCGTTTCACGTCCGCCATGGCACAAGCCATTCGCGACGGCTGTTTTTCAGAGGATTTCGCTCCCTGGGAGCCGGACTCACCAGCTCACCACACGTGGTAGCGTCCAGCCCAACGCCTTTTTGATGCAAGGGATGGCCGCCTTTACCCTCGACCTGCTGGCACAGCTGCCCGAGGCCTATCAGGCCTTCTCTCCGCTGATCGACATCCTCCCGTTGATCCCGGTCTTCTTCCTGCTGCTTGCCTTTGTCTGGCAAGCCTCTGTGGGCTTCCGCTGAACCCTCAACCCATCCGGATCACATCCACAACGAAGGCCGGCAGCGAAAGCATGCGTCGCCAACGGGAGGGTTCCTGGATGAGTCGATACAACCATTCCAGCTGCATCCGGCACATCCATCCGGGGGCACGTTTTTTGGTGCCGGCCCAGACATCAAAACTGCCGCCAACACCCATCCAAAGCCCTGGCTGACCAGACGCAACCCGCTCGGACCAGGTCTCCTGACGCGGCACGCCCAGGGCCACCAAAACGAGATCCGGCTTCAATGTCTTGAGCTGAGCCTCAATGCCGGGCCAGGCCTGGGGTGATTGATAGCCATCCACAGTGAGGGCAAGATTGAGCCCGCTGATGCGCTGGGGCAAGTCCGCCCGCAGCGTCTCCATCACCTCAGGTGAAGCACCCACCAAAGCAACTCGCCATTGATGGGCTGCTGCGTAATTCAGCAAGGTCCAAGCAAGCTCGATCCCTGCTGTTTTGACGACACGGATCCGCTGACGCGCAAGAGCCCAGACCACTCCAGCCCCATCCGGAATCACCAAATCAGCGGTCCCGATCGCTTGCCCCAAAGAGGCATCCGCCCGAGCAGACATCGTCATCTCGGCATTGAGGGTGACGATGCGTCCCCCTCCCCGAGCGTGCAGGCCGAGAGCTGCAGCACAGACGTCGCGGCAGGCGTCCAGAGGCACGCCGAGCACCTCGCAGCGGCGGCGGTCATCGGGAGTGGTGCTAACAGGATCCATGGCCGAGGGGCTGCGTTGGAGAATTTAGGGGTGGTGATGGATGAGGGCATGGTTGTGACGACGACGGAAAACCTTCCGCAGAACCACGCCACAAACCTTCAGCGTCTGGATCAATCGATCCAACGGGTCGTTCTCGATCGGCAGGACCCGATCAGCGGCCTGCTCCCCGCCAGCACCGCCCACACCATCCATGGCAACTATGGAGATGCCTGGGTGCGGGACTGCGTCTATTCGGTGCAGTGTGTTTGGGGACTGGCCCTGGCCCACCGCCGTCAACAGGGGCAAACCAGCCGACGATCCTGGGAACTGGAGCAGCGGGTGGTAGCCCTCATGCGCGGCCTGATGCGCTCGATGATGCGCCAAGCCGTGAAAGTGGAGCGCTTTAAGGAGAGCCTGCATCCCCTCGACGCGCTCCACGCCAAATACGACAGCTGCACCGGTGAATCGGTGGTGGCCGATGACGCCTGGGGCCATCTTCAACTGGATGCCACCTCTCTGTTCTTGCTGCAGCTGGCGCAGCTGACCAAGGGCGGTTGCGCCGTGGTGCAGTGCCGTGACGAGGTGGATTTCCTCCAAAACCTCGTGCACTACATCGCCAGGGCGTACCGCACCCCCGATTACGGGATCTGGGAACGCGGTGACAAGGGAAACCATGGACTGCCGGAGCGCAATGCGAGCTCAATCGGCATGGCCAAGGCCGCCCTGGAATCGCTTGATGGGCTTGACCTCTACGGCCCCCATGGCGACGGCAGCTGCGTCCTGCTGATTCCTCAGGGGGCCATCGTGCGCCTGCGTCGCGCCCTGGAAGGGCTCCTGCCACGGGAATCCGCCAGCAAGGAAGCAGACAGTGCCTGTCTCTCCGTGATTGGTTATCCCGCCTGGGCAGTGGAAGATGCTGCCCTGGTGGAGCGCACGGGCCGTCGCATTCGACGGGAACTGGGCGGGGCCTACGGCTACAAACGCTTCCTTCGGGATGGTCACCAGACGGTGGTGGAAGACGTCAGCCGCCTGCACTACGAACCTGAGGAGCTCGCCGCCTTTGAGGGGATCGAGTCGGAGTGGCCGTTGTTTTTGGCCTTCGAATTGGTCACCGCATGCTGCGAAGGGCGCTCGGACGAGGCCCAGCGCTTGCACAGCCAACTCAAGGCGCTGGCGGTCGAACAGGACGGCGAACGTCTCTACCCGGAGCTTTATCAAGTTCCTGCCAGTGCCGTCAACGCGGAACGGCTGAATCCAGGCAGCCAGGCCAGAGAAGCCAACACCAATCTGCCGCTGATCTGGACCCAAAGCCTCGTCTGGCTGGGGGAAATGCTGCTCAACGATCTGATCCGCCCCGAAGACATCGACCCGTGTGGGCGCAGGGATCCAAAGCAACTGGGCGCCGAGGCAGTTCTTGTGGCGATGGCTCCCGAGACGGATGCCGTGCGCCACGCACTACTGGCTGCAGAGGTGCCGATCGACCCAACCACGGTGATTCCCGTGCTGTCGTCCGACGAGCTGAAACAACGGCTGAAAGCGGCCGGCACCAATCCGCGGCTGGAGCTCAGCGGACGCCCCGGGCACCGCGTGGAAACTGAGGACACCGCTCGTGTCTACCGTCAAGACGGCTCTATCAGCGTGTTCACCCCGTCGGTTCTGGAGGACCGCAGCAGCTATCTGGCCGATGACCCTGAGGAGCTGCTGGAGAGCGTTGTGGACGAGCTGCATCTGCTGCAACGGCACTGGCGGGGTGCGGGACTGCCCCTTCTGGTCATTCCCATTCGTGAAACAGCCCTAGATCAGCACCGTGACGTCGTCCTCAAACTTGCCGATCAACTCGGCAGCGGCGTGATTGAAACCATCCCCGTCCGGTTGGGCCGCCTGAGTCAGCTGGTGGATCAGGGGCAAGAGGTCCAGCTCCCACCGCTTCAGCGGAAGCCCGTCCCGGCATCCGATCAACCCCAGCACGTTTTGCGCGATGCCACCGATCTTCGGGATCTGACTGCCGCTGAGGAGCAGGAGCTGGATGACACCCCACTCGAACAGTTGAGCCAGCGCCTCTGGAGCAGTGCGCTGCTGCATGAACAGGCCGAAGTACTGGAATTGCTGCAACGGCGTCTCGGCCCTCAGGGGATACAACTCAGCCCCGATGGGCATCCGGTGGCCCTGCGCAAGCTGCTCGAAGAGGTGTATCAACGGGGCTTGCGTTGTGAAGACTGGAATGTGGTGCGGCGCTGTGCCGGCGCCATGGGCATGGTGCATCCCCAGCTGGAAGATGCCCTAACCGATCTTCTCGTCCGCCAGAAACAAGTGGTGGTGGGACGCAACTACACCGGCGACTCCAGGCTCCGTCAACCCATGGACAGCGCTGCCATCGCCGAACGGATTGAGACGACTAGCGGGATCGACGGTCGTGAACGCATGCTCGAGCAGGAACTCCTGCTGGCCCTCGACAGCGTGGCGCGGCGGGAGCCAGCCCTGCTCAAGGGCAGCCTCACCCTGCAGCTGGGGCAGCTGATGCTGCTGCTGACATCGGAACTGGCCCTGGACAAAAGTCTCAGCCAGGACGAGGCCTTTGAAGCCCTCTGCAGCGAAGCACCCCACGCCATCCGCAAACGGTTGCGCGCCGTGCTCGGGGATGTGGAGCATGCGAGGGCCGCCCTGCAACGCGGCGAGCAGCTGCACGTGAGCGGCAGGGTGCAATGGTCCGTTCCCGATCCATTGGAGGAAACACCCGGGGGCGGTGACTGGCTTCAGCACCGCATCCGCCTGGGCTCATTCCAGAAAGTTCCCCGCGATTTCTATGCTGGTATCTGGTCCCTGCTGCAACACTGCCGCGGCCTGGTCATCGGCGACAAGCTGGAACGGCGCAATCGACTTAACAGCCGTCTCGTCCTCGAGAAAACACCCGGCGAACGCAATTTCGCCGCCCAAGTCGACCATCTGCTGAGTCGAATCAAAGCACCGGAATACCGGCAACTCTGCAGCGAATGCCTGCTCTCATTGATGGCCTTTGTCGAAGCCAATCCGGAGGTGCGCTTCGAGGATGACCTAGCCCTCGACGTGGTGATCGGTCATGCCGTCCGGGTGGGCTGGCAACAGAGTCATCCATCCCTCAGTCCTGAGAACTACCCGCAGCAGAAAGCCCAGGCCTGGGGGCAGTTCTATCGATCCTCTCCCGGTGACTGTCGGCGCTGGCAGGTCACGGCGTTGCGGGAGCTGGCCGAACAAGAAGGGCTGGTCTGATCCGAGTCAGGCCCGTCAGATGGGTGCAGGCAAGGGTGCCCCGGTATCCGGGTGTTCGACCGCCTGCTCGATCAGGTCCGCCAGCTTGAGTGCACGTGACGCCTGAAGACCATCCACAGCAGGGGTTTCCCGGCCGCGCACGCACTGGAGAAAGTGCTCAAGCTCGGCGTAGAGCGGTTCGATGGACGTGGTGCTCACCTCCTCGATGAAGCCGTCATTGCGGTACAGCAGCTCACCGTGATCTGCGGAATACCACTCATGGGCGCGGCGATGGATGTGCAGGGTGTGGTTGAGGAAGTCGGTCTCCACCAGGCTTGAGCGGCAGTGCGCACTCAGGCTGCGGATCTTGCGGTGGCTCATCTTGCTGGCCGTGAGGCTGGCCACAACACCATTCTCAAAACCCAGCGTGGCATTGACGTAATCAATCGGTCCCTCGGCACTGCGACCACCGGCAGCGGCAAGCCTGACAACGGGTGCCTTGGCCAGCTCCAGCACAAGGTCAATGTCATGAATCATCAGATCCAGCACCACGGAGACGTCATTAGCCCGATCGGAATGGGGGCTGTGGCGACGCCCCTCGAGGACCACGACTTCTTCGTTGGCCACCACCTTGGTGAGTTCACGAAAAGCGGGGTTGAACCGCTCGATGTGACCAACCTGCAGCAGACGACCGGCTGCTGTCGCAGCCTCGATCAGCGCGGTGGCCTCGTCTTGACTCGCCGCGATCGGCTTTTCGATCAGAACATGCACACCCGCTCGAAGACAGGCCAGGCCGACGGGGTGATGCAGAAGGGTGGGAACAGCGATGCAGACCGCCTCCACCTCAGAAAGCATGGCGTGGTAATCCCCAAACCAGCGGCAGCCGAATTGCTCCGTAGCGAGCTGTCCGCGCTCGGCATCGGGATCCGCAACTCCCACCAAGTCGGCATCCCGCAGAAGGCTGAGCACACGAGCGTGGTGCCAACCCATGTTGCCGATTCCGATCACCCCGACCTTCACTGGGACCATGGGGTCGGGAGACATCAGAACGGGCAGTCGGTTGGGGGAAGACTATCGGCCTTCAGTCGGAATCATCCTCTGGACTAGGAAGAACGAGCCGGACGCGGTCAATCCGCGGCCCTGCCATGGCCGTGATTTCGAACTGCAGGCCGTTGAAATGCAGCGCTTCCCCAGCGGATGGAATGTGCTGAAGCCGCTCCAGCAGGAAACCCGCAAGGGTGTGATGGTCATCCGCCTCGGGCAGATCAAGGTCCAGCTGACGGTTCAGCTCGAAGATCTCCAGATCTCCCGCCACCAGCCAAACACCAGGGCAGTCCTTTTCCTCGAGCAGATCTGGCTCATCGGTCTCGCCGGGATCCTCATCACCAACGATTTCTCCGGTGAGATCTGCTGCTGTCACGAGCCCCTCAGTGCCGCCGTGCTCATCCACCACCAACAGAAGCGGCTGGCCACTGCGAATCATCGGCAGCAGCTCCGCCAAGGTGCAAGTCTCCAGCACGGGCACCGCAGGCTGGAGATAGGGCTCAAGAAGCGAATCGGCCTGGAGCTCTCCCCGGGCAATCGGTTCAGCCATCTGACGGAGATCCAGCACGCCACGCACGTCGTCCAGCGACTGGCCAATCACCGGGAACCGCGCGTGACGGGTGTGATGAACGGCTTCCATCAGCTCCGCGAAACGGACCGTGGCCGGCAGCGTGACCATCCCGGAGCGAGGCACCATCACCTCCCGCACCTGGGTGTCCCGCAGGGCGAAGACTCCTTCCAGAATGTTCTTTTCATCGGGAAACAATCCCGTGACCCGCCCGGATTCCACGAGGGTTTCCAGCTCACCGGCAGAGAGTGCTGGCACCAATACATCCCACTGGGGAGCCAGGCCGAGCAGGCGCATCAGCAGGCCTGCCAGTGCCTCAAGCAGGTTGAGCAGCGGAGCCAAGCAGCGCATCACCACCTCCAGCAACGGCACCAGTCGGAGCGCGGAGGATTCCGGACGGTTCAGCACCCAGGCCTTGGGCAGTAAACCGGCGACCAACGTGGCGAGCAGAACGATCCCGAGAAACAGCGCCGTATCCCGCCAGGCCACACCTAGGGAGCCATCCGACCAGAGCCGACCCCCCAAACCGCGGCCGGCCCAGCCCAAAGCCACTAGAGCGAGGGTGGAACCCAGCTGAGAAACCAACAAAGCCCGCCGCAGGCGTCGCTGCAGACGCTGAATAGAGCGGGCCCCGGTCTGCTCTTCCTCCACAAGCACTTCGACACGGCTGGGGCGAAGCCGCAACAGGGCCACCTCTGCGGCCGCGAAAAAGGCTGGCAAAACCAGCAGGACAGCCAGCAGTAAAAGCCGCATCAATAGGGGGGAATGGGGGTCGCGAGGATCGAACTCGCCTTAGGCGAATTATGAGTTCGCTGCATTCACCAGATTGCTAGACCCCCTCAAAGAGAGTGTTACCACAGGGGAGTGACGTCGGGGAAGTCATCGGGCATGGGTCGCTCCAGGTCGGATTCGTTTATGTCGGAGGCGGCCAGGCTGCCGTCGAATCCGCTAGGGATATCGAGGGTCCGCAACGGCAGCGGCGTACTCTGCTCCTCCAGCAGAGCTCCGGTCGTGTTTTGCAGGGCAGACCCGTCCCAGATCAGGGTCTGATCCGGAAAGCCAAGGCCCATCACCCGATTCCCCTCGATTCCTCCAACCGCGATACCCAGAAAATCAGTCAGTTGATGAAGGGGATCCACACCCCTGGCCATGGGTGACGTCCAGGAGTAGAGGCGACGGTTGATCAGCTCACTGGTGGTCTCCGTGGGATGGCACACCGTCACTTCCACGGGAGCAGAACCACTGCCCGGTGGAGGAGCCTCGATGCTGGTCGTGCAGACCAGCGGGCCTGCCAGCACCGATGGGCCAGCGAGCACCAACAATCCCGAGCGAAAGAACGAGCGCAGCAGCACCGGAGGAAACAGCTCTAAGCGCAAACTAAGGACATCTGCGAAGCGCGGCCAGACCCATGCCTGAATCGTCGAGTGTCCCGACTGAGCGCGAGCAACTGCTGAGCCGACTGGCCACCTTGGCCTACCGGCACGGAGACTTCACCCTTGCGTCAGGCCGCAGGAGCGAGCACTACGTGAACTGCAAACCAGTAAGCCTGAGCGGCTCCGGCCTGGCCTTGATTAGTCGAGCCATGCTGACCCACGTGGAAACTGATGCAGTCGCAGTGGCCGGCCTCACCCTCGGAGCAGACCCACTGGTGAGCGGTGTCGCCATGGCCGCCGCCAATCAGGGCCGTGATCTCGATGCATTAATCGTCCGTAAGGAGGCCAAAGGCCATGGCACTGGAGCCTGGCTGGAGGGACCACTACCAGCGCCCGGGGCACTGATCACCGTGCTGGAAGACGTTGTGACCACAGGGGGGTCCTCCCTCAAAGCGGTCCGGCAGCTGCGCGACGCCGGCTACTGCGTCAAGAGGGTCGTCACCATCGTCGACCGGGAAGAAGGGGGCGATGCCGCCATGGCTGCTGACGATCTCGAGCTGATCAGCCTGTACAAATTGTCTGAGATCGCCGCCGTCACCCAGGTATGAGCAGGCTGTTTTGGGACGCCACATTCCCCCGGCTGCGCCTGAGCGGCGGCGGAGCATGCCAGTTTCTTCAGGGTCAGACCAGTGCTGACCTCAACGCACTCCAACCCGGTGATCTCCTGCAGACCTGCTGGCTGACCGCAACGGGACGCTTACGGGCGCTGCTGGAAGTCCGTCTGGATACGGATGGAGCCGATGTGATCGTTCTGGCGGGAGATGCTGCTGCGGTTCACGCCGGATTCGATCAGGTGATCTTTCCAGCCGATCGTGTGCGACTCCAACCCCTGGCCGAGGGGCGCCGGCTGCAATGGCTGGAACCTGACGCTGCAGTGATCTGGCCTGAGCCGGATGTGGCATTGCCAGAGCCATGGGTATTAGGAAAGCCCGCCAACGCCGCGGCATTGGAGCGTCGGCGGCTCCAGAGCGGCTTCCCACCAGGGCCAGGTGAACTCAATGGCGAGACCAACCCTCTGGAACTGGGACTCGTGGCTCGGATCAGCACAGAGAAGGGCTGCTACCTGGGCCAGGAGACCATGGCCAAACTCATCGGGAAAGCGGGGGTGAAACAAGAGCTGCGCTGTTGGAGCTGCCGCAGCCCGCTGTCCAGAGCCACAAAACTCACGCTGAAGGGAGAGAGGGCCGGGGTGATCACCAGTGCTCTCGAACACGACAACTCGTGGATTGGACTGGCCCTGGTGCGCCGCCAATGTCTTGCCAGTGAAACGCTGGAGGGACCCAATGGGGAACTGCTCCAGATCAGCCGACCTGAGGCGTTTCAGGATCCCGACGTCTGATCGTGTTGCAGCAACCAGGCGGCAACGGCCCAGGTGGCTAGGCAGTCATCGCGGTTGTAGTCGAAGATCCAGCGCAGCCCATGCCTATTGCCGCGTCGATCAGGGCCATCGCCCTGCCACTGCCGCCACCACAACAAGGCCCTGGCCCCGTCTGCACCGGCCTGACTCCATCGGAACCCCTGCCAACCGGCCACGGCCTTGAGGCCGTAACTGGCCAATGGCAAGCGCCAGTGACGCCGCACCCGGGCATGAACATCCACCAGACGGTGACGAAGCTGCTTCAGTTCAGCCTCATCGACACCTTGCCGCTCGGCCATGCGCCTTAAGGCCAGGCTTTCTGTTTCCCCGTAGTGAAGAATTGGCCACCCCCGGTAGTGATCCAGCAGGCGTTGCAACCGAAGCCAGCAACGGGGTTCACCGTGCTCGGCCAGGGCCAGGATCGGGTGATAGGCCACTGAAGCAAGGTCCCAGTCCCCACGTTCGGTTCTGTGCAAGACGAGAAAACCGTGGAGAAAGTCGTGACGGGCGTCGGGGTCGGATTCGATGTCGTAAAGGAGCACACCAGGGCAGTCCCGAAGTTCCGGAAGTGCCGGTGCAGCGTCCAAACGTTCCACCCGACCATCGCGCTGCGCCCTGGCCTGGGCCACCAAGGCTGCAGCCACCTCACCATGCTGATCACCGAAGCGTTGAAGCTGCTTAGCGAGCTGCATCGGATCAGCAGCGGCCAGATCAGGTAGGCCGCGAATCCCAAGCTCCAGCAACATCTCGCGGCGCTTGGCTCCGATGCCGCTGACCTCACTTAAGTGCCCTTGCTCCGCCGCCACGGCGTTACAAACACCCCGCCAGCTGCAGAGTGAGCACTTGCGTCGATCGGCTGCCAGAGGAGGGGGGACCGACCGCTCAAGGTCATCACGCAGTTTGCGCAACCCTTCCGAAAGCTGTCGGCGCATGCCGTTCGACAGATGGACCCGCTCCTGTTCCAGCCGCCGGCCGCCGCCGCCGAGAACCAGCATGGATGGGACTTCGCCCTGTTGCACCTGCTCGAGCAGCAGAGCCATCAGCGCCAGGGGCAGCTGATGTTCCCGAGTGGTACGACGGCCCTGACGTGCCAGCACCGGTTGATAGGCGAAGTCGCCCCAACGGCTCTGGCCCTTGACCCGCCTGAGCAGGGGAGGATGCGCCTCCAACGGTTCCCCGGAAGGGCCCAGACCCTTCAGGCGCAGACCCACCACGGCATCGGCACCGGCAACACAGGCGGCCAAGCCATGGCCTGGTTTGCGGGGCATCAATCCCACAAAACATCGCTGCTGGTCATCCAGCAGCAGATTGCGATGGGCGGTCCAACGTCGCTCAGCAGGATTTCCGTGGCGATCGAGCCAGGCCTTGCGACGACAACGCAGCCAACTGCGCAGCAACCGGTCGGTGAGGGCGTTGTCGGCAGGCGGGGTGTCACCCATCCGCCGACCCTACGGCTGCCAGCTGCTAGATCCACTGAAGTGCAGGCTGTGCCATGGCATCGGCTCCCCTCCCCCTAAGCCCAGCTCCAATCAAGTTCGGCACCGATGGCTGGCGCGGAATCATCGGTGTCGACATCACAGTGGAGCGCTTATTGCCCGTTGCCGCTGCCGCGGCCCAGGAGCTCGCGCATCGCGCCCCAGAAGGCCACAACAGCCGAACGGTGGTCATCGGTTATGACCGGCGCTTTCTGGCTCCCGAACTGGCGGAAGCCATCGCCGCCGCCGTGCGGGGTTGTGAACTCGAGCCCCTACTAACTGACACCGCTGTCCCCACACCGGCCTGCAGCTGGGCCGTGGTGGAGCGCAAAGCCCTTGGAGCGCTGGTCATCACCGCCAGCCACAACCCGCCGGAATGGCTGGGGCTGAAGATCAAAGGCCCCTTCGGCGGGTCAGTCGAGGGCGACTTCACCGCCGCAGTCGAACGACGACTGGCCGCCGGCGGCATCACAGCACCGATCAAAGCGGAGGTCCCCCGTTTTGATGGTCGGGGCGAGCATCTCGAAGGTCTCCGCCGCAAGCTCGACCTCACCGCACTGCTGCGGGGCCTCAAGACCATCAACCTGAAGGTGATCGTGGATCCGATGCACGGCTCAGCCGCCGGGTGTGTAACGGAGCTGCTCGGGCCTGAGGCCCATGGGGTGGTGGAGGAAATCCGCAGCGATCGCAATCCTTTATTTGGTGGTCATCCGCCGGAACCCCTTGCGGCCTATCTCGAAGAGCTGATCACAGCGGTGAAGACCTCAACCGCCGCCGGGAGCCCTGCCGTGGGATTGGTCTTCGACGGCGATGGGGACCGCATTGCCGCTGTGGATGAAACAGGTCGGTTCTGCAGCACCCAGCTGCTGATGCCCCTGCTGATCGATCACCTGGCCCGCGCCCGGCAGCTGCCAGGAGCAGTGGTCAAGACCGTGAGCGGATCTGATCTGATGCGGCTGGTGGCGGAAGCGCAGGGACGCGATGTTCTTGAGCTCGCTGTGGGCTTCAAGTACATCGCCGCGGAGATGCTGGCGGGGGACGTGCTGATCGGCGGCGAGGAGTCTGGTGGAGTTGGCTTCGGCATGCACCTGCCCGAGCGGGACGCGCTGTTCGCAGCAATGCTGGTGCTGGAAGCCCTTGTTGAAGGAAAGCAACCCCTGGGAGCTCGACTGGATGCTCTCCAGGCGCAGCATGGAGGCAGTAGCCACTACGACCGCTTCGACCTGCGACTTGCTGACATGGAGGCACGCCGACGGCTCGAGATGCTGCTTGCCCAGAGCACACCTTCGACCATCGCAGGGGCAAAGGTGCTGGAGGTGATCACCACAGACGGGATCAAACTGAGAATGGGTCCCAGCCACTGGCTGATGCTGCGCTTTTCCGGAACCGAACCTCTACTGCGGCTCTACTGCGAAGGGCCCGATGCCGATCGGGTGAATGCTGTGCTGGCCTGGGGCAGGCAGTTCGCGGAGGCCGCATGAAGGCACTGGTCATCGCCAGCGGCAACGCCGGAAAGATTCGTGAATTCCAGGGTCTGCTGCAGGCCCTCCCCGTCACAGTGCAGCCCCAGCCTGAGGGTTTGGAGGTGGAGGAGACAGGCACCACGTTTGCCGCCAATGCCCGTCTCAAAGCCCAAGCGGTTGCAGCTACTACAGGGGAATGGGCGTTGGCCGACGATTCAGGCCTAAGCGTGGACGCCCTGGATGGCGCCCCGGGTGTTCACTCCGCCCGCTACGCCCCCACCGATCCGGAACGCATCGCGCGGCTGTTGAAGGCGCTGAACGGCTCAGAGCAACGCCAAGCCCATTTCTGCGCTGCGCTCTGCATTGCAGCCCCCGATGGATCCGTTCTGCTTGAGGTGGAAGGCCGTTGCGACGGTTTGATCACGGCGTCACCCCGTGGGGAGCAAGGCTTTGGCTACGACCCGATCTTCGAAGTTGCTGGAACGGGCCGCACCTTTGCCGAGATGCCCCTGGCTGAGAAAAAACAGCATGGCCATCGCGGCAGAGCCTTCAGCCTCCTGGAACCCCAACTGCGTCATTTGCTCCAAGCAACGTGAAGCAGACGCGTTAATTCGTAGTCAGTTCAGCCATGGTCTGTACGGTGAGGCCTGCCGTTGACGAGGTCCATGGCCATCGCCATGACCACGGGTTACAGCGCGCAGACCGAAGGCGCTCTTCTGTGCATTGAAGCCGCCTCGGACTGGGCCTTGACTTGTGTGAATCAACTGGCTGTCGCAGACAGCCATGTCCTGATCGATTACGGAGCTGCCGATGGCGGCACTGCTGTAGGGCTCTGGAATCAGGTGCTGGATCGCCTGCATGCCAACCAGCCGAATGCTCATCTGACGCTGATCGGTAACGACTTACCGAGCAACGACAACCTCGCTCTGGCAGAAAACCTGGCCCTGCAGATTCCCCGGGATCCAAAACCAACAGTGCTGGTGAGTGCCCGCAGCTTCTACGAGCCCTCCGTGGCCCCGGACAGCGTGAGCTTCGGCTTCTCCGCAACCGCCATGCACTGGCTGAGCGCTTCGCCCGGACCACTCGATAGCCACACCCATGTGCTGGCCTCCGGTGATGCCGATGCCCTTCAGCGTTTCACCGCCCAGGCGATGAAGGACTGGAACTACATCCTCGAACTGCGGAGTCGCGAGCTGAAGGTGGGCGGGAGACTTCTGACCGTGAACCTCTCACGCGATAACGAAGGACGTTATCTCGGTCATAACGGCGGCGAAACCCGCAATGTGCACGACCAATTGCACCAGATCTGGCGCGGCATGGCCGAGGAAGGTCTGATCAGCGCAGAGCAATACAAAAAAGGCACCGTTCTGAATTTCTACAAGTCCCCCGAGGAGTTCATGGCTCCGCTGAAGGACGAGAACAGCGCCGCCTACCGCAACGGACTGCGCCTCGTGGACGAGCGCACGGTCTATGTGAAGTGCCCGTACCGACGCCGCTGGAACGAGAACGGTGACACGGCCGCTTTCGCCGCCGGCCTGATGGCGACGATCCGCAGCTGGAGCCGCCACAGCTTCGCCAGTGCTGCCGGGGAGGCCGCTGCAGACACGGTGTACGAGCGTCTGCAACAGCGCATCGCCGAAACCCCCAGCGAATGGAGTCTCGATTACGTCGAACACCACCAGATGATGGAGAAGGTGGCCTGATGAGCAGCAGCAAGAAAGCATCGCCGACTGTGTCGGTGCTGGCGGAACACGTCTCCGACCACCTCTCGGTGTTCGTGGTGGCGGAAGACACTGATGCCAAGCGCCCCGCCAACGGGGGCCTGCGCCTGCTGAATTACCCGAGCGATGAGGCCTGCATCGCTGACGGACAGCGGCTGGCGGGGTTGATGACCCACAAGCACGATCTCTACGGCACCGGTTTTGCTGGAGGCAAGATCGTCGCCCGGGCAGCGGAGCCCGATGCGGTCAAGGATGAACTGATCAGCGTCACCGCCGAGCTGCTGGAGTCGCTCGATGGCGCCATGATCACTGGCTGCGATCTCAACACCAGCCTGGAGGACATGGAGCGTCTGACGGCGCTCACACCGCATGTGCTGGCGGCGGTCGGCAGCCCAGTAGACGCCAGTGCCGCCACCGCCCATGGCACCCTCGGCGCCGTGGAGGCAGTGCTGGAGAAGGACCTCAAAGATGCCATTCCCGGCCGGGCCCTCGTGCACGGCTGCGGTGCCGTCGGCGGAACGGTGGCCCGTCATCTCGTCGATCACGGCTGGACGGTGTTCACCGTGGATCTGGATCGCGAGAGAGCCAGTTTTCCCGGCGCGACGCCTCTGCCCGAGAGCTGTGCCTGGTGGGAACTGGACCTCGACCTGGTGCTGCCCTGTTCCATCTCCGGGTTGATCAACGCCGAAATGGCAACGGCCTTGAAGACCCCCGCCGTGGTTCCTGCAGCCAATGCCCCCTTCCAGCAACCGCAGCTAGCAGACGACCTGCGGCGCCGCGGTGTGCGGGTACTGCCAGACCCTCTTGTGAATGCTGGCGCCGTGATCGCCGATTCGATCGAGCGGTTCTCCCCCGATGCCTGGAAGGACGCAGGCGCCACGGACGTCTATGCCTTCGTACGCGATGAGGTGCGCCGGCGGGCAAGCGACTATCTCAATCAGCGCGAACAGGGTTTGTCGGTTGGTGCCGCCCTCGAGGAAGTGGCGGCGACACCCTCCACCGATCCCATCGGCCTGAGCTTTGGAGATAGCGAATGAGCACGCCCTCCTCACTGCCCAGCCGCGCAGCGGTCGTGATCGTCGGCGGCGGCATGGCGGGCCTGAGCTGCGCTGCATCCCTTGCCCGCCGCGGCGTGCGCGATGTGGTGCTGCTGGAAGCCAAGACCCTGGCCCACGCCAAGGCCAGCAGCTACGGCGAAACCCGGATGTTCCGGGAGATGTATTCCGATCCGGTGCTCTGCCGTCTGGCCCAGGAGGCCAATCGCCTTTGGCGGGAAGAGGAAACTCACGCCGGCGAGCAGCTGAGAGAGACCCACGGCCTGCTCTTCTACGGCGAAAGCTGGGATGAGGAAACGATCGAGGGATCGATCCCCGGGGCCCGCCAGGTCATGGACGATCAGGGAATCCCCTACGAGGCCCTCAATGCCGAACAGATCGCTGCCCGTTTCCCGCTGAAGCCGAAGGCCGGTTTCACTGGCCTGTTCGAACCCACCGCCGGTGCCGTACGCAGCGACAAAGTTCTCTCCCACTGGATCAATACCGCCCGTAACGCCGGCCATCAGCTGATCGAGCACTGCCCCGTGGCCGGACTCGATCCAGATGGTGGAGGCGTCACCCTGCAGAGCGGCGAGCACATCGCCGCAAGCCAACTGGTGGTGGCCTGCGGGATCTGGAGCCAACTGTTGCTGGCCCCCCTCGGCTTGGCACCGAAACTGGAGGTGTGGCCGATGCTTTGGGCTCACTACACCGTCAACCCAGCACTCGCTGATCGCTACCCCCAGTGGTTCTGCTTCCAGCAAGAACGAAGCGACGATGGTGGCCTGTACTACGGCTTCCCCGTGTTGAGCCAAACGGCGGATGGCAGGCCCCGGATCAAGGCCGGCATCGACTGGGCCCCACGAGAACTGCGGGTCGCCGCACCCAACGCCATGGTCACCGAGCCACCAGCCCGACTGGTGGAGCTGCTCGACACCTTCCTGTTCAACGAATTGGAGGGAGTTCAGGAACGAGTCGAGACCGTGATCAGCCCGTACTCCATGGCCAGCGATGTGAACTTCGTGCTGGATCGGCTCACCCCGAAGCTGAGTCTGTTCGCAGGGGGCTCCGGCCAGGCCTTCAAGTTCGCTCCTCTGATCGGTGATTCTCTGGCACGCCTCGCCAGTGGTGAACAACCTGCAGTGGATCTCTCCTGCTGGAGCCACCAACGCGACGCCGTCCGCGCCTGATCTTTCACCCCTCATCCGATGTCTGACAACCCCGCGAACCAGCGCTCCTGGTGGCAACAGCCCCCGCTCTGGGTCGGCGCCATCCCGCTGCTGATTTTTCTGTTGGTCTCGGCCATCGACCTGGCTCTGGCCAAGCATTTCACTGAAACCGGCAAAGCCGTAATCAGTGATGCCCTGGGGGCGGTCTGGCAATGGATGGTGGTGCTGCTGTTTCTGATCGCCCTGATCCTTGCCATCAGCCCTATCGGCAAACTCCGGCTTGGCGGAGCGGATGCCAAGCCGAGCTTCAAATTCTTCGATTGGTGTGCGGTGCTGATCTGCACCCTGCTGGCAGGAGGGGGTGTGTTCTGGTCCGCTGCCGAACCGCTGTATCACTTCCAAACACCATCACCGGTTTTTGCAGGGGTCGAAGGCAGCACAGCAGCCGCGGTGGATCCCGCCCTGGCGGTGAGTTTTCTGCACTGGGGGTTCCTGGCCTGGGCTCTTGTGGCCACCACCACCACGATCACCTTCTCGATCCTGGAACGACGCGGTGAACCCCTGCGTCCCCGCACCCTGCTGGTGAACATCGTTCCGCGCAGCTGGGTGGATGGCCCGATCGGTCACCTAGCGGACGGCTTGTCTGTGGTGGCAGCGATCGCCGGCACCGTTGGTCCCCTGGGATTCCTATCCCTGCAGCTCAGCAACGCTGCAGGGCAATTGCCCTGGCTCACCGACAGTGCAGGCTTGCAATCCCTGGTGGTGGTGCTGCTGACCGCTGTGTTCGCGACATCCACAGTCAGCGGCATTCAAAAGGGCATCAAGTGGCTGTCGGAGCTCAACGTTTGGCTCACTCTGGCCATGGCGGCAGGCCTTGTGCTCTTAGGCCCTGGCTTCTGGCTGATCCAGCACTTTTTCAGCGGCTTTTTCACTTATCTGGTCCATCTGCCGCAGATGGCTCTTGCACCCAACGCAGCGCCTTCGAACTGGGTGAACGGCTGGACTGTCTTCTACTGGGGTTGGTTCCTTGGCTATGCGCCGCTAATGGGGCTCTTCACCGCCGGCGTCAGCCGCGGCCGCAGCATCCGTGAGCTGGTACTGGCCGTGGCGATCCTCTGCCCGATCGTGACCAACGTCTGGTTCACCCTGCTTGGGGGCACCGGATTACATCTCGAGTTGGCCGGGGGTGGCATCAGTGAAGCCCTGGCCCAGAACGGTGCCGCAGCAGCACTACTGACCATCCTCAGCCAGTTGCCCCTTGCCGGAGTGCTGATCCCCATCGGTCTATTGCTGGTGGTGCTGTTCATGTGCACCAGCGCCGACTCGATGAGTTACGCCGCAGCCATGGTGGTGAGCGGCCGCAATGAGCCGCCAGCTCTGCTGCGGCTGTTCTGGGCCTTGATGATTGGCAGCCTGACCTTGGTGTTGCTGCGCATCGGCACAGGCCTAGGGGACAGCACCTCCATCGATGCCTTGCAGGCCTTCATCGTGATCACCGCGGTGCCAGTCACCCCCCTGGTGCTGGCCACCCTATGGAGCGCGCCACGGCTGGCTTGGAAAGAGGCCAAGCGCGAAGGCCTTAGCTGATCTAAGCCACCCTCACACAGCGGCGTCGTAAAGAGAGAAGAAACGACGCCGCAAGCGCCAGGGGAAACGCAGCTCTCGCAGCACGCGAACCATCAGACCTCGCATCTCCTTCCGCTCCACCTCGGCCTCAGGCCCCGAATAAACCTGTTGCCCCGCAGGCCGCACTGGGAAGAGGCTGTCCCAACTGACACCCCAGTGTTGCTGCGCAAAAGCCTCATTAGAGCTGGCATAAAAGGCCGACACCCTGTCATGAAGCGGTTGATCGAAACCGTCAAACTTCTCCCGATCCCAGCCAAGTTCGATCGCGAGGTCACGGATGACCTTGCCCTTCCGCTTCAGCACTTCCGGATCGAAACCCGTCTCCACCATCAAGCGGCGACACAGAGCCGACATCCAGATACCCCGGGCGCCAGGCTGGATGTTCTGCTTCGAGGAACGGCCCGCCAACCAGCCCTGTTCACCCGATGGAGCATCCAGACCCAGAGCATCAACCAAGGCCAGAAACGGATCGGTGATCGCCACCTGCTTGGACAAAGGAAGAAACAACGTCGCAATCGAGGGGAAGCGACTCAGCACACGAAATTTGGATGGATAAGAAATATCCCACGAGCCAGAATCATGCATAATGTAATTACAATATCGCTCAAAATCAGGCGTCTCTCGAAACCGTCGAACTCGATGTGCGTAGACTGAATTCAACCAAGACTGCTGATCTCTAACAAAGTAACTGACTCCTAATTTAAACCCCTGACGCTCAACCAGAGCCTGCAATCTGCCCAAGGCAGTTCGACTAAGGATCCGATCATCCAAAGAGGAGCTACTAAGCAAAACCCTGTGAAGTGAAGAAGGCAGGGTGGCCAGCGCTTCCTCAACAGGCGCATAGTTCTTTTGTGCGATGGCGTTGGCCAGACGATTGTCATCACCGTCCATCAACACACCCTGGGCTGCGAGATGGTCCCGGTTTTGTCGAAGTCGCTCGGTGACGTAACTACTGGCTGCCTTATGGGGACCGGCATGGATCCACAGCATCCGCTCATCACGATTGATTTGCGGACGCGTGAATTCAATCGACACCAGATTCCCAGCCTGAGAGCTCAAGGTATCAGCTGGCTATGTGAGGCAGTAGAGCAGCTCCATCCGCACCGTTGCCGTTGGTTCCGGGGCTTCACCTGGATCGAAACCAGCGCGCATGGCCTCTGACAGCTGAACCCGCCGGGGCCCATGCATCGCGTTACTGCGATTGATCCTGAGCAGTCGCGCCCGGGTGGCTCCGATCGCCGCCGCGGTGTGATCGGCTTCGGCCATGCCACGCCGCAGTGCCGCAGCCGTCAACCGTTGCTGAAGCGCTGTCTCGGCCTTGTCATTGGCGACGGACTTCATCCCCTGCATCCGCACGCCGGGCTGTCCGCCCACTGTCTGGATGAGCTGGTTGTACATCTGCCGCTTCACCTCACCGGAAACACCGGTGTTGGCAACAAAGGATTGTTTGGCCCCATTGCTTCCAGAACGTGGATATGTGGACGGAGATGGAACGATCAGGCGTCCCTGAATGAACGGTTTCAGCAAGTGACGCAACCGGGCCAAGCGTTGATTCAGCTGCGTCAACGCAGCCTGCCCGGTGGATCCTTCACCGGACACAGCCAATGAGAAGCGAAAACTGGCTACCGCGGTCTTGCCCTCTTCAACAACAGACAACTGCAACAACGTCCCCGCACAGGACGGAGCAGCCGCCATCACAGGCACCCGCGGAGACAGCAGAAGCAAGCCTGTGGTTGCAACAGACAAGGCGCCCCAACCGATGCTCAATGTTTGACGCGGGTTCCGCACAACCGAAGCAACTACTAGCTGTCAGCTTGCCGGGGCCCAGCTGCCGTGCAAGCCATGGGGAACAGCCAAGGGCAGCTCCAGCACCGCCACTTCAGCAAGATCACTGGCGTTGAGGATGACCAGATCAGATGCGGCACGGGCTCCGTTCCAGACCAAGTCCAGAACCCAGCCGTCGTCCTCGGACTCCGCACCGGGTCGGCGCACCATCAGCGGCTCACTCACGAAGCCACGCGGTGCCGCACTCCAGGTGTGGGTGGCACCGGAATCGAGGTCAAGCTTCTGGATCGCCTGCAGCGGATCATTGCCCGTCTCCCGCTCGGCCACTGCCATCCAGGCATAGCGAGCGCTGAGACCCTGACGCTCGGGATTGACCATGGCGAACTCGCAGGTGCGCTCACTGATCCGCTCGGTCTGCACCGATTCCCTGCTGAGATCCAGGCGACAACGGTGCAAGATTCCTTCCGGCACCGTGTCGAAATCCACCTGAGCGAAGTCGTCATCGGGACCGATGGACGGGAAATCGTCGTAGACGATGCTCTCCACCACGAGATGATCACCGTCTTCAAACGCATTCAGATGATGGAAGACGAAGCCGTCGGGGGCTTCGAGGATGCGCGGCTTCTGACCGGCAAAACGACCGGAATCTCGCGGTATCAGCCAGAAACGCCCTTTCCCACCGGGTTGGGACGCCAGGCACTGAGCCGCACCCTTTTCGCCGGTTACGAAAGGAAGGGGATTGAAGGCGATGGCGTTCTGCAGGAACACCGCCCAGTTGGGGGTGATGGCGAAATCGTGGAGGAAGGCGAAACCGGGAAAGCTGTCGGAGCGGTCATGCAGCAACGCACCGGCCTGGGGGCCATCGGTGGCGAACTCCATCAAGCGAATGGTGCTGCGAGGGCCGGTCTTCACCCCAAAAGTGACCATGCAGGGACGGCCGTTATGGCCGGGATCGAAGCGGGGGTGCGCACTGAAGGCTTCACCCTTTTTCAGCACACCATCGAGCCGCGAAAGACCGCGAGTCTCCAGGGTGCGGGGATCCAGCGCATGGGGCTCGGCAGCCTCCCATAGAGCGAGCAGCTGATCGCCGAGGCGCACCACATTGGTGTTGGCGATGTTCTTCAGGCGCAGATCAAACGCATTGGCCAAACGACCACCGGGCTTCTGGCTACCGAAGACCCCCCGGTAAAGCACCTTGCCAGCCTTCTCCTCCGCCAGCCAGCCCTCGGTGCGGACATAGCGGTTGCTGAGCTGGACGCTGCCGTTCTCAAACCGCATCGCCGCAATCATGCCGTCGCCATCGAAGGGGTGATGGACGCGGTGTCCATCGCGCTCCAGACGCCCGGGGCCATTGCGGTAGAAGGTGCCCTGAAGCTCCGCCGGAACGCTTCCACGCACCGGCGTTAAGGCCACATCGGTGAGCTCCTCCTCCACATTGACGAAGGCGCTGGACCAGTCGCTGCGGTCGTAGCTGCGGGCGGGGGCGACGGTCACGGGCGAACGATCAACGTGCTCCCATCCTCTCGTAACGGACTGTGAAGCGCGGCGCCGCTATCAGTTGGCGCCGGCCTGCTCCAGAACCCCTTTGCTGCTGGGGATAGCACCGGCCCGGCGTGGATCCACCTCGGTGGCCATGCGCAGTGCCCGGGCAAAGGCCTTGAAACAGGCTTCCACGATGTGGTGTGAATTGACGCCATCCAGCTGACGGATGTGCAGGGTGAGGCCACTGTTGTTGACCACCGCCACGAAGAACTCCTTGACCAGCTCGGTGTCGTAGCTGCCGATCTTCTGGCTGGGAATCGTCAGGCTGTAGCTGAGATGCGGGCGACCGGAACAATCCAGTGCCACCTGCACCAGGGCCTCATCCAGCGGTGCCACAAAGTGCCCGAAGCGATGGATACCACGGCGGTCTCCCAGGGCCTGAGCCAAAGCTTGCCCCACGGCAATCCCCACGTCCTCATTGGTGTGGTGATCGTCGATATGGGTGTCTCCCACCGCATTGATCTCCAGGTCGATCAGTCCGTGGCTGCTGATCTGGTGAAGCATGTGATCGAGGAATGCCACTCCGGTATTGGCCTGGCACTGGCCGGAGCCATCCAGATCCAGACGCACCTTCACATCGGTTTCACCGGTGACCCGATGAATGTCTCCCTGGCGTGTCATCACTCCACCTCCTCTGTTCACATCGTGCCTTACATCCCCGTGACGCAGTAGCCCGCATCCACATAAATGGTCTGACCGGAAATGCCGCTGGCCAGATCGCTGAGCAGGAAGGCTGCGGTGCCGCCCACCTCCATCTGGGTGACCGTGCGACGCAAGGGAGCCTTCTCCTCCACGTTGTGGATCATCTCGAGGATGCCGCCAATGGCGGAGCTGGCCAGGGTGCGGATCGGACCAGCACTAATGGCATTCACGCGCACCTGCTTCTCGGGACCCAGCTCAGCGGCGAGGTAGCGAACAGACGCTTCCAGCGCGGCCTTCGCCACACCCATGACGTTGTAGTTCGGGATAGCCCGCTCAGCGCCGAGATACGACAGGGTGATCACGCCGGCCTTCTCGCTGAACAGCGGCTTGGCATGAGCACAGAGAGGAGCCAGGGAATAGGCGCTGATATCGAGGGAACGAGCAAAGCCTTCAGCGGTGGTGGCGCTGTAGTCGCCGATCAGCTCTTCCTTGCCTGCAAAAGCCAGGCAGTGCACCAGGCCGTCGAGAACCCCCCATTTTTCCTTGATCTCCCCGAACACCTCGGCCATCTGGTCGGCGTCCTGCACGTTCAGGGGCAAAAACAGGCTGGGCTCGAGGGGTGCGGTGAGTTCGCGCACCTTGGACTCAAAGCGGCCCTTTTCATCCGGCAGATAAGTGATGCCCAGCTCAGCGCCGGCCGCCTTCAACTGCTGAGCAATGCCCCAGGCGATGGAACGGTTATTGGCGATGCCGGTAACGAGAATCTTCTTGCCGGTGAGATCAAGCAGCATCAGGACAGACCGGAACGGGTTGAATTCGCGCGATTCTCCCCCATCCCCCGCCAAGATCACCGCTCCTTTGCTGACGAAGGCCGGTGCCCAGCGCTGCGTCACCCCCGATCAACGGCGACCTGCCGCGGCAATTCGCCTCCCGCGATGCCCTCAATGCCCTGTTGGCGCAAGAGTTTCCAGAGGCGGAAGGGACTCTTAGCCCGATACGCGGTGGTCGTGAGGCAGCCGATGACAAGCTGCGGCGCATTGACGCAAGGCGCTACGCCAAAACCCGCAACCATCTCAAGGGCGCGGTCACCGGACTGTCGCCCTACATCCGCCATGGTGTTTTGGGCCTCGCGGAGGTTCGCGATTCCGTGTTTGCACGAATCCGCAACCGCGATGAGGGCGGAAAGCTGATCAACGAACTCGGCTGGCGCGACTTCTGGCAACGGATGTGGCTCGATCTATGCGACGACATCCACAACGATCAGGAACCGTTCAAAACGGGCCATGACGCCTGTTCCTATACCCGGGAACTGCCGGCCGATGTGCGCGAAGGGACCACGGGGCTGGCCTGCATGGATCGTTTTCGCGATCAACTGGTGAGCACCGGCTGGCTACATAACCACGCCCGGATGTGGATGGCCGCCTGGCTCGTGCACTGGCGACGGGTGCACTGGAAGGCCGGGGCCGACTGGTTCCTGGAGCACCTGCTGGATGGCGACCCAGCCAGCAACCATCTGAGCTGGCAGTGGGTGGCCAGCACCTTCAGCCATAAGCCCTACTTTTTCAATCGCGGCAACCTGGAGAGGTATAGCGACGGGCACTACTGCGACAACTGCTCCAGTGCCAACAACTGCCCGTTCGACGGCAGCTACGAGCAACTGGAGAACCAGTTGTTCTCCCCGATGCCGGCGATTCGCAACAGCGGCAACGACCGCAACCACCAACGCAACCGCCAACGCCGGAGCAGCGGAGGCACCAGTGCCGCCCTGGCCCGTCCCAAGCGATAAGCAGGAGAGTCCTCATGTCTTTTCAACGTCCGATCCTTTGGATTCACGAGGAAGCTCTCGGCGCCAGCAACCCGGCGCTGCAGGCCTGGCCCGAGGCCCCAGCGGTGTTTGTATTTGATACCCGTTGGATCCAGGAAGCACGAATCAGCCGCAAACGGATCGGCTTCCTCTACGAAAACGCTCTCGACCTGCCCCTCACTTTGCGCAAGGGGGATGTAGCGGCCGAGGTGCTGGCCTTTGCGTGCCGCCACCAGGCAGATGGCGTGATCAGCAGCACAGTGGTGGATCCTCGCCTGGAGCGTATTGGCGCTGCCATCGATGCGGAACTTCCGCTGGAGCTGATGGATCCCAAGCCCTTCGTGGAGCTGGAACGTCCACCGCGGCTGGGGCGTTTCAGCCGCTACTGGCGGGACGCCGAAGCAGTGGTTTGGGAGGGCTACTCCCCATCCTGCTGATCCTTAAGCAACTGCCGGACCCGCTTCAGTTCCTCCACAGGATTGGTCAGCAGGTCCTCTTCCTCCAGAGATGGCAGCTGAACGGGGAGCACTTGCTCTTCGCTGAGGGGCGGCTCAGTCCACTGCCAGCGCTCATCTGGTGCGCGGGCCTCGCATAGTGCCTCCAGCTCCTTCTCCAGCAAAGCCCGCACATCACGCCGGGACACCGCATCGAAAAACTCCTGGCGGGTCGCCAGACCAGAACTGAATGGGGTGGATCCGTTGCCGTTGAACAGACGGGCTGGATCTGGCAGCCATCGGGGACGACAGACCCCCGCGAAGCTGGTGTCTGTTTCCAAATAGATATGAATCCCATACCCATCCGGCTGACTCACCACGGCCACGCCGTCATGGGGCACGTACCGCTGCAAAGGGAACAAGCGCCAGCTGGGCGGTTCCTTAGGGGCACCGCAGGCCGCCAGCAGTAACGAAACTCCCCAAATCAGACGCAGGCGCGGCATCCATCACCACCGGAGGTGGCCATCCTGAAGCAGATTCGCCGCATCTGCCTGCGCGTCATGGCCCTGACACCATCCACGATGCTGGCGCTGAACACGCCGCTGCACGGTTTTGATCTGCCCCAGGTCACGGGCGGCCGGCTGAACAGCCAATCGCTGGACCATCGGCCCCTGCTGCTGATGGTGCTTTGTGCCCATTGCCCGTTTGTGAAACACGTGGAGCCAGAGCTCACCCGGCTGGAGCACGACTTCGCCGACCAGGTGCAACTGGTCGGCGTGAGCAGCAACAGCCTGATCACCCACCCCCAGGACGGGCCGGAACAACTGGCGGATCAAGCCCGGCGCCACGGCTGGAGCTTTCCATATCTGCTGGATGAGCAGCAGAACCTGGCCAAAGCGCTTCAGGCTGCATGCACTCCGGAGTTTTACCTGTTTTCACCCGATAGCAAAGGCCTACAGACCCTCCGTTATCGGGGCCAGTTGGACGGCAGCCGACCCGGCAATGATCAGCCCCTCGACGGCCGAGACCTGCGGGCCGCCCTCATTTCCGTGCTGACGAGAGCACCGGTAAACCCGGAGCAAACAGCCTCAGTGGGCTGCAATGTGAAGTGGAACCCCGGACACGAACCGGAGTGGTTCGGCGGAGCCACTTAAGCTTTCCTTCATGCAGGTACCTCCCTTCAGCCTCGGCCAGCAGATCAACGATCTGGGTGTGGACCTCGAAGAGGCGGTTCTTGCGGTGTTGCGCAGCGGTCAGTACATCGGCGGACCGCAGATCAAACAATTCGAGGAAGCCTTTGCCGTCAGCGTCGGCTGCGACCACGCCGTGGGCTGCAACAGCGGCACCGATGCACTGATCCTGGCCTTGCGTGCCCTCGGCATTGGTGCAGGCGATGAGGTGATCACCTGCTCGTTCAGTTTTTTCGCCACCGCTGAAGCCATCAGCGCCGTCGGCGCCACACCGGTGTTCGTGGATGTCGACCCCAGCACCTACCTGATCGATTTCGACCAAATCGAAACCGCGATCACCCCGGCCACCAAGGCCCTGATGCCGGTGCATCTGTTTGGCCGTGCGGTGGACATGAACCAGTTGATGGCGATTGCGGAGCGCCATCAACTGAAGGTGATCGAAGACTGCGCCCAGGCCACGGGAGCCCGATGGAATGGCCAACCTGTAGGCAGCTTTGGTGATGCGGGCTGCTTCAGTTTTTTCCCCACCAAAAACCTCGGTGCGGCCGGTGACGCTGGTGCCGTCACCACCAGCGATGCCGATCTGGCCCAGGCCATGCGCGAGCTGGCCGTGCATGGCATGCCCGAGCGCTACCTGCACACCAGCCTTGGGTACAACAGCCGCCTTGATGCCATTCAGGCAGCAGTTCTGAACGTGAAACTGCCGAAGCTGGAGAGCTGGATCAGCAACCGCACAGCCATTGCCTCCCGTTACCGAGATGCCCTTGGGGATCTCCAAGGACTCACCCTGCCGTCCTCCAACGAAGGCCACAGCTGGAACCAATTCGTGGTTCGCATAGGTAGCTGCCCCACCAGCCAACCCCTCTGCAACGCCAGCTGCAATTCCTCCACCACCAGTGCACGCCACGGAATCCCGGAGAGCTGCTGCCGCGACTGGCTTAAGCAGACGCTGCAGGAGCGGGGGGTGAGCACGATTATCTACTACCCAATTCCGATCCACCGGCAACCGGCCTACGCCCACCTGGGCTTAAAACAAGGATCCCTGCCAGTCACGGAACAGCTATGCAGCCAGGTACTGAGCCTGCCGATCTTCCCGGAGTTAACGATCGACCAGCAACAGGCGGTGATCAACACGGTGCGGCAGTTGCTGCCAGCCAGCCCCGCAGTTCGGAGCTTTGGCAGCGATGGCGAAATGCCACTTGCCGCCTAAGCAAGGCAGGATCCAAGAAACAAACAGTCCCCCCTGGAGTTGGTGAATCGAGCCAACACCATTAATTTGTTTAAGAATGCTTGTGAACTTTGGCAGCACAACACTTCAGAGCAACATGTGTTGTGGCCTTTGCCACACTTATTAGCGGCACTTGTGCAGCATCTGCAGCCCCCTTGGTCTGCACGACCATTTACAACAGCACAGGTGGTGGCACAGCTCTGGAGACCAGCGTCTGCAAGAGCATCGAAACGCAGAACGAACGCATAGGGGAAGAGATTTACACCTGGAGACCTCCGTATTCGAGCGGAATTGGTGTTTTCCAGGGAATTGCGGAAGATCTTGGACTGGCGTTTGGCGGAATCAATGGCACACACTTCGTTGGCATTGGCTATCCCGACCAAACGATTGTCTGGGACGGAGGAATTCTTCAAAAAAGTATTGAGGAACTTTTAGAACTTCAAGCAGAACCCTTGCCACTGAGAACAGCTGATCTACCGAATGCTTTCGAGAGCAGCTTGGCGAATGCAAGCTTCGACGAGAGCAGGCCGAACCAAGCCCCTACAGACGACTCACCCATGCGCGCACATCCCCTCTGGTGAATCAGAACGGAAGAGGCATCAGAAATTTCAAAGCGATAGGAGCAAGACTCTGCAGAACTGAGGAAAAAGGCTTCAACGTGCCAGCAACACCTTCCAAAGCGGCACCGCCAAGACCATTTCCGCCTTGCGTTAATTCAGGCTCAACGCTTTCAAGAACCTGAAGCTGTAGTTGCTTAAGGCGCTCTGCAGACTCAAAATCTCCGCTGGCTCTCGAAAGCGCTTCGGCCTTGGCAAGGTCTGATGCAGCCAGGGCAACTTTGCCTTGGAAACCCCGACTCACCCCCCGACCGGCCCAACTCAAGGGTTCATCTTCAACAAGCGCAAGGGCAGCGGTAAAGAGTTGTTCAGCAGCAGGCCAACGGCCGGCCTCAGCTTCAGCAACACCGGCGTTGTGGAAATGCGCTGCACTCAACCAATCAGGTTGAAGACCGATGGCACCACGCCAGTGACTGCGAATTAAAGCGGCATCGTCCAGTAGAGCACCTGTGAGATCAGATGAACGGAGATCAACACCCTCAAGACGTGCCGAACGCAAGTCAGCACCACGCAAGGACGCACCGGCCAAGATGGCCTGTCGTAGATCAGCAGCGAAGAGATCCGCACCCTCAAGATTGGCTTGACTCAGGTTCGCCAACTGAAGCTGGGCGTTCCGCAAGCGAGCAGTAGAAAGATCGGCGTGGACCAAATCGGCGGAACGCAGATCGCATGCCTCACAACGGCGCTCGAGCAACGCCTGCGAGAGAGCATCCGGATCGGCAGCAAGGCTTAAGGAACCACAAAATGGCAGCATCAACGACAGCACAAGCGGACGCTTAAACATTCACAAAAAAGCGGGCGGATTTATGCAAGAAACGCATGCAAGGAGAAACGAGACAATGACGTCATGCAGTGGAATCCTTCAGGGGGAGACAAACCATAAAAGAAAAAAGTAGAGTGGAGCGGTTAGCCCAAACCAAAATCAAGCCCATGTCAGCTCTGGAGAGAAAGCTCATCCTGCGCCTGATGGAGAAGCGGCGCCTGGGCCGTATGAATGCATTCACCCTGGTGGAGCTGATCATCGTTGTGGTGATCATTGGAATTCTTGCTTCTATCGCAATCCCGGCCTTTGAGGGCGCGGGCATCAAGGCAAAGCAGAAAGAAGCATCAACAGCTGTGGCGTCCTACATCAAAGCGGCACAGGCGTTCTATGCGGAAAACACCGAAATTGCGGACGATGCCGCAGATATTGCGCAATACGTGGCAATTGCCTCATGCGCAGGCACAACACCAACGGCCTGCCAAGGGGTAAAAGCGGTTGCTGTGACGAAAGGGACCAGCTGGAACTTACCTTCAGGTCTCTACACAATTACCCTGAGCAAGACTACTGATGAAACAAAGATTACAGCCGCACCCACTTCAACATTCACAGGAGGCCTGTCAGTCACTGGGTGCTACAGCAAAGTGGCCAAAACAACCCAAGTTTACGACCAAAAATCAACAACAGACACAAAAACAGCTAAGTGCGCATAACACTTAGGGGATGAAGAACAAGAAAAAAATAAAAATCAGAGAGGGGCAGGAAGGTTTTTCTTTGCCCCTTACTTTATTTATTGGCTTAATCGTGACGAGCAGCTTAATGGGGGCCGTGTACATCGCCATGAACAGCAATCAAAGAACACGTTTCGACTTTCTGAGATTTATTGGACGTACAGGGCTTGATTCCCTTAGAACGCAATACAAAACACTTCTCAACGACACCGACGGTGGAAATATCTATCACTACTTCTGGGTAGCCGATGGATGCTCGAAAAATACCCCCAGCGCAGAATGTCCAACAAGAGCAAAGCCTGGTGTACTTGAAAATCCATCGACTGCATATTGGCTCGATGGCGTCTGGAAACAAGGTGCAGGCAGGCAAAAAGCACCGATGTGCAAACCAAATACCAATCAAGCCCTAAATTGGCTTGCTCCCCACCGGGCGATACAACAAACATTTTATCAACAGGGAATCAAACTCAATCCTGATGTGAAACCAGCAGCAACGGGTTTTGTGCACAGTTATACCACCAACGAAATCATCACGACGGGAACAAGCCGCCAACAGCTTGTCAGCTTGATTGGTGGCAACGACGGGGGAGTCAATAAAGCCGGGCGATCAGCAATGATCAATTTGCAAATTGCCCGAACAATGAATCAGTCAGGCTTTGCATTTCTTTCTGCCGGGTACAATGGAAATGAGAGAGAACCAATATCTCTATCAAACCTCAGAATCACAAGCAATACAGGTATTCCTACAGGATCTATCTTACTGCGTAAAAATATCTTTGGTGCAAACGAGTGCGGAAATCAAATTCAGAAATTCCGTACAACGTACACAAGATCTCCCATCAGTGGAAGCAGCCAATATGGAGGTCTAACAGTGTTTCCAGCGAAATTTCCTAGTGATCTTGGGAGCCATCCCAAAAACAGTGGCCCCTCCAGCAACAGAGGAACCGTCATGCTCCGGAAGGGTGAGAACGGTCAAACAACCAACCGTTTAGGTCCTGGTGGGATATATCAATTTGATGACTTGTACCTATTGCCGGGAAGTCGACTCGAAATCAATACATCGAATCCTGTCACTTTAAAAGTAAAGGGAGATATTCATATTGCACCTGGAGCAAAAATCTGCAATGTGACCTCATTCAATTCACAATGTGGGAATGGCAAAGCCAGCCAATTAACGATTATCCAGGCAGATACGGGAGAAGCAAATAGCCAAGTAAATGAGAGGGTCCAGTGTGACATTGATAGTCGCCCCAATTATCGGCACACCGGCGAAGCAAGGCCGTTAACAACAGGGGGGAGGACATTTACGATTCAGAGCACTGGAAGGAGCAATGAATCCCTCAATGCATTTATTTATGCACCCAGTAGCACTTTGGTATCTGCGGGTGTCGCCAAATCATGGAACAGCCAGGGGCGCTATCAGTGGGTACAGGATCACAACTCACAGCACAAGTACGCTGTCGTTAACAAGGGGGGTTATCTACATGTCGCTCGAAGAAACAATCAAAGCTCAGCAAACCTGTATGAATTAAGAGATGAGAACAATCGTGCTTTAAAAGCAATAGATGCAAAAATCAACAACAACTCCTACACAGGGGTGGGAGAACTTATAACCAACAATCTTCCCTATTGGGCACGGTACTACAGGGTTTATATACCAAATAATATCATCATGCGGCACAATCTGAGAACAGGAAGAATTACAACACATGGACTTTCATTTTCAGGAAAAACAGCACGTATCCAACGTGAGAGGCCAATGCAATACCGAGAGCAAAGCTATCGAAGAGTATGTGGCTGGCAATGGTGCCGTCGATACTACTGGTACTATTCATCTTGGTACCGTTGCTATCAATGCAGCTATCAGTATGGATGGACGACAAGAAATCTAATTAACAGCAACATCTACGAAAGCCAGATGGCACAGAATACATATGGATTAAGCCGTTATTACAACGTGCAGCTAACGAGCCTATGGAATAATGCTGATATCGCAAATGCACAAAGACGCTTTAAAGGGGCTGTATGGGCAAGAAATGTATGCTTAAGCCGCGAACCAACAAACTCAAGATACAGAAAAGACTGGATCAACTCGAGCACAAGTCACAACTGGGAATTCAACAATCAGTTCATTGACGAAATGGTGAGTCGATATGGCCAAGAATACAACTTTGGCCTGCCAGAATACCGAGCTCAAAGTGAAATCCTGGTCGATCCGCAACGAATACTAAACAAGTAGAAATGAAAGCAAAATATTTACTAACGAGCAAGAATCAGCAGGCGAACAAGCCACGACCAATAGCAATAAGTGGATTCGGGCTTCTCGAAACCATTATCTCAGCAGTAATTTTGGCCATTCTGGTCGCCACATCAGTCACAATCACAAACAAGTATCAGTTCATTAATTATCGGTCGTCGTTAAGACAGGCACTTTCACAAACAGTCGACGACGATTTAACAGAGATTAAACTTGAGTTGGAAAGCTACCTTTATGAAAAGAAGACACAATCACAGAGTGCATGTTATGCAACAAACCGAAGTTGCCAACAATCAACGGCTGGAGTTGGCCAATGCAAATATCTAGCACAACGTGCCATTGCAGCTTCTCCATTGATCAAAGATGGTGAAATCAGCTTCAACACTCAAACACATCAAGTCTTTAAGGGCCTGCAAAATGCAAAGAGTGGTCTAAAACGAATCGTCACTGTTAAAAAGCCAGAAGCCCCCACCCAAGCGAATCAAAGTATAACCCTGATGGATGAAAGTATCATCAGGGTTACATATACTTTAGAAGGAGAATTAGCACAAGTTCTATTTGATAGCGCAAACCTAAAAACCATTGGCTCTGTCGACCTGTCACCACCAGCTCATTCGTTATGCCAGTACTAAATCACCAAGAAAGGAAGAGAAGAGGCAGAAATAAAAATGGATACACAATTACAGAGATGATCTTTGTAATCGTCATAACAGGCATTTTGGCATCAATCAGTGTTCCAAGCCTGATCAATTGGAAGCATTTTCAAACGATCAAAACAAGACAACTGGCCTTAAAAGCAAACCTTGAGCAAATTAAAAGTGATGCCAAGCGATGGGGAGCAACTTGCACAATAAGTGGAGCAGACCTAAAAAGCTCATGCACAAGCGCAGTAATCCAGAAAAAAACGTCTGATACTTTTGGAGCACAGAGTACTGAGGAAAAAGTGATAAATTCAACTGTCAAAGACAGAGAAGTGGAGAAAATCTTCATCGGAACAAACTTCAAAGAGATCACCTTTTCTCCGCGGGGTTTTATACATATTGACCCAATTAAAGCAGGAAGCAACAATGCTACTTTTGTGTTGGGCTATCAAAGTGATAGCGATCCCTTTACGAGCCAAGCACCAGAACTCTGTGTCGTGGTTCAACACCTCACAGGACACATCAGAATTAAACAGAGGAAAATGAACAAGTTAACTGTCGGGAATGCAGTATCCGCAATCTCCGGCCTCGAATGTTGACAATGCTTGAGAACCAAGAGAGGATATGAAGGTTAAATCAATGCAAAATCACATTAATACAGTCGCTAAAATGGATCACTTAAAGTCAAAAAAAGAGCAAACCAAACAATATCAGCAGACCGGCTTTACCTTGACCGAATTGCTCGTCGGAGCCCTTGTTGCATCATTGACTGTTGCAGCTGGGATGAAACTCTCACAAGTAATCGTCAACAATAACAAACAGAGTGAACGCAATTCAGCAGCTATCGAACTGGCGGACAGTGCAATTGATCAAATTCAGCAAGAGATCAGGAATGGCGAGCAACTGATTGATGTGGAGAGTGAATTACCAAAAGGATGTGATACGTACAAACAACAAGGAATTGAATTTTTATTTGCCGTAGATATCCCAGATCAAGCTATGAGTTTGGGTGCTTACGATATTAGTACCGGCAAGCCCGATCTGAAAGCTGTTGAATGCCCAATTGTTTATGGAACAGTAGGAAATACAGAAGAGATTAAACTTCATCGAATCGGCACAAATATCAACAAATTCGGTTACTACACAGCAGATAAAACAAGTAACACAGAAATTCTTAGGCACATAAGCAAATCAACGAACCGATCCCTAAAATGCCCAAGCACAAGATGGAAACACATCAAACGAGGTGGAATCGAAGTTTGTATTGATCAAAGGCTCAAGCGAATGGCAAAACTCACAATTACCCTCAATAATGGACGTGATTTACCGGGTATAACAGCCGAAGGAAGAACAACACAACGTCAGGGCTCAGCGATGACCGAAGTCATGAAACAAGATGCAGTTGCTGGAGCCAACTCCAATACGGTATCCAAATGCAAAAGCGGATCAGGCTGTAACTTTGGTGGTCAACCAATCACATGCGACAAAACATCATTTCTAATTGACGTCTCAGGTTCAATGGGATGGGGAAACAATCGAATGGGTCGTGCAAAAAGAGAACTATTAAGGGCGATCGATTCGTGCTCAGATGATGCAGAGATTAATGTCACAGCCTTCTCAAGCAGCGGCTGGGGAACTGAAAGAACAGCATGGAACGGACCGAAGAAACTGACTGCGAATAACAGGGCTTACCTACGTCAATTAGTAAACGGACTTTATCCCAGGGGTGGAACGGACCCATGGCGACACACAAATCGCATGATTCAAGACCAAAATGTTAAAGAGATTGTATTGCTGTCAGATGGAGGAACGTGGACTAGTGGAACTATTTACCTAGGAGGAAAGAGATATAGCGGCTCATTTGCACAAAGCTATAGAAGTTACAATAACAATATTAGATCAACTAATCCTGTGAAGATCAAAACGATATCATTCGGTGGAGGCAACTATTGTGGAAGTGGCTGGATGGGGCAGCTTGCAGATATGAATGGAGGAAGTTGCGTTGTCGCTCCCTAATGCGCATCAATTTAACAAATACGTAGCAGCCTGCCGACTCGGTGTATAGCCATATCCATAGATACCACCCTGGGTATCATCAATAATCTGGGGAGTCACCATAATCACAAGCTCACGTTTTTCACGCGTTCCTCTACGGCTCCGGAAAAACTGACCCACAATTGGAATATCTCCAAGAATCGGCCACTTACTAATGATTTCTTGATCAGTTTCAGAAATCACACCCGTCAAAATCAACGTTTGGCCAGCGCGAACACGGAGATTTCCTGTGTCGAGCCTACGCTGAATCATTCGCTTAATGGGCCCGCAGCCTGGAATATCTGAACCAGAACCAACAACAGCTGAAATCTCAGGAGACATCACAAAAGAGACAAAACCATTGTCGTCGATCTTTGTGACCTTCGCACCGAGCCTCAATCCAGCATTTTTAAATACAGGCTGACAGGTGTTCGGAGCACCATTTTGACCGGCTTGAACCTGATAACTTGTGATTTCTTCTATACCCGAGACAATGAAAGCTTCATTGGCATTGGGCCGCCCAATCGAGGCACTCGAACCATCTGTTGAGGCATCAGAAGAACCACTGGGTATAGGCTTGGGATCTTCACTGAGGATCAAAGTGGGCGAAACAACAACCTTGGTAGAACTTGATTCAATTTTAGAACGTACAAGATTATAAAGAGTGTCATAGTCAAAAGCTCTTCCAGGATTAACAGGAGCAGGGTCGAGAGGTTCCTCAGGAAAGCGAGTTTGGCCTTCCTCAAGTTCAATATATTCGGATTTAGCAGATGATGCACCACCAGCCATCGTGTTAAAGGTTGAATCATTCGGAGGAAGATAACTACCAAAAGAGCCAATTAATTTGCCGCGATCACTTACGATGAAACTATTACCTGCTCGAAAAGCAAAAGAATTCTCAGAGGTTTTGACATTATCCAGCGTGATATCCAAAACCTTGATCGACAAAGCAACCTGGCGCTGACGTAGATCAATTTTTTTGAGAAATTGCTCGGCCGTACGAATCAATTGATCATTTCCCACCAAAGTGACTGACTGAAGGCGCTCATCAGTCGTTGCCAGCAAACCTAAAAGAGGACCAGTCTTGGATCCATAGGGTTGAACGTAGGTGGTTTTATCTGACGTTGTCGTCGAAGAATTTGGTGCTCCACTGATGGCTTCAGCACCCGAAGAGCCTTGGGTCACAGCTGTAGAGCGTGTTTGAGTCTTGGTGACCGTCGCCCCTAAGTTGGCAAGATAATCGGCAGCTGAACTGGCCGTCACCTGATTCAACCGATATGTACGAGCAAAACGGGATTTAATGATCGTTTCACGAACCTTGGGACCCACATACACCAAACCATCTTCAAGCTTGGCTTGCATCTGTGTCGCCATCAACAGTGCATTGAATACACGGGAATAGGGCTGATTTCGCATCGTCATGTTGACGTAGCGAATGGAATCAGGTTTTCCGGCATCAGATGAACCTGGAGCCAACATCGATGTTGAGGTGGGCTGAGCCTGAGCTGCTGGACCCATCGGATTCAGACCAGCAGGATCTGGTGCTGCGGAGGAGTTAGAAGTTGAACTAACACTCGATGTAAATCGTGGATCCACCGGTACCCACACAAAGCCATATCCACCCCTGGAAACGAGATCTTCAAAAGCATGGCGGGCATTGGTTTGCCGATACTTCACAGAGACCACCGGCCCAGTGATGTTGAGAAGATTTGGGTTAGGGATAGCAGTCGTACCAACAGCGATATCACCAACGGCAGGAGCGACGGCACGCCTTTGCAAGCGAGGTGCATAGGCTTGCTGTGGCAAGCGCCTGGGTTTCACTGGATCAAGAAATCCTGTTTCGGAAGTGGGGACAGACTGGGGTGTGAAGGCAAAGACAAGACCCGTTGCAGTTTCACTAACCACCGCCTCATTCATCCGACGGCCGTCCTTACGCATCACACTGAGAATCAAACCACCACCACTACGAATCAAAGAGGCTTCAGCATTGCCTAACTCAGGAATCGAAACAGTTGCCTGCCCTTTAATCATTCGCTGCTGCTGCTCGGTACTGATCGTTCCGTTCCAAGAAGAAGCAAGAACACTTTGGTTGACCCGTTCAACCTTTCCTGACAGATCGATCGCGATGGCAACGCGTCCATTCGAGCGCAAAAGACGCATTCTCACGAAATCGGCATCAGTGAGCTGAGTTCGAGTTCTGACCGTTCTCGCTTCCGCAGAAAAATTCACCAGGCCTATATCAGCACCAACACCCCCAAGAGCAGACACCAAGGCCAAGGCCGAGCTAATCATCGGGCGAGCTGGTGAAGACATTGGCTGAAATAAAAGACTGGAGGGAGGAAGATGCAAGACGAGCGCCTTACTCGTTGGAGATAGGCGCAGTGGTTGCAGATGCTTGACGTTGCGGAATATCTACAATCAATTTAACGGTAACTTCACCAACATAGCGGGGCTCTGGATTGCTTCCACCCCCTGAAGCAGCCTCAGGCGAGGGCTGAATAGGGGTAGCAAAGACCTCAAAACAAACAGGTGAAAGTGTTTGTTTGTACTGGTTAAGATAGCGGAGATAATCAATCACATTCAGGTAATCGCCACGAAGGGAAAGCTGAAAGCGGTTGACCTTAAAAATACGCGCGAGATCTGAGGAAGGTGGCGACGAAGCAACAGAATCAGCTGGAGGCTCCAAATCACCCGTTGGTTCCTGCCCAGAAGAAAAATCAGGTGAGAGTGATTGATCAAAAGAAAAATCATTCTGATCGGGCTGAATACAGGTGTATGGGACCCCAGCAGGCAACGGATTGACCCCCAATAGCCGAACATTAGAACGTCTGGCAGTTTCAGTAAAAAACTTTGATGTAAATAGCTCGACCGACTCTTCTGAAACAAAATCATGAACAAGATCAAACTCCTCACCCAACTCGTCTTTTTGCTTTTGAAGATCAGCCAAACTGGCTCTCAAAATTGGCACCTGTTCAGCCTCAGACCTGTACTGCTGAAGCGTTTCGGCGTTGAGGCCCCATGATCGCCACTCAGGCAATGTAAAGCAATAAAGACCAGCACCTAACAGAACAACGCTTCCGACAACCGAAAGGGTCATTGGGTCTGCTGTACCACGAAGATCTGAAAATTTAATATTTTTAAGATCTTCGATTTTGATGTCCTTCAGCTTGGAGAGCTGGGCACCTACGTCAACTTTATTGAGCTTATCGATCGAATCTTTGATTTTCTGGAGTAAAGAAGCCATCAATCAAACACCCCCTATCTTTTTCAGAAGTGTGTTGTAGAGCCTAAGTTTGTTGTATTGGCCGTAATCAGAAGCAGCTGAGTAGAGATCTTCCAAATCGGAAGTCGTTGCTGGAAGGAATTTACCTCTTAGGGAAACTGAAACAGGTTGCGAAGAAGACAAGCTTTGACAACCAGAGGAGCCAAGGGCGGAAAGATCAGAAGCCATATTGGTGAAACGGACACTATTCGGATCTACCGCAGGCATAGCTTTTAGTAAATCGATAAGATCCTCCAAGCTTTCGTAGTCTGGACCAAAAGCACAAATATTAAAACTAGAATTATCCAGAACAAATGTATTAAAATTCACCTTGCGTGGAACAAAGCGCTGCAAATTAAAGGCAAATGGATATGCAGAAGCGGACGATGTAAACAGAGCGGAAAAGCTCCTGATATCTGATTTTTGCTGATCAAACTCCTGTTCTGAAGCTGAAATACGAGCTGTTAGCTGTAAATATTGTGAGTGCTCAAATTCAAGGTTTGAAATTTGTGAGATTGCTGAACGGTTATTAAAGAATGGGAAGGCCCACGACAAAGCAACAGTTAAACCAGCCATGGCCAAAGGGATAACATAACCCTGTTGGAGCAAAGATGACGAGAAAGAGCTACCAGAAGCATGCCCAAAAACCGGAGATTCTTGTTTTTTCCAAAACGGTAAGCCTGAATCAGGGGGGAGATAATTAATAGGAGTCATGATTCTAGATATGCAAAAAGTCCGACAATAAGCTGAGGGAAAAGATGTTGATGAAGGCTCAGTTCATCGGGCCTTAATTTATTTGAAATTTGATATTTTTTTGATATCTGACTGGTCAAAAGAGACCATGAACCCCAATTAGACAAAGGAGATGAACTAAAATCACCCAAGCCATATCCAGAAATAACATATTGGAACCCACCCTTAAACGATTGATCTTCCATAATCACATCGAGACCAGACTGAAGACGTTTCAAGAATTGATCAAAAAGACGATTCGACTGACCCGCATACAAAGCAGAACCAAACGGCAACTGGAAGGAGCGGAACTCGGAGACAGAACTCTTAAGCAATAAGTTACAACAATTTGGCTCTACATCGCAAAAGACAGTATTTTTAAGCGAATTGACAGAATTCAAAGCCCAAGTCATTATCCCTGTGTACATGGGTGAAATTCCCAAGACAGGTTGACCGACAATCTGCAGGGTATTTATCCACGAATGAATAAGATATGAGCTGGCATAATCAACACCACGTGTTCGGTGATCCTGAGCAAACAATTCATCGTCAGGGTAGAAATCGATCAGTGTTTGATCAGCAAGAAAAGGGCTTTTAGCCCTCAGTTTCGGATCATTTAAATCCCAAGAAGAAATTTCATCGACTAGAAAAGAGCAATGACTGAACTTCGACGAAGAAAGAAGGAGCAGTATTGGAGATGAGGACAAACCCATCACCTCCATCAAATCAAGAATAATTTGAGCAACTTCTTCAGTATTTTCAACTCCCGAATCTCCAATAAGATGAGAAGGGAGATCGAGTGACAAACAATCGTCGACCATCATCGTCGATTGATTGGCCTTAATCGACGTCAGAACCAGATGCTGGTCCAAACTGGAAAGTACAGAAAACTGTTCAAATACCTTCAGGTCACTCGTAAAATCAAACGGTTTACTAATTTGTGGTAGCTGAACATCTGAAAGACGGCTCTTTGCTTGATCCCAGTACTGTCGAATCATCTTTGAACAGCAATTTGGCGCTCTTCGCGCCCATTCGTAATGGAAATATTTCCTTTTTCAAAGGATATAGCAGAAACACGATAACCCAAACCCTGAACAACGCCCAATGACAGAGGATCGCCGAGGGCTAAAAAAGCGTGTTCAGAGCCATCCTCGACAAGAGCCTTGAGAGAAGAACCCTCTTGAACAATACCTGTCAGACGCAATGAATTGAGGTCAGCGGCCATCGACGAAATGTTATTCGCGGAACCATTAGAATCAAACGGAGAATCAACTGCGAATGGATTCCGCTTCTCATCGGTAGTTCCTTTCGCAGACTTCATTCGATTCGCAGGAACAGAGCGAAAACCATCCTGACCTGAAGATCGAGACTCACCCGTCAAAGGAAGTTCATCGGAGACACCCTGAGTTCGCTCCGGAGAGGGCAATGATGGATTAAGAGACCATGCTTGGGGAACAACTAGAGACGATGCAACGACTACAGATACAGCAATCAAAGAATCGCGAGCAGAAAGCTGGTTAATGTTTAGCCTCACCAGCAACGATTTGTTTGTGCCATTATATGCAGAAGCAATATTCTTGTCAATACTTTCAAGCTATGCAAATACTGCAATAGCGCTTGCAACCATAGGGCTATAAAATCAGTAGAACTGGATGAAAGCAATCAGTGACCGCTCAAATTCTAGAATTGATGAGCGTTCTTTCTGAAAAACGCTGCGAAGAATGTGGTGTTATTTTGATTTCCAAAGGTGATTCAAGTATCCGCCTAGGCGCGATGAACCCCTCTTACTACGAAGTTAAAATGCTGACGAAAGAACTTAGAGAATTGGGTTTTAAAGACATACAAATTACAGCAATTTCAGCGGATGACTGGGAGCGATGGCAAGACGACTCTGGCAAAGCAGTCTTCACCACAGAGCATCAAACAATTCAACAACACATTGATGCCGAGGCTGCAGAATTAGAAGAAAACAGACCAATTAAGATCGAAAATAAAAATTTAGAAAAACATAATGAGATTGATCAAGAAATATCAGAGGTCAATGATCTTAGCAACGAACTCACGGATGAGCTGGGCCTGATTGGCACTGAAGCATTTTTTGAAGATATTGAAGAGGAAGAAGAATCGATAGAAACGATTACACCGGAAGAAGAAGAATCTTCGTCCGATCCAATTATTTCCGCGGTAACTACGATTCTTGCCAATTGCAAAAAACTAAAGGCATCCGACATACACATCGAGCCCCAGGAAGCTGGCCTGAGAGTTCGCTACAGAATTGATGGAATCCTGAAAGAAGTGTATTCTCTGCCCAAAAGCAGAACGAACGCCATTATCAGCCGATTGAAAATCGTTAGCAAGCTTGATATTGCAGAGCGCCGTCTTCCACAAGATGGTCGTATACGTGTCAATCTTAATGGTTCGATAGAGGACTTCCGGGTCAGCACACTTCCTGGGAAATGGGGAGAAAAAGTTGTACTTCGCTCCTTGCAATCTGATCCTTCTATTCTCAATCTGCAAAAACTAATCACTTCAGAAAAAGAACTCAAGCTGATAAGAGATATAGGCCAATCACCCTATGGAATCATGATTGTGGTGGGCCCCACTGGTAGTGGCAAGTCGACGACGCTCTATTCAATCCTTAGCGAGCGTAATTCCCCCGATGTGAACATCAGCACGGTTGAAGATCCTGTTGAATACACACTCCAGGGAATCCATCAGGTTCAGGTTATTCGGGAAAAAGGCCTGGATTTTGCTCGAGCGCTTCGAGCCTTGATGCGCCAAGATCCGGACATTATTCTTGTGGGTGAAACAAGAGACCGAGAAACAGCTCAAACGGCCATGGAGGCTGCTTTAACAGGGCACATGGTTTTTACAACCCTGCATGCCAACGACACTGCTACAGCTTTAACTCGATTGGATGAAATGGGAGTGCCACCTTATTTGGTCGGTGCATCTGTTGTTGGAGTGATGGCGCAGCGTTTGGTTCGTAAAGTCTGTCCAAGTTGCAGCACAACACGCACAACAGAGCCAGGTAAAGACGATCTCGCTCTCTCCTACGGAATTCAATCAGTTCGTGTCGCCCAAGCCATGAATATCAACACAGAACAAACCCAGAATGGCCAAGCCTGCTGTACAAATTGCAATGGCACCGGCTACAAAGGACGATTGGGCCTTTATGAAGTGATGTCAATTAACGATGAGATGCGAGGCTTAATCCTGAAACACTCAACAGCAGACACAATTCGAGAATGCAGCAAAAGGCAGGGGATGCAAAGCCTGCTAGATTATGGAATGAATTTAGTCAAACAGCAGCTCACAACTTTGGCAGAAGTTGAAAGAGTATGTGTTATCGAGGAGCCTGAAAATGCCTGATCTGAAACTGCATGCATTGATGAATGATCTTGTTACCCGTGGAGGTTCTGATCTCCATCTAACGGGTGATATTCAACCCTATTTCAGGATCCAAGGTCAGATGTTGCCAGCATCTGATGAAAAACTATCGCAAGCACAACTCTGGAAAGAGTTGACTACGATGCTCGGCGAGACGAAAATGAAAGCATTTAAGGAAAAAAAAGAGCTCGACTGCAGTTATGGGTTAGAAAATGTAGCTCGTTTTCGACTCAATGTCTTTTTCGATCGCGGGAAAATTGCCTGTGTGATGAGAGCACTCAGCAGCAAAATTCCCAATTTTTCTGTTCTCGGACTTCCAGAAAGCCTCCAGCAACTTTTGAACCGTCCTCGTGGGCTCATGTTGGTCACTGGACCAACTGGATCAGGAAAAACAACAACGCTGGCAAGTTCAATTGACTGGATCAATGCCAATCATTCACACCATATCCTTACCGTTGAGGATCCAATCGAATTTGTTTTTAATAACAAAAACTGTCTTGTAAGGCAACGAGAAGTTGGAGAAGATACCTCGTCATTTTCCAATGCACTTCGCTCTGCACTTCGAGAAGATCCAGATATCATTTTGGTTGGTGAAATGCGTGATTTGGAAACAATTAGCCTTGCAATTACCGCTGCAGAAACAGGCCACCTCGTCTTGGGTACCCTCCATACATCTTCTGCATCGCAGACTATTGATCGAATTATTGATGTATTTCCAACGGCCCAACAACAGCAAATAAGAGTGCAGCTTTCTGTATCGCTGATAGGAGTCATCTCACAAACACTCTGCAAGACCACCGATAAACAGCGAAAGCTTGCTGCTGAAATATTAGTCAATAACAATGCTGTTAGTAATCTGATACGTGAATCAAAATCCTCACAGATCTACTCCCAAATCCAAGTTGGTGGTAAATTTGGGATGCAGACTCTTGAGCAAGCTCTTTTCCAGTTGGTGGACGAAGGTTTAATCACCAAAGAAGAAGCTTTTTATAAATGCAATCGCCCTAATGTGCTGACAAGTCTTCTCGATAGTGTTCAATAAAAATGGCCAGCTATGACTACCTGAAAGACAAAAATCTTAGAGAGAGACTAAAAACAGTCAGAAAAAATCGACCTGAGGCCAATTCTGCATATACTAATTCTAAAAAGAATAATCTTTCTTCTAGTCAATCAACATCCAATCCAAACCGAGTCAACAAACAGCCTGCTCCACAGGAGAAGACTCGCTCCATCAACACTGGAACTACTCCCTCGCGCAAGCGATATCCGAAGCCGTCGACAAAAGATCTGGCCATATCAACCAAGCAGCTGGCCTCGATGATCCGTACTGGCCTACCACTACTTGAAGCTCTCAACATCATCTCCAGCAGCTCTGACAACAAATCCCTCAAAAGTATCTACAAAGAAATCTCAATAGGCATCAGCAAAGGAACAACACTTCTGGAAAACCTTTCACTTTATCCGAATATTTTTGATGAGATGTACCTAGCGCTGGTCTCAGCAGGAGAAGCTGCAGGAAAGCTACCAGAGGTCTTGGATCGTGAATCAAAACTGCTGGAATCTCTAGCCAAGATCAAAGGTCAGATCAGAAGTGCAATGGCTTACCCCATTGGCATCTCTGTGATCACGTTTGTTGTTGTCATCATCATGCTGGTCTATGTCATGCCAGTTTTTGTTGAGATGTATTCAAAGTCGGGAGCTGATCTTCCTGGTTTGACTCAATTTCTTGTGGATGCCTCCACTATCATCACTGATCCAATGTTTCTGGCGAAGCTGCTGCCGATCAGCATTATCAGTTTTTTCGTCATTCGTATTTTATCCAGACAAGAACCGGTTCTTCTATGGAAAGACCGCCTGTTTCTCAAGATTCCAGTTGTTAGTGGTCTCGTAACCAAGTCATCTCTGGCCAATTTTTCCAGAACACTGTCATCCCTCAACGATGCTGGTGTCCCCATCTTGGAGGCACTCCAAATATCAAAAAGAACATTATCAAATCGAGTTTTCAAGAATGTGATCACCAAAATGTATTACGAAATTGAATCTGGACAGCCAATCCATAAGGCTTTAGAAAGAGACAAAATCATCCCAGTAATGTTCACCTCAATGTTCCGCATTGGCGAAGAGACTGGAGAGCTGAGCGAAATGGTGAACAAATTGGCTGATTTTTACGAAGATGAGGTTTCTGAAAGCGTCAAAGCTCTTACATCAATTATGGAACCGCTGATGATCGTCTTTGTTGCAGGAGTTGTTGCCGTCATGCTCATCGCGATGTATCTACCCATGTTCTTCATGTTTGAGACGATCCAATAGAAGACCCCTGTATCAGAGGGATCCTCAAGACCGAATCGTCGCGTAAAGCGCCTTGAACTTGGCCTGCTGCCTCTTGTGATCCACCAGTGGTTCGGGGTAATCCCTCCGCTCGAGTGCACCGATCTCTCCGCTGAGCAAATCCTTGGTGTTCACATGGTGCAGCTCCGGCACCCACTGGCGGATGTAATCACCGGCTGCATCGAACTTGGAAGCCTGGGTGGCGGGGTTAAAGATGCGCAACGGCTTGGGATCCATGCCGCTGCTGGCACTCCACTGCCAACCACCGTTGTTGGCGGCTAGGTCGCCATCCACTTCCAGCTCCATGAAGGCCCGCTCACCCCAACGCCAGTCGCAGATCAGATCTTTAACCAGATAAGAGGCCACGATCATGCGGCAGCGGTTGTGCATCCAGCCGGTCTGATTCAGCTGACGCATGGCAGCATCAATAATCGGCATTCCGGTCTGGCCCTCCTTCCAGAAGTCGAACCAGTCTTCGTTGTTCTCCCAAGGGAAACGGCGCCACTGCTCGCGATAGGGGCCATCGGCCAGTTCGGGGAAATGGAACAGCGCCTGCTGGTAAAACTCACGCCAGCACAACTCTTGTTCCCACACGGCGATGGCATGGAGCTGCTCCTCGGAGCGGGCCAGCGCGCGGGAGTCTTGGGCGGCACTCCAAGCCTGCCGAGGGCTGAGGGTGCCCACACTGAGGGCAGCACTGAGGGTCGAGGTGCCGGCGGTACCGGGAAAATTGCGATCAGGCTCGTAGCCGAGTAGCGGTCCATCACAGAACCTCGTGAGTTGCTCCAAGGCCGCCGCCTCTCCGGGAAGGCAGGGGCAGATCTCGGTGCCCTTGAAACCATGGCTCTCCCGCAATGCCGCAAGGAAATTTCCCGCCGGCACGTGGACGGGATCCAGATCCACCAGCCCGGTGGGGGCGGCAACGGTGCTGGGCTGCTTGGCCAGCACTTGGCCGCGCCAGTTACGCAAAAAGGGGCCGTAGACCCGGTAAGGATCACCACCACCGGTCTTGACCAGCTCAGGAGCGATCAGCAGCTGATCCCAGTCCACCACCACCTTCCGACCATCGGCCTGGAGCCGCTTCGCCACCTGGCGGTCACGCTCACGGGCGTAGGGCTCCACATCGCGGTTCCACACCACGGCCTCGGCGCCGATTTGCTCTGCCAGCTGTGGCAGCACAACCGGAGGATCCCCCTCGAGAATGACCAGACGGCTACCGGCCTCCCGCCAGCGCTGCTGTAATTCCACCAGGCTCTCGATCAGAAACCACAGACGAGCCGGCGCCATCGCCGGCAGATGCTCCGGAGGATCGATGACCTTGGGGTCGAGCACATACACGCCGGTCACCGCCGGGCTGATCTCCCCAGCGACGGCCAAACCCAGATTGTCCGCCAGGCGCAGATCGCGGCGGTGCCAGAACAAAACGCGAGGGGTCGTCATCAGAGGCCGAGAAGCTGCTTGGCTCGGAACCAGGCGGTGACGCTCTTTCCATCAAGCCATTCATCACCCGAAGCCAGCGCCGCATCCAGTTGCGCTGGACTCATCAGCACCACCTCCAGGTCTTCGTCGTCGTCGCCGGCTGGTGGGTTTTCCAAGGGGGTGAGCTCCCGGGCCAAAAAGCAGTGGATAACCTCATCGGAGTATCCCGGGCACGGGAGCATCGGCCCCAACTCATCCCAGCGGGTCGCGCTGTAGCCGGCTTCTTCACCCAGCTCCCGCTGCATCGACTCCAAGGGATCTTCCCCCTCCTCCAAGGTGCCGGCAGGGAACTCGAGCAAACGTGCCTGCACCGCGAAGCGGTACTGCCGCAACAGCACCACCTGACCGTCATCGGTGAACGGCACCGCAAGGGACGCACCAGGATGTCGGATCATCCCGAAGGTGGCCTCCACCCCCATCGGCAGCTTGATCCGATTGCGTTCAAAACGAATCTTTCGAGCATCGACCGCTTCAACGGTGTCGAGCAACTCAAAGGGTTCCGGGGCCGGCAGCGGCGCCATGGGAGCAGGCGAGAAGGCTCACCAGCATGGCGGGTGAACGCCCTGCATCGCCTGGAGCAGGGGCTCTAAAACAAAGTTGCGCAGGTGCATCCGCGGGTGGGGCAACACCAAACGTGGTAAGTCAAGCCTCAACTCACCCCAAAACAACAGGTCGAGATCAAGAGTGCGGGGTCCCCAGCGCTGCTCCCGCGCACGGTCACGGCCACAGCTCTGTTCCAAACACTGCATTTCCTCCAACAGCTCAAGTGCCGCAACTTCAGACGGCGGACGCTCGATGCGGGAGATCAGGAGAACTGCATTGCAGTACTCGTCTTGACCTGGAGGACCGCCAAGCGGCTGGGTCTTCAGAAACGCAGAACAGCGAACATCTTGAGCTTCCGCATTGCCCCACTCCACAAGAAAAGCCGCCAAGCGGGGTGCAATCCAACGCAGGGTGGATTCAGGAGGTCCGTGAGAGCTGCTCAGGTTCGCCCCGAGCCCAATAGCAAGCGCTCTTTCCAAGGGGAACGATGCCATTGCGATCGTGGCGGCAAAGCACAACTCGACCCTAAGAGCCGAAGCATGCAATGATCAGCCAAAGGGCTTATTCAACGACTCAAGGAAATGTTTTTGGTTCCATTCTTTACAAGATTCCGAACCTCCTTATTCAAGGCAACAACAAAGCCAGAAATCATAACCAAAAAGAATTCACAAGCCGCTAAAAAAATAATCGAGAATTTTCGCCTTCAGGTCACCAAAAATTCTGAACCAACAAATAACACCAATAAGGCACTAGAAGACATAAACAAAACCATCCAAAGCGACGGAGCCACCAATCAACTACTACTCAAGAAATCAGAAATACTTTTAAGCAAAGGAAAAATCCGGCAAGCCCGACAAATACTACAAGACGTCAGCCAGAATAAACGAGACCAAAAGGCAACCACCGAAGCGAAAAAATTACTCGAAATATCACTCCTACTACAACAAGAAGCCAATGAAAACAAATTCAAGAAACTTGTCAATGATTTGCACGAAATAGCACATAGGTACGAAAAAAAACTGCCGCTGCCCGAAGAACTGCTTAACGACCAAGACATCACACCGATAGTTCGCGAAGAAGCTCGCTTAGCTCGATCCGCCGAACTGCCAAAGCTTTCCTATGAGCTTATTGATCAAATCTTGCAAAGCGGGCAAGAATCGCCGTGGCTACTTCAAGACAAAGCCTTGTCCCTCAGCATGATGGGACAAAAATCAGCAGCATTGGATATGCTAAGGAGCCTGAAAAAAATAGCCAAAGGGTCAAAACTCACTACTTCAATCAATAAAAGCATCGAATATATCAAGGAAAATTCAAAGTATCATCAATCAAAATCAAAGCTCTATCTCGCCAAACAAACACAATTGATCGCCAGAACCAATGACCTCGACCTTGAATTCATAGACGATCCCAGCAAAATTGATAACAGAAATCATATAAAATTTTTGATTTTCAGGAAAGCCCGTTCAGTCCTCGAAGACAAACCCAAAGCCTCTCTTTACCTTGTGAATTCAATATTAGATTACTTCCAAGACGATCTCGCAGCTCTGCAGCTAAAAGGTGAAGCGCTCGCTGCACTCAGAAGAAGCGAAGAAGCCATTCAGATTTGGGAAAATTTAGCCCACTCAAAAGACGAAAATATCGCCAACAAAGCATGTGAGCTGATTTCTCAAACCCTTTCGCTGAAAGCAAAACAAATCAGCGCCAACAAGCCTCCAAAAGAAGCACTTTTTTTCTTTATCGAAGAGCACCTCAAACTCAATCTCGCTCCTACCGTGAACGATGAGGTAGAAAAAATCCTTACACAACTTGAGCCATCAAACCCCGATTCATCTGACCCCGAGCTGCAGCAGCACCGGATCCAACTGCTTTTCAACACTCTGGTGATCGAATGCTTTGAGACGCAATGGCGCGATCGGGGCCGTTTGGATGCCAGCGCAACAGCTCAAAAGCCAGGCACAATAAGCAAGACTGCCCTGGAAGCGGGTTGAACGCGTCCATGGCGGCAAGCGGTGTAGCACTCAAGAACGACCAAGCGACCCGCGCTTTTCCTCTGGCCGCAATTACCGGCCATGGAACGCTCAAGCTTGCCCTTTTGTTGGCGGCAGTCGACCCAGGCTTGGGCGGCGTGGTGATCGCCGGGGGACGCGGCACCGGTAAATCTGTCTTGGCCCGGGGGCTGCATGCCCTTCTGCCACCCATCGACGTTCTGGATGCAGAGGGTGGCGTGGGCCGCAACCTCGACCCACAGAACCCAGAGGAATGGGATTCGGCCACCCGAAAGCGGATCTCAGGCGAAGCCCCCTCCACGGTCATCGCCGCCCCCTTCGTCCAGATCCCGCTCGGCATCACCGAAGACCGTCTAGTAGGTGCCGTGGATGTGGCCGCCTCGCTCTCCAGCGGCAGTGCCGTTTTCCAGCCGGGCCTGCTGGCGGATGCCCATCGCGGCGTGCTCTACGTCGATGAACTCAACCTGCTGGACGACGGCATCGTCAACCTGATGCTGGCGGCCGTAGGCAGCGGCGAGAACCGTGTTGAGCGGGAAGGCCTCAGCCTCAGCCACCCCTGCCGTCCCCTGCTGATCGCCACCTACAACCCGGAGGAAGGCAACATTCGCGATCACCTGCTGGATCGCTTTGCCATTGTGTTGTCGGCCAACCAGTTGGTGAGCACCGAGCAGCGGGTGGAAATCACCAATGCGGTCATCAGTCATGGCCAATGCAGCCGCAGCTTTGCCGAAAAGTGGGGGGAAGAAACGGATGCCCTGGCCACCCAGCTGCTACTGGCACGCCAGTGGCTGCCGGATGTGCAGATCAGCCGCGAACAAATCGAATATCTGGTGACTGAAGCCATCCGCGGCGGCGTGGAAGGCCACCGCTCCGAGCTCTACGCAGTACGGGTGGCCAAGGCCCATGCGGCCCTCAGCGGCCGGGATCGGGTGGACGCCGAAGACCTCCAGGTGGCCGTCGCCCTTGTGATCGCACCGCGGGCCTCCCAGATGCCGCCACCGGACCAGCAGATGGAACCGCCGCCGCCGCAAGACCAGGAGCCACCGCCACCGCCGCAGGACCAGGGGGATCAGCAACAGGACAACCCACCCCCACCACCGGAGGGATCGGACGACGAGGAGGCCGACCCACCGGAGGACAACAGCGAGGACGACAGCAGCGACGACGACGAGGGAGACGGCGAGGAGGATCAGGCTCCACCGGCGGTTCCCGAAGAGTTCATGCTCGATCCGGAAGCGATCGAGGTAGACCCCGACCTGCTGCTGTTCAACGCCGCCAAAACAAAAAGCGGCAACAGCGGAAGCCGTTCGGTGGTGCTCAGCGACAGTCGTGGTCGCTATGTGAAACCGATGCTGCCGCGCGGTCCGGTCCGCCGGATCGCCGTGGACGCCACCCTGCGGGCCGCCGCGCCTTACCAGAAGATCCGGCGGGAACGGGAACCCGGTCGCACCGTGATCGTGGAAGAGGGCGACCTCCGGGCAAAGCTTCTGCAGCGCAAAGCCGGTGCCCTAGTGGTGTTCCTGGTCGATGCCAGCGGCTCGATGGCCCTGAACCGGATGCAGAGCGCCAAGGGCGCCGTGATCCGACTGCTCACCGAGGCCTACGAAAACCGCGATGAAGTGGCCCTGATCCCCTTCCGAGGCGATCAGGCCGAAGTGCTTCTGCCCCCCACCCGCTCAATCACGGCAGCCCGCCGCCGGCTGGAATCGATGCCCTGCGGCGGCGGTTCACCACTAGCCCATGGCCTCACCCAGGCCGCCCGTGTCGGTGCGAACGCACTGGCCACTGGCGATCTCGGCCAGGTGGTGGTGGTGGCGATCACCGACGGACGCGGGAACGTGCCACTCAGCACCTCTCTGGGCCAACCCGAGCTGGAGGGCGAGGAGAAACCCGACCTAAAGCAGGAGGTGCTGGATGTAGCAGCCCGTTACCGGATGCTCGGGATCAAGCTGCTGGTGATCGACACCGAGCGCAAGTTCATCGGCAGCGGCATGGGGAAAGATCTCGCCGAAGCCGCCGGAGGCAAATACGTGCAGCTGCCCAAGGCAAGCGATCAGGCGATCGCAGCTGTGGCGATGGATGCGATCACCAACATCTAAACAGAACGATATCGTGAATAAATCGTGAAATCAGAGGCACAATATCGTGCCTATTGAGCGGTCTGGGCCGGGTAAATCTCACCAAACAACTCACCCAAGCCAATGGTGAGATTGCGCACGCCCTGCATGAACTCAGGATCCCCTGTGAGTTGAGCCACATCGCCGCCGACCGCATCGATCTTGGCGGTGAACTGTGCGGCATTGGCGGCCGTCTGCTTGAGCTCACTCAACGTCTGGGGATTATCGAGAGAGGACGCAATGTTGTTCAGATGCGCCGTCGCCGCCTCCAGATTGCGAATCACCGGAACAGCCTGGGCCAGCTCCTCCTGGAGCTGCACGGTCAACAGCTCAAATTCCTTTGTGGTGGCCTCAATCTGCTCAAGTGATGCAGCCACATTTGGGATGACCCGTTCCTGCTGAGCCTGGGCCAGCAGCTCTTGCAGGGTTTCCGTCACTGTCGAAAGGCTGGCCGCCTCACTCCCTTCCACAGTGCTGCCATCACAGAGTTGCTGTTCAGCCCGGCAGTCAGCAGCACGCGGGAGAGGGGCACCTTTGGGCAACGGTGTGCCGCGACTGACAAGTGAGACCTGCGCATCTCCCCCCAGCAGGGAACCGGAGGCCACCGTGGCCGTGACGGGCAGCGACAGGAGCAGATCACCTTTGTCGATTTCGAGCTCAGCCACCACCGCTTCGGGCGTCACCGCAATCGAGCGCACCGAACCCACCAGGATCCCCCGATAGGTCACAGGGGAGCGCTCCGCCAGCCCAGCCGCATCGTTGAAACGTGCGGTCAGGGTCCAGTGGCTGGAGCCCAAACGAACACCTCGCAACCACAAGGCCGTGGAAGCAAAGCCGATGATGCCGCCGATCACAGTGAATCCGACGATGGCATCACGAACGCTGCGTCGCATGGTGATCAGTGCTCCGCCGGTTGCATCGGTCCGCGCAGGCTACCCGTCCTGAACTGCACGACATAGGGGTTGTCTGTGGTGCGGAACGCATCCACTGAGCCTTCCCACTGAAACTGGCCGTCGTAAAGCATCACCACCCGTTCCGCAGACCGTTCGATCGTGCTGCGTACATGACTCACCACCACCGAACACCCCTGCGCCACGGTGGTGGTTTTCACAATCAAATCCTCAATCCGCGTGCAGGCCACAGGATCGAGGCCTGCCGTGGGCTCGTCGTATAGCAGCAAGGGCATCGACTGATCCCCCCTCTGGGGATCATCAATCAGCGCACGGGCGAAGCTCACCCGCTTCTGCATACCACCACTCAATTCCCCGGCGTAGAGATGGGCCACGTCATAGAGCCCAACAGCTTCGAGGCAGGCATTCACACGATCACGAATCTCCTTCTGCGACAGCTGCGCCCTTTCGCGCAGCAGGAAACCAACGTTCTCCTCCACCGTGAGGGAGGCCAGCAAGGCGGGGTTTTGGAACACCAGCCGAACGTCGGGCGGATCGGTCTGATCCAGCCGTAGATACGTCTGTGGTTGGTCGAACACGCGCAGTTCACCGCTGGTGGGCAACTGCAGACCAGCCAGCAGGCGCAGCACCGTTGACTTTCCCGCACCCGATGGGCCCACCACGGCCAACCGCTCCCCCGGGCGCAGGGTCAGATTGACCCGATTCAGCACAGGCTTAGGTCCCCACTGCATCGTGAGGTCCCGCATCTCCACGACGGGTTCAGACTGCGGCACGATCTGGGCCGAAAAACACAGACATCCTGCCGCCTTTCGACAAGCTCCGTACAGTTTGGTGAACTAGCGGACCAAGTCTTTCCTTGGCGCCAAAGACCCCGAAAAGTAGACGCCAGGCCCGGATGATGCGCGACATGCGGCGTCGGGATCTGATGACCCGATCCCAAAGGGCAGTGCGCTGGCTGCAACCCGGCCTGGTGGTCAAGCGCTGGCTGCTCACATCTGGGTTGGGGCTGTTGATGGCTCTGCTGGGTGCCGCCATCTGGGCCGATCTGAAGCCGATTTACTGGATTTTGGAAACCCTCAGCTGGCTGCTGGGCACCCTCACCACCGTGTTGCCCCGTGAATTTACGGGGCCACTGGTGGTCTTGATCGGCAGTGGCCTGCTCCTCTGGGGTCAAAGCCGCAGCTTCGGCTCGATTCAACAGGCTCTCGCCCCCGACAAAGACACCGTGCTGGTGGATGCCCTGCGGGCCAAGAGCCGCTTGAACCGGGGCCCCAACATCGTGGCCATCGGCGGCGGCACCGGCTTATCGACCCTGCTGAGTGGTTTGAAGCGCTACAGCAGTCACATCACCGCCATCGTCACCGTCGCGGATGACGGCGGCAGCAGCGGTGTGCTCCGGCGGGAATTGGGGGTGCTGCCCCCAGGTGACATCCGCAACTGCCTGGCAGCACTCTCAACAGAAGAGCCTCTGCTCACCCGCCTTTTCCAGTACCGCTTCTCGGCCGGTAGCGGCCTGGAAGGTCACAGCTTTGGCAATCTTTTTCTTTCAGCCCTAACGGCCATCACGGGCAATCTGGAAACAGCCATCACCGCCTCCAGTCGTGTTCTGGCAGTTCAAGGACAAGTGGTCCCTGCCACCAATGTGGATGTGCGGCTCTGGGCAGAGCTCGAAAACGGTCAACGGATCGAAGGAGAGAGCAACATCGGAAACGCCCCCAGCCCCATCGTTCGTCTGGGCTGCATTCCGGAACGCCCGCCTGCCCTACCAAGAGCGCTCGAAGCGATCGCCAACGCCGACCTGATCGTGCTCGGGCCGGGCAGCCTCTACACGTCTCTGCTCCCAAATCTGCTGGTGCCGGAGCTAGTGAGTGCCATCAAACGCAGCCGAGCACCACGGCTCTACATCTGCAACCTGATGACACAGCCCGGCGAGACCGACGGCCTGGATGTGCGCGGTCACATCCGGGCGATCGAAGCGCAGCTGGCCAGCCTCGGCATTGAACCCAGGCTGTTTAATGCCGTTCTTGCCCAAGACGACCTTCCACCTTCAGACCTGGTGCGCCACTACCAAAGCCGGGGTGCGGATCCGGTGCGTTGTGATGCCGAAGGGCTTCGATCAGATGGTTATGACGTCACCCAAGCACCTCTGCAGGGAATCCGACCTACAGCGACCTTGCGTCACGATTCCCGCAGCCTGGCTCTAGCGGTCATCAGGTTTTACCGGAGCCATCGCTCCCAACACGCATCCTGAGACGCGATCAATAAGCGTCCTGCATTTCGTAAAAATCTGGCTGGACGTAGTCCTTGCGCAACGGCCAACCTTTCCAGTCCTCCGGCATCAAAAGACGCTTGGGATGGGGATGGCCCTCGAATTGAATGCCGTACATGTCGAACGTTTCACGCTCCTGCCAATCAGCTCCACGAAATAGGCCGTAGATCGATGGAAGCGACGGAGTGCCCTCCCGGCTGAGGAACACTTTGATCCGCACTTCCCGCAGCTTTGCGGAGGGATCAGCCGCCATGGCTTCAACCTGTTCCGTCATTGCTAACAGGTGGTAAAAACAAACCAACTGCTCGCCAGGGCCTTCGTCATACCCGCCCTGGCACTGCAGATAATCGAAGCCATTGCTCTTGAGAGCCGCAGCAATCATCGGGAGAACGGGAGCTTCCACACCGATCTGCTCGACGCCAAGATGATCGGGCTCAAGGCTGTTGTGATCGAAGCCTTGCTTGTTCAGCCATTGGCTGACCGGACCAGGCTCCGGCGCAACGACAGCACCAGCTTCATCGGAAGCGGCAGGTTTTTTGGAGGGGGTTTCGCTCATGACTCGACGGGTTCAGCAGCAGGGGTGAGCACGGCGGCATCTGTGGCCAAGGTCTGACCGGCTGGAGCAGCAGCGAGGGCAGCTTTTTGGGATTCAGCCCGGAGGTAGGCGCCGGTCACAACAGGCTCCACACGCTTCATCTGATGGGAGACCGTCATGTAGCGATGGGTCTGCTGATGCTTGCGCCGCTCCGCCAGCGACTCATCCCCGACTTTCTTGCGCAGCTTGATGACGGCGTCAAAAATGGCTTCGGGGCGGGGCGGGCAGCCAGGTAGATAAAGATCCACCGGAATCAACTTGTCGACGCCGCGCACAGCTGTGGTGGAGTCAGCGCTGAACATGCCGCCTGTGATGGTGCATGCGCCCATGGCGATCACATACTTCGGCTCTGGCATCTGCTCATAGAGCCGTACGAGAGCCGGAGCCATCTTCATGGTGACGGTGCCGGCCACGATCAAAAGATCGGCCTGACGTGGGGAACTGCGAGGAACAAGACCAAAACGGTCAAAGTCGAAACGGGAGCCGAGCAAAGCCGCGAACTCGATAAAGCAGCAGGCCGTTCCATAGAGGAGGGGCCAGAGACTGCTCAGACGTGCCCAGTTATGCAGGTCATCCAAGCTGGTGAGGATGACGTTCTCGCTGAGGTCGTTGGTGACCGTCGGGGCACCAATCGGACCGCAGCTGGCTTCGCGCAGATCGCGAACAGCAGAAATGGAGGGGGATGTGTTTTCAGACATGACTAGCTCCACTCGAGGGCGCCTTTGCGCCAGGCGTAGGCCAAAGCCACCAGGAGAATGGCAATGAAAATCAAGGCTTCAATGAAGGCCAACAAGCCGAGACGGTTGAACGCAACAGCCCAGGGGTAAAGAAACACGGTCTCCACATCAAAGATGACGAAGACCAGCGCGAACATGTAGTAGCGGATATTGAATTGAATCCAGGCGCCGCCAATGGGTTCCATGCCGGATTCGTAGGTGAGCTGGCGCTCACCGGCACGGCTTTTCGGCGCCACCAACTTGTTGGTCACGAGAGCCAACACAGGCACTGCTGCTGCAATCAGCAGAAACCCCAGGAAGGCGTCGTAGCCGGGCAGGGCAAACATGGAGGTCCCCGTAGACGGAGCCAGTCTGGCATTCACTGCCAGGAGTTGTCGCCGATAGAGTCAACCCGCCAAGCAACACAGCGGTGAGCGACGAACAACAGTCCGTCCAGCCGGTCGAAGCGACCGAAGCGGTGGAGCCAGCGGTTGAAACCGCCCCGGAAAGCGATCCACGGACCCACCGTTTCGAATGTCGCAGCTGTGGCTACGTCTACGACCCTGAGGAAGGAGTCAAAAAGGTTGGTATCGAAGCCGGAACGGCGTTCGAAGATCTCGACCCGATGTCGTTTCGTTGTCCGGTCTGCAGGAGCAGGGTGGCCGCTTTCCGCGACATCGGCCCGCGCGCCAAAGCCAGCGGCTTCGACGAAAATCTGAATTTTGGCCTCGGTGTCAACCGAATGACCCCAGGACAGAAGAATGTTCTGATCTTTGGCGGCCTTGCCCTCGGCTTCGCCTTCTTCTTATCCCTTTATTCCCTGCGCTGAGGCCAACTCATGAAACGTCTGTTGAACTCTGCGACTCAGCTTTTGCTGGTTCTTGTCCTGGGGGTCAGCCTCAGCGGGTGCGTCACGACTCATGTTCCGATGGCGACATCGAGTCCATGGCAAGCCTTGGACCTCGACACCCAAGCGAATCCATTGGATGTGGCCTTCACCGACAGCCGCCACGGCTATCTGGTGGGCAGCAATCGCATGATTCGAGAAACCAACGACGGCGGAGCTCACTGGAACGAACGCAGCCTTGATCTTCCCGACGAAGAGAACTTCCGGCTGATCAGTATCGATTTCAATGGTGATGAAGGCTGGATTGCCGGACAACCGGGATTGCTGATGCACAGCGAGGACGGCGGCCAGAACTGGACACGACTTTTCCTCGACACAAAACTGCCCGGCGAGCCTTACCTGATTACAGCTTTGGATCGTCACTCAGCGGAGCTAGCCACCAACGTGGGTGCTGTCTACGAGACCCACAACGATGGGTCGAGCTGGGAAGCGAAGGTGACCGATGCGGCGGGAGCCGTGCGAGATCTGCGACGCAGCAATGACGGAAGCTATGTGAGTGTGAGTGGCCTGGGCAACTTCTATGCCACTTGGGAACCGGGCGATTCTGTCTGGCAAGTCCACCAGCGCGTGAGCAGTCAGCGCCTGCAAAGCATTGGCTTTCAACCCGACGGCAATCTCTGGATGGTCGCTCGCGGCGCCCAAATACGCCTCAACGATGAGCCCGGGGATTTCGACAGCTGGAGCAAAGCCATCATTCCCATCACCAATGGCTACGGCTACATGGATCTGGCCTGGGATGACGACGGCGCCATCTGGGCCGGTGGCGGCAACGGCACGCTTCTCGTGAGCCAAGACGGGGGCGACAGCTGGGAGAACGATCCCGTTGGCGACCGTCAACCAAGCAACTTCACGCGCATGGTCTTCGACGGTGAGCACGCTTTTGTGCTCGGAGAGCGCGGCAATTTACTGCGCTGGGTCGGCAACGCTGTGTAACTGAGGTGCAGCATCAGCCTCAGCTGACCAGCGCTACCTCCTAAGATCATCGTCCTGACACGCCCAACGCCATGGCCGCCGGCTCAACAGGAGAACGTCCGTTCTTCGAAATCATCACGAGCATCCGTTACTGGGTGATTCACGCCGTGACACTCCCCTCCATCTTTTTGGCTGGGTTCCTGTTCGTATCCACCGGCCTCGCCTACGACGCATTCGGCACCCCTCGTCCCGACGCCTACTTCCAGGCATCCGAAAGCAAGGCTCCCGTGGTGAGCCAGCGCTACGAGGGCAAGTCTGATCTCGACATCCGCCTGAAATAAGTCATGACACAATCAACCCCCGTCGCCACAACGCCACGCAACTATCCGATCTTCACGGTTCGTTGGCTGGCTTTGCACACCCTCGGCATCCCGACTGTGTTCTTCCTTGGCGCCCTCGGCGCGATGCAGTTCATTCGCCGCTGATCTGACCTATGGAACGCAATCCCAATCCCAACAACCTTCCGGTTGAGCTCAACCGCACCAGTCTCTACCTGGGTCTGCTGTTCGTCTTCGTGACCGGCGTGCTCATGTCCAGCTACTTCTTCAACTGAGGTTTATTCCATGAGCGGAAAAAAATCCCAATATCCCGACGGTCGAATTCCCGATCGCAATCCTGATGGCACACCGGCTGTGCCCTGGAGAAGCCGCTGGACCGAAGGCGTCCTTCCTCTGTGGCTTGTCGCTACTGCAGGTGGAATGGCCGTCCTGTTTGTTGTGGGTCTATTTTTCTACGGTTCCTACACCGGCGTTGGCTCCGCTTGAGAAAATTTGATCAGACCAAAATCAAGACCGGCATTATGCCGGCTTTTTATTGATCAATTATCAACGTAACTTAAACATCATCCTGAGCCTTAGTCCGTCGGATCACATGGCTCTAATTTTTAGCATTAATGATCAGAGCGAAACTTCTAGCCTGGAGCTTTGCACTTACGTCTAACATTTCGGACTGTTTTTGACACAGTAGATAGTAGTGCTGGAGCTCCTGTTGGGATTGATGCAATTGTGACAAGGTCAGCTCTGCTTCTCTTCGCGCCTCATCTCTTTCTGCTTCCACCTCCTTCAAGACTGCAATCTCTTGTCGCAACGAAGTGAGCTCATCATTCTCCGCAGACATAGCGGAGTCAATGCGAAGTATCAGCTCACTAATTGATGGTTCGACTCTTTCTATCATTCGCCCTTACAAAACAATAGAAGTATTACAAGACCATATCATATCCTTAGAGCGCCTGGCTAGAATTCCAGGTATCTTGTTATCGCAAGATCAAATCAATTCATAGCGCCCACAATGGACAAAGATAAAATGATAAGAGATCTGAATGACCTTAACAAAAAACTTGCCAGAGAGTTAGACCAAAGCAAAGCAAAGTCGAGAGTCGTTGACGAAATACTCAAAACAACAATAAGAGATATAGTACCCCTGGAAAGTCATTCCAAATCCAATCAATTAGATGGTGACAACACAAAGCTAACTTTCTCTAAATCGTTCAACAATCCAATCTCAATCGAAAAAAATGAAGATCACGAATTCTCGAGACGACATACATTAGTTCACCTCAAAAGTAATTCAATCTGCACGTGGATCCCAAAAAACTCTTGCTCAACCTTAAGATTTTCGATCGCCAAGGCAAATGGAGCAATTTCGGGAATTGAAGACATAAACTGGATTCACAAAAACAATTCAAGCTTTGCGGCCTCCAATAAAGAGCTTTTAATAGCAGACTATACATTTGTAGTTTTAAGAAATCCGTTCAAGAGACTACTATCTTTCTATTGTGACAAATTGTGCAATAGCGGGAAAGATGACAACGACAAAAGCTATGAAGTAACCCAATCAATCATGGGAACAAACAACAAAACAACATTCGCGGATTTTGTTGAGATCCTATGGCATAATCCAAACCTCAAGAAAGCAAACGAACACATTCAAGATCAGTGCGACTTTTTAATCTACAAAAATTATCACGACTACCTTCCACTCGAACAATACAAAAAGACTGCCTCCACAATACAAGAGAGAGTAGGCCTAACTCTAGAAGACGTAAGGCCATTCAACTCAATCCATACATCCTATGGCTGCAAAGACTCAATCGAATTAAGTTACAAAACCCCAGGGGAATTGATTGGATCGGCAATGGCAGAATCGCAAAAACCAATCGCAGAAAACATGTATAATCCCGATTTAATTAAAAAAGTGGGTTTTTTATATTTTCACGACATCCTTCTATATCTGCAGACAATAAATAATGGCGAAGAAGAGATGGACTATTGGTTGAGGCAAATGTACTGAAAACAAAGGTTGTTCTCAAGTGATTAAGGCTCTGCAGATTGCACGAAAAAATAAGTGCGCCTAAGGAGGCAAGAGCCGGCCTCTAAGTTGAAAATGAGAATGCAACCTATTTTGGCCACAGAGATGATCTGAGCGTGGTTGGACCTGTCGTATATAGCGTTTCACAATGACAACCGAAAATCACCCAGCTCAAGCAAGTATTGAGCCAAAAGGAACCGGGCAAGACCAGAGGGAGTCTCTGTTAAAACCGGCCAGGACTCCGACAGATCTGGCAGCGATAAAGGAGGCGAAAGAGCGGTGGCTATGAAAGGGTGAATTAGAGTGCCTCTACTGACGTCGTCAAAAAAACATGAACAACCCATATCTCGGCTTAAGCGACAAATCATTTTGGAAAAAAGCGGTAGCAGAAAAAAGACCAGAATCACTAGACAATATTTACACAAAAAAATTTTTGATAAGTCAATCGGATCACATAGCAACTGCCGGCTCATGCTTTGCTCAACATGTATCACGAAGCTTGAAAAGCAATGGATTCAAAGTTCTAGACAAAGAGTCATGTGATTACAGTGCAAATTATGGAAATATATACACTGTAGCCCAATTACTACAATTAGCAAAAGAGAGCATTGGAGAGATCCCAATTTCAAATATTGCATGGGAAAAAGATGGAAATTTCATTGATGCTCTAAGGCCAGGAGCAATTTCCTCGCCAATTAACTCAAGCGATGAAGTAACAGAACATAGGCTGCAACATCTACAAGCTGTTAGATCTGTTCTCAAGGAGTTAGATGTCTTTATTTTTACTCTAGGACTTACAGAAGCTTGGATTCGTAGAAAAGACAAAGTAGTATTCCCAAGCGCACCTGGCGTCATAGCAGGGGAGTTCAATGACAAAGTATATAAATTCAAAAACTATAGTTTTGATTCAATTATTTCGGATTTCAAAGAATTTTTCAGAATAGTCAAAGCTTTTAGGGGAGGAAAAGGATTTAAAACAATACTCACAGTATCGCCAGTTCCTTTGACGGCAACAGCTTCCAAGCAGCACATTTTAGTTGCCAACACATACTCAAAGGCCACTTTAAGAGCAGTGGCAGCAAAATTATCAGAAAGATCCTCTATCGATTACTTCCCTTCATACGAAGTAGTCACAAACCCACGTTATTACCAAGGGTCATATGATTCAAATCTGAGAACTGTAAAGCAATCAACTGTTGATAATGTAATGAAATACTTTTTTTTAGAGCATTGCCCTTTTGAATCCATTAATACCATACCCTCCGAAGACTTAGATATTCAATGTGAAGAGCAACTCCTTGAAATGTACTCAGACTTACAAAATAATCAACTTATGACATCAGAAACGAGGAAATGTCATCACACAGAGATAATTGGTGATAGCCATATGAATTCATTTGTTAAAGCCCTCAAAACATACATTGGGCATCAATTTGCAAATGACTTCTGCATTGTTGACCGAAGAGTAATTAAAAATGGGATAAACCCCAAAAAAGCTGTACAAACCAAAGATATATGCACTTTCGCCAATGATGGCTCTGCAAAAAATATAAAGCTGAATAAATTTGCCAAAAATGCAAGAGAGCAAGTCGAAAGGTTTGAAACATCAAAACGCACAAGATTGATTTTTGTTGGTGGCTTGATGGGTGATAATTTCCTTCGCTTCCATGGCACTTTTACAGAAAAAATGTCACCTGAGATACCCATGATTTCATGTATAAATGAAATTCCAGAATTATTTGATTCAAAAATAACTCAACGTTTGACTTACGCCAAGAGAATAATTCAACAAGCACTTACCTGTTTGCAACCAAAGGATATACGCTGGATTGTCAGCCCATTACCCTCAGAATCATGCGCATTAATACGATTCGGATCTATTTATTTGAATTCGTATTCACAAATAGTTTACAACACTTATTTCAATGAATTGCTGGACCGTATACTAGGAGATTATATAAAGGCGGGCATTGTTTTAGCTCAACCCTCTACGAGCATATCAGACACAGGATTCTCTCTCGACAAATATGCTATTAGGGTAGGAACAGATGATGTACACTTGAATGAAGATTATTTTCGTGAATCAATTCCTAATATTTTGTCTAGATAAATAAACTTATTGACGAATGCAAGAGGTCTACAGTATGCAATAATAAGACTAGAGCAATAGATGTTGTCTGGTCCAAAATATAGCAAAGCAAAGCAAAAAAGCCGCTCCAATAATGAAATACGGTATAATACAAAACCACTCTTGATGAACCTGAAATATCTACGTGTCTAACATGCAATTGATCTATAAAAGCCAACCAATACATTAGGATCAGAAAAATCACTGCAATATCGAATCTGGCGTTCATATAGAAGGTTTCTGCTGACCTTAGAAAAGATAACTGTTTCAATCTTTTCCAGCCAAGAACATTGCTGATCTCCAATTTGGTTGTCGCTTATCGTCGGGGTATTCTGATAGGGACCATAGTTTGAAGCAATGACAGGAATACCAGCCTGGATATATTCAACAAACTTGGTATTTGTCTTGCAGTAATTGAATATATTTTGGGTGAGAGGGGCTAGAGCAACCCACCAGCCTAGAGAAGACAAAACTGACTGAAATTCCTCGTAACTTTCTACTTTATCAAGTGTTGAACATCGATTTGGATACTTTTCAAAAAGAAGTTTAGGCATATCGATTCCAAAAGTCTCAAATACAATGGAGGGATTTCTATGTAGCACTTGATCTAAATCGGGAGTAAGCAGCTCTAGATCATCCGCATGGGTTTGGGTACCCATGTAGCCAATAACAGGATAAACTCTTTTTATAAAGTCAGTACAGCTATATTTTCTATTGTCAAAATGTCGCCAATAAGGCAATACAAAAATTTCAGTCGAGGGCAGAATTTCATTAATTTGATTAGCCAATAGATTTGTTGATGCGATGATCCCGTCTGATAATTCTGCTGCCGCATAAAGAGCCTCTAACATCTTGGCACTCGAATAATGACGCCACTTCTTAATACCAATGGATTTGGGAACAGAGAATAAGAAGTCGTCCAGATGCAGAAAAACTTTCTTGCCATTTTTACGTGCTTCGCGAAGGATTTCATGAATATGGTCCGGCGAATACCAGCGAGAAAGGATTAAATATTCACAGTCAAAAAGGGTAAGGTATCTAGAGAAAGTATCAAGGTGTTTTAACTCAGCCCATGCATGAAGTTGAAACTTGACTTTTTGATCATCAGGCACAAGAGATTGATCAAAAAAATATGCAATTGATTGAGTCGCTTGAATTGTCTCACAAAGAACGGATATTTTCATCTTAAGAGACTCCGGGAAAAATTACTTTTAATTCAGAGAAAAGGCAGAGTTCAACAAAGACAGAGTTCAACATAAAATTCAAGTACACAGTATTTGCAAGAATTGAATATAGTTGGATGTAATTTCATCATTGTCTCGAAGAATCGCACTGAGCTGTTGATTCCTAAATGAAGAAGCAATGTTTAGAGGGTACTCTGCAAATGAGATCATATCCTTTGCATTTTGTGCCACCGGTAGAAAAGCATGCTGAGAAATATCAATCGTTTGCTGCTGGTCTTGCCAAACCATAACAGGAACTTTATTGACCATTAAATCAAACAAAACTGAGGAAGGTGCTGAGATACCGAATGAATAAGACTGCCAATTCACCTTGTAGGATGGTTGGTTGACAAGAACTACATTTTTAGGCAGTGAAGCTTCACTGTTAATTGAATATTGGCCACCAGGATGTGGCCTGAGTGCTATCTGTTTTCCTTTGGCGTCTAGATACTCAGCAAGGTCGAAGAACTGCTGCATAAAAAGATTTACACTGCAATTCTCTCCAAACCGGACAGAATGTAAGTTCTCACAAACTATTCCCATTTGTGGAACACTGCGATCTTCAACGTCTGAAGTGAGTTTACGCTTGCTGGTGTACTTCAGCCATGCCGTAGGCCCAAGATTGTAGTAACGGGAATGTTGAAGTTGCCTCAGATTCCGTTGAAGTTCCTTCGGAGTCCAGCCACAAATATACTCCGACGCAAATCCTACTGAGTTGCCATGGTGTTTCTGATGATGCTTATTCATCAAAAATCCAACACACTCAAAGCCATGCTGTAATGTAACTGTACTAATACATGATGGAGCTACTTTAAAAATTTCATGGGTCTCTTTGTGTGAATGTAAATCACTTTCACTTGCTGAGACAAGGAATCCACTTGTATAAGAATTTAATTCTTGCCAAACATCGATAAGGCTATCCATGATCATAAGAGTTGCTTGTGTATCATCTGATATGCTTTGCAATTCATTCATCCATGTTTGCGATTTATCTCGCTGAATAAATGCTTTTGTCACCAAGATAAGAGGATTGATGCCTATATCATCCGCAGTGATATAAATAAGTGGCCTTAAGATATTGACATCTTGCAATAAGTTGACAATAAAACCTCCGATCACCTTGATCTTCATATCCGTACTTTGAGGGGTTTAATTCTGGTGTGACAATCAGAGTAAAATACATTTTCGCATCCAAAGAGAATCATCAAAAGATTACGCAGGCATGGGTAGACAATTGATTGATGTATTTCACTTTGGAGCAAGCCTAGAATCCGATCAGGATTTTTCTCCGCATACCGAGCAGTGATTAACCTTTCCAAATCAGCCGTACTTTCAGGAATGCTATTTTCTACGTACTGAACACTTAGAATACGATACTGTTGATTTAATTCAGCGTAAGCCTCTTGAGGATATTTATATCGAAGGTATTTGTGCCATCTCTCAAGCAATAGATCTTCCAGATGATTGGCAAAAACAAAATAGATTATATCTCCATATTTTTCGATGCCAAAATTAGCATCAGCTGTCATAGACAGTGTGGATCCATCAATGATGGGGAACAGCCAATTTCTAATATTAAGCTCTGGATTGAGAGGTTGCGGTTTGCTATTGACAATACAAAACTTAACTGAATTCCTGGCTGGCAGTGTAAATACTTTTGATTGTAGAAATGTCAGGAATTTGCCAACTTCAGCTTCGCAGTCGTACGAAGTCGAACATATAGTTTCGAAGACGGAAATTGTATCTTGATTGAACCTGAAAGTTCCATTTTTGTAATCCGCAACGAAGTCTCTTGTTGACTGATAAATCAGCTTTGAGAGATCTGAATATAGGTCAAAGCCATTGGATAAAACCTGACAACCATAAGTGAGTGCAGTCAAGCAACGATTTGATGATTTAGCTATGGAAAATCTCTGGTGACTAACAGGCATAAATGCAAGATTTGCATCCCTTAAATAATTTATTTCTTTGGCCTCTGTCCATATATCTAATTTTGCTTGCATTGGAAGTCTGGAAATCCTTGTCAAATTTTTCGCCGTTAATGCCCTTTCATTGGTAAGAATAGTCAGATTTATTAAAGGAGATAATTTGTTGATCTGAAAAAGAGCATTGGAATAATTGGATAGATCATTGATCCCAACATTAAAATACGGATTATCTCCGATACCAAACCAAAGAACGTTAAAAGACTTGCTATCCGAGACTATCTTACTTTTTTGCTCTACGAAGCTTTTGGTCTCAGAAAAGGATATATTGGGGTCTTTTGTATCGTTAATTTTATAAATCAAATCAGGATTGATGAATTTGGAAGCAACATGTTTCATCCTATCTGTCGAGCATAATATGAAATCAATAATTTTGGAAGCCAATTCCAGCCAATCATGAAATTTACGGAAAATACTTAATTTTGGTTCACTAAAGTAATCATCGAACAGATCAATGCCGACTTTTACGCCTAAAGTACGGCAAAGAGAAATAATATAAAGGGAGTCAGTCGAGAAAACCTTGGAGATGATAACAAAATCAGCTTCTTGAATTAATCTCACACTTACATCTTGAACAGAAATGATGCAAATTATGCATCCCTTTTTATCAAAAAAGGGCTCTAATCTTTTATATCTTATCCTGACACCTGCTGCTGTGAGCCATTGCGGGCTAGGTACTATGAAAGTTATTCTCATGGCAATAAATTGCTGAATGATGTAACTTTATTGAGCAAGGACGATAAATTAGTGATGACATTTAGTGAAGTTTTGGCATCTAATGTTAACGACATATTCAGGGTAGGACTCCGTAAATAATTTGCGCATACCTTGGTTGTACAGACATTATGAAAGCCTTTCAAAGGCGCATCGCAGGATGCTTGTACAAGGAATTGCTCGATATTCGTTAAATGATGGTGCTCTAATTTATTTGATAGTAAGAGTTTGCTGTCGTACAAGCCCAAATCAAAATGATTGGATAAAACACAGATTTCTGTGGGTGGCAATGACTTTATAATATTCCTTGCTTGCAATACGATGCGTCCTGTTTCGGAATAAGAGCTTAATGAAAGATAGAGGCCTGCACTATTATTAAAATATAGTTGCTGTTTTTGAGCTGACTGTAAATGGCTTAACAGGCACCCACTAGAGAAAGAATGATATTTTTTCAAATCATCTGCAAGGATCCTTAGTGTGTTTGGATCTTGCAAAATTATATATTGATTGACAAATAATATATTTGGTGTTTTCTTTATGACCAATTGTAGGTAGTCTACATCGCCATTGAATGAGTATTTTATTTTCCAATTCCATTTAGCAGCAAGTGTTTTATAAATTGCCTTAAGCTTTTCCTCGTCATCAGGATTTACGAGGAAAATAAAACGAGATATATGAATATTTTGTTGAAATACCAATGAAAGTAAAAATTCTTCAGTCACAGAAGAAGCTTCTGTAACATTAACGACGACCAATATTTCAGGATTCTCTAATTCAGTAGGAGGATTGTAGTTTTCGAAATTTGAAATTGGGCTGCGAGGTGGATGTAATGCTAAATGTGCATGATTAGCAGATTGTAGAAGGGCTAAAACTGCATCTGTTTGAAATTTCTTAGTTTGATTGTCGATGAATGGCAACACTATTTTATGCCCATACTCTTGATCGTTAGCATTTTTTGGAGTCTTTGCCGATAACTTATATAATGGTTCATAATCAGAATCATCCACAATCAAGATATTTGCAGAATCGCATGATTCTTTTGTCAATGATGTAGTGAAGCCATTGACAATTAGAGATATTGTTGGATAGGAGTTCTCGGGCAAGAAAAGCACATTTTTATCGCCATCCGATATTTTTTGGACTATATTAATACCATGAACAATATTAATCCATCTGCGGAAATCTTCGTTGCTATACACAAGTCCCATATCATAATTTTCAGGACTGATTAGTATTTCTTGTATTTCCTGCACTTCTTCAGCCTCAATGAAGTTTTTAGTAAATTCATCTATGGCAGAAATCCCTGAAAATACATTGCAGCAATCTACAAGTTCAGAGTAGTGATAAGCACCTCGAAGTGCAGAAGGGAAAGGAATACATTTAACGCTATCAACAATACTTGCAACTTCATCGAAGTAAACGATCAATATCGGCATAAATTCATTATCTAATTCTAACAAATAATCCATGTAGCCTTCAGTGAGCTTTTGAGAGGTTTTTCGTCTTAATGGCGTGAGCCTAAATTCAGTTTCCAGAAGAACTTGAAAACAATAAATATCTTGACCATCTTTTTTGTAATCATTATCCCAAGACAGTCTGAGCTCTTTTCTCTTGGTTATTATTGCATCGAGAAGCTTATATTGAATATAAGTTGAAGCGGATTGATGTGTGCTCGCTAAATTATTTTCATTCCCTTGTAAATCAATCAGACTCTTAAAGCCAGGGCAACATTTTTTGAGAACTTCACGGCTATCGGAATCTATCTTTTCGACGATATGGCAAGTTTCAATTGACCTTGAGCGTTGATTGAATAACTGATCAAGATAGAAATCCCGTCTCGCCTGAATTTGTCGCATCAAAACAGGAGAGCCGATAAATTCATCGCCGCATAAAATCTCTTCAGCGATCTCGCAGAACTTCTGATAATTTTTATCTTTTTCTTCCTGGTGAAGCTGTTGAATCAGACTCATCATAGTTCTTGTGAGCAGTTAAACCAAATGCTTACAACGCCATCATTGCTTTGCCTATACCAAGGGTACTACATTATAGACCGATGGATGGAGCTAATTTCTACATCACAATGAGTGGTTCAAATGCAACTCGAAAGAATATGGTCACTAGCAGATTAACTGAACCTGACAGCAAAAATCTGGAGCATCGAAGCTGAGCGAGACTATATTCAGAATTGATAAAAACGAATGAACCATTCTGCAAACTTCTCGATCCCAAAAATAATCGATGTAGAAGGTCTAAAACCAACCCAGTTCTCCAGAGCTGATGTATCAGCGGCAGTGGCCACCACATCACCAGGCTGCATCGGCTGAAAATCCTTGATCGCTTCACGACCGAGCGCCCGCTCCATCACCTCGATGAAACACAACAGTTCAGTGGGCTGGCTATTGCCGATATTGAACACCCGATGTGGAGCCGCCGCAGTGGCCGGATCCGGTTGAAGCGGATCAAAGTCAGGATTGGCAGTCGCTGGTTTGTCGCAGCAGCGCATCACCCCTTCAACGATGTCGTCGATGTAGGTGAAGTCGCGCTGCATCTTGCCGTGGTTGAACACCTTGATCGGCTCACCCGCAAGAATCGCCCGGGCAAACAGCATTGGAGCCATATCGGGTCGCCCCCAAGGTCCGTACACCGTGAAAAAACGTAGCCCTGTAGCCGGCAGCCCATAGAGATGGCTGTACGTGTGGGCTATCAACTCATTGGCCTTTTTACTCGCGGCATAAAGGCTCACCGGGTGATTCACCGGCTGACGTTCGTGAAATGGAAGATTGCGATTGCCGCCATAGACCGAACTGCTTGAGGCGTAAACAAGATTTTCCGTGCCGTAGTGGCGACAGCCTTCAAGCAGATTGCCGAAGCCCACCAAGTTGCTCTGGATATAGGCCGCCGGGTTCTCGAGGGAGTAGCGGACTCCTGCCTGGGCCGCCAGATTCACCACTACCTGGGGCCGTTCCTCGGCAAACAGTGCCGTCAACGACTCACCATCTTCCAAAGCAAAGCACTCAAAGCGCCAAGCTCCGGCCGGAGCCACGGCTTCGATCTGGCGGAGCCTCGCCTGTTTGAGACTGGGGTCGTAGTAGTCGTTGAGATTGTCGAGGCCGACGACCCGATCACCACGCTCCAACAGACGAATCGACAACGCTGCACCAATGAAGCCGGCCGCTCCAGTGACAAGAACTGTGCGCGCCATTAGCCCTCTCCATCCCCCACACGCCAAAGGGTGAGGCCCGCCGCTCTCACCTGTTCGGGGTCGGTGACAGCTCTCGCATCAAAAACCCATGCCGGCTTACGCATCCGACCAGCAAGAGACATCCAATTCAAATTGCTGTATTGCTGCCATTCAGTAAGCACCAACACGGCATCGGCGCCTTTCACGGCGTCTTCGATCGTGCCAGCCTCAGCCCAGCTGCCGGTTCCACTGAGAGCATCAGCCTGTGTTGCTGCCTCCTGTTGAAGGTCTCGGGCCATTTGTTGAGCAGCCACCTTGGGATCGTGAATGGCCAGCTGAGCACCTTCCTCCAAAAGATCGCGGCAGATGCGAATCGCGGGAGCTTCTCGGGTGTCGTTGGTGTCGGCTTTAAAGGCAAAGCCAAGAATCGCCAGCCGCTTGCCGGTCACGGTGCCGAACAGCTTCTCCACCACCAACCGGGCAATGCGGTGCTGTTGCCACGTGTTCAGAGCCACCACGCTCTCCCAATAATCCGCAACCTCCGGCAGGCCGAAATGCCGGCAGAGATACACCAGGTTGAGGATGTCCTTCTGGAAACAGCTACCACCGAACCCCGGACCAGCATTGAGGAATTTCGGGCCAATCCGACTGTCGGTGCCAATCGCCCTAGCAACCTCGCGCACATTCGCCCCACTGGCCTCGCAGAAGGCAGCAATCGAGTTGATCGAGCTGATCCGCTGCGCCAGAAAGGCATTGGCGGTGAGCTTGGAGAGCTCACTGCTCCAGAGGTTGGTGCGCAGTATCTGCTGCTCCGGAACCCAATGGGCGTAGATCTCGGCGAGGGCATCAATGGATTCCGGATCATCACCACCGATCAAGACCCGATCAGGGGCCTCAAGATCTCGGATGGCCGTTCCTTCTGCCAGAAACTCGGGATTGGAGAGCACCGAAAAGGTGCGCTGATCCTTTCCGTCACTGGCTGCTTCCAGGATCGTTTTAATGGCGGCAGCCGTGCGCACCGGCAGGGTGCTCTTCTCAACCACGATCGTGTGGCCGGTGGCCGCCTGAGCCACCTCACGGGCACAGGCTTCCACCCAGCGAAGATCACTAGCCTGACCAGCACCAAGCCCCTTGGTCTTGGTGGGCGTGTTCACCGAAATGAACACCATGTCGGCAGCAGCGATCGAAGCCCCCACATTTGTGGAGAAATGCAGGTTCCGCCCCCGAGCCCTTTCCACAACGCGGTCGAGCCCCGGTTCATACACCGGCAACTTGCTGAGGTCGGCATCATTCCAGGCATCGATGCGTGCCTGGTTGATATCCACCACCTGCACTTGCACCTGCGGGCAGCGATCTGCGATCACCGCCATGGTCGGGCCACCCACGTAGCCCGCACCGATGCAGCAGATCCGTTGAATGGTCACGTCCCGCAGCCGTCGGCAGATCCCAGGAGATTACGGAAGGAGTCGATGGTGGGAGCCAGGCCTTGCTCCAGTGAGACAGTCGGCTGCCAGTTCAGCTGCTGACGGGCGAGATCAATTGCTGGTTGCCGCTGCTGAGGATCATCCTGCGGCAAGGGTTTCTCCTCCAACGGCAAATCCGGGTTGATCCGCATCCGCACCAGCTGCGCCAGCTCGCGGATCGTGAATTCAGCGGGATTGCCGAGGTTGATCGGCCCGGTGCGCTCACTGTTCATCAGGCGGATCAGCCCCTCGATGAGATCACTGACATAACAGAACGAGCGGGTCTGGCGGCCATCTCCGTAGAGCGTCAGTGGTTCGCCCCGCAGGGCCTGAACGATGAAGTTGCTCACCACCCGGCCGTCATCCAGGAGCATGCGCGGGCCATAGGTGTTGAAGATGCGCGCAACCCGCACCTCAACACCATTCATGCGCTGGTAATCAAAACAAAGGGTTTCAGCGATGCGCTTTCCCTCGTCGTAGCAACTGCGCACACCGATCGGATTGACGGAACCCCAATAACTCTCGGGCTGGGGATGCACCTCAGGATCGCCATACACCTCACTGGTGCTGGCCAGCAGCAAACGCGCCCCCACCCGCCGAGCCAGTCCCAGCATGTTGTATGTGCCGAGAAAACTGGTCTTGGCCGTTTTGACCGGATTGAACTGATAGTGAATCGGCGAGGCAGGACAGGCCAGATGCCAGATCCGGTCGACCTCCAGCTTGATCGGTTCCGTGACGTCATGGCGAATGAGTTCGAAACGGGGATGGCCAATCCAGCGGGCGATGTTGGCCTTGCGGCCGGTGAAGTAATTGTCGAGACAGATCACCTCATCACCCCCCTCCATCAGGCGGTCGATCAGATGGGAGCCGAGAAAGCCGGCACCGCCAGTGACGAGGTGGATCTGCATACTCAGGGGGTGCGCAGTGCATCCACAATCGCGGCCACCGGCGAGATCGCAACGGTGGATTCCTCACCCTGCTGCTGCAACGGCTTCAGGCGCACCATTCCCGCCTGGGCCTCCTCATCGCCGAGCACCAGAGCCCAGCGCGCACCGCTGCGATCGGCCCGCTTGAACTGCTTGCCGAAAGCGGAGCCCGACGCATCCAGCTCCACACGAAGCCCAGCAGCCCGCAGGTCCCGGGCCAAGGCCAGGGCGACGCGCTCAGCTTCGCCACCTCTGTTCACCAGGTAAACCTCGGCTGATGGAGTCGCCGTCAGTCGGGCGGCGACACCTTGAGGATCCGCCTGCGCAGCAGCCTCAAGCACGAGCAAAAGCCGTTCCATTCCAAGAGCCCAGCCGATGGCGGGGGTCGGGGGGCCGCCCAACTGGCCAATCAAGCCGTCGTAACGGCCACCACCGCAGACGGTGGCCTGGGCAGCAAGTTGATCACTGGTGATCTCGAAGGCCGTGTGGCTGTAGTAATCCAAGCCGCGCACCAGCCGTGGATTGAGCCGGAAGGGAATCCCCAGGGCGGTCAGCCCTCGCTGCACCTCCGCAAAACGTTCACGGCTGGCATCAGAAAGTGAATCAGCCAAGGTGGGCGCGTCCACCAACAGCGCCTGCGTGTCCTTGTTTTTGGAGTCGAGGATGCGCAACGGATTGGTGCTCAGGCGCACCTGGGAATCAGGATCAAGGGCCTCTGAGCGCTGCTCGAGCCAAGCAACAAGAGCAGCGCGGTAGGCCTGACGGTCTTCCGCAGTGCCGAGGCTGTTCAGTTCCAGCTGCAGCCCACCCACACCCAGATTGGCCAGCAAATCCCAGGCCAGTGCAATCACCTCAACATCGCTGCGGGCCTGCTCTGCTCCGAGCCACTCCACCCCGATCTGGTGGAACTGCCGCTGCCGGCCCGCCTGGGGACGTTCGTAGCGAAACATCGGCCCGGCATACCAGAGCTTCTGGGCGCCCTGGCTGAGCAAGCCGTGCTGGAGGGCAGCACGCACCACGGATGCGGTGCCTTCCGGCCGCAAGGTGCAGGACCGATCGCCCCGGTCCTGAAAGCTGTACATCTCCTTGCCCACCACATCGGTGCCCTCACCGATGCCACGGCAGAACAGATCTGTTGTCTCCAGGAGCGGCGTCCGGATCTCCCCGAACCCAGACCGCTGGAACTGCTCCCGCGCCATGGCCTCCACCGCCTGCCAACGCTGAAGCGCCTCGGGCAGCAGATCGACCATGCCCCTGAGGCTCTGGAGCTGACTCACGTGCGGGATGCAGGTACAGCGGCTCAGTCTGCCGGGTGGCCTCAGGCCATGATGCTGCGGCTCCCCACCAGATCCATCAAGGCCAGCTGTCGGGTGACACAGGCATTCAGTTCATAGGTGCGTTCCACCGTCTCACGGGCGGCCGCACCAAACGCAGCAGCGCGCTCTGGGTCGTTGAGCAGCTCCACCACCGCCGCGGCCAAATCAGTTGGAGAAAAGAAATCCACCAATAAACCGTTGTGGCCGTGACGGATGACCTCTCGCACCGGAGCTGTGTCGGATCCCACCACCGCACAACCGCAACCCATCGCCTCCAGCAGGCTCCAGCTCATCACGAAGGGATAGGTGAGATAAACGTGACAGGCGGAGAGCTGCAGCAGAGGGATGAACTGGCTGTAGGGCAATGACCCGGTGAAATGCACCCGGCTCGGGTCGTACTGGCCCTTGATCTCCGCCAAAAACCGGTCTCCCCATTCGCCATCAGGACAGACAGCGCCGTAGCTCACCCCCTTAGTTCGACCCACCACAACGATCCGGGCCTCGGGATGCTGCCGCTGCAGCGCAGGGATAGCCCTGATAAAGGTGTGGCACCCCCGATAGGGTTCCAACGTACGGTTCACAAAGGTGACAATCGGTTGGCCCTTCTCCAGCACAGTCCCATCAGGCAGCTTCAGCGGCACCGGTGATGAATTGGGCCGGGCCTGCTGAAGATCAACCCCGTCATGGATGACGCTGATTTTTCGCCGCCAGTGCTCCGGAAAGCTGCTGGCCTGGAAATAAGTGGGAGAGATGTTCCAGTCGGCCTGCTCGAGAGTGAGATGCAGATAGGCGTTCTTCATGGTGAGCTTCGCCTGGCCTTGCCAACTCCCGTTGTCCTGGAATTCCGGATCGAAGTTGGAATCGAAGCCGGTCTCGTTGTAGAAAAACTCCTGATAGCAAAGCAGTGGCGCATCGGGCCAAATCGCCTTCAAAAACAGTGGTTCACCCCACCCGGGATGGGCACAGATCAAATCGGGCATGAAGCCCTTCGCCTTGAGCTGCTCAGCAGCACGGGCACAGCCCTCAGCTCGGATGATCTTGGTTTCCGTTTCCATCACCAGAGGATGAACATCCTTGGTGTTGCCGCGATCCAGCCGATAGCGGAAGTAGTTAAGGCTCTCGGGCATGCCGCGCCCGCGATCAAGAGCACCAATCCCCAGGGCCACCAGTTGGTGCTGCCTCTGCTGAGCCAGGCGCTGAATGATGTGGACGTACTGCCCTGGAAAGTTCTGATGAACGAAAAGAATCCGCACGAACTCAAAGACGCTGAAGCGATTCCGCCTTGTCCTGGAATTCTCCCAGCAAGAGCTGCAGGTAGGACACCTTGCGCAACTTGATGTTCGCCGTCAGGCTCATGCCCACCTGCAGGGGCAAAGAGGATCCGGACTTGAGCTTCAGCTGTTGATCATCCAGCTGAATCTTGACCGGGAAACTGAGTTCCTGACGCTGCTCCTGGGGATCAGGCTCCAGGGCATCGGAACCGATGCGGGTCACTTTGCCCTTGAGAACTCCGAAGTCACTGGAGGGGAAGGAGTCGATGCTGATGTCGGCAGGCATGCAGGCATCGAGATCGTCTGGACAACCCGGTGGCACCTGCACGAAACCGATCTTGTTGCTGGGCACCTCCACTTTCGCTTCGAGCGAACCCATAGGCACCACCTTCATCACCGTCTGGGTGGATTGGGCCGTAAAGCCACGGGAGGTGGGCTTGAGATCAAAGACCACACCATCCACAGGCGATCTCAGCTGCTGGTATCGAAGGGTGACCCTGCTCTCCACCAAGCGCCCATTGAGATCGGCAAGATCAGACTTCAACTGGGCCGTCTGTTGATCGAGCAGGGCAATCTGACGCAGGCGTTCCGCCTTGCTCTGCATCAGTTTGCCTCGGGTTTCAGCAACGATATTTTGCTGATTGAGGTACTGCACTTCAGAGAAAGCACCAGCGGTCTGCAACTGCTTATAACGCTCCAGAATTTCAGCCTGAAGGGTGAGATTGTTCTCCAGCATCAGCACCTCTTCCTGGTTCATCTGCATGGTGTTGCGTTTTTCCTCCTCCTTGAGCGTCAATTGCTCCTGTTTGAGCTTGATCGTCTTCTCCAAGCTGTTGCGGAGTTCCTCGCTGGCTTCTGTGTCCAGCTTCATCAGCACCTGGCCAGCCTTCACCCGATCACCCTCCTTCACAAGGATCTGATCAGCCACACCTCCCACAGGCATCTGGATGTCCTGAACGGAACCAATCGGCTCGAGCTTGCCGGGTGCCACGACAATTTCTTCGGTACGAGCGAAGGCCAGCCAAGCCACCCCAAACAAAGTGCTGCCGATCAAGGCCCAGGTGACGGTGCTCATCCAGAAGCGACCCTGCTGGAGGATCGATTCGTCGTAGGTGGTGAGATCGGAGGCATCTTGCGGGGCACCGGGGTCGATACGGCTCAGAACGTTGCGTGACGTGGCGACCAACGTGCTGGAGCTCTGCTTGATGAGGGCCGTCACCTTTTGAGGATTCATCTTCATCAGGAACTCTCCTGCTGGCGATAAAGGGCGTAATAGCGACCGCGCTGGCTCATTAATTCCTCGTGCGTGCCGACCTCAACAACAGCTCCCTGGTGAAGCATCACGATCACGTCGGCCTGGCGAATGGTCGACAAACGATGGGTTATGAAGAAGACAGTGCGGTCGTTGAGATTGCCAAGAAGGTTGTCGCAGACCTTCCGTTCGGTTTCGTAGTCGAGGGCGCTGGTGGCCTCATCCATTACCAGCAGCTTGGGGTTGCTGAGCAAGGTGCGGGCAATGGCAACGCGCTGTCGCTGTCCTCCGCTGAGAGCAGCGCCCCGTTCACCCACAGGCGTGCTGTAGCCACTGGGAAGATCCATGATGAAGTCGTGGGCATTGGCGAGACGCGCAGCCCGCACGATCTCCTCACTGGAGGCTTCCGGATTTGTGAGCGCAATGTTGTCGCTCACAGTTCCGCTGAAGAGCAGGGGATCCTGCGGAACGATGCCGATCTGACGGCGCAGGGAATAAAGCTCGACCTTTCCAATGTCGTAGTCATCGATCAGGATCCGGCCTTGATCAGGCTCATAGAGCCGGGGCAGCAGTTTCATCAAGGTGCTCTTGCCACTGCCGCTCTGGCCAACGATGCCCACAAAGGTGCCTGCGGGAATCTCAAGATTCACCTCTTTCAGCACCTGCGGCTGCCCGGGGCGGAAGCGGAAGAAGAGATTCTCAAACCGGACATCCCCTTTGAGCGGAGGCAGCATCACCTTCGACTTATCAACTTCATCGGATTCCTCCGGCGTATCGATCACATCCGCAAGCCGTTCAAAGCTGACGCGCAACTCCTGGATGTTTTGCCAGATCGTGGACAAGCGCAGCAGGGGCTGGGTCACGTAACCGGAAATGATCCGGAACGCGATCAGCTGACCGAGGGTCAGATCGCCACTGAGCACCATGGAGGCACCGATCCAGAGCACCATCAGCTGAGAAATCTTCTGCAGCACCTGGCTGGTCTGATTCAGGGCTGTACCTGTGATCGTTTTCTCAAAGGTGCGGGCGATGTACTGGGAATAGAACCCCTGCCAGCGCCAGCGGCTGACCATCTCCACGTTCTGAGCCTTCACCGTCTGGATGCCGGTGAGCACCTCCACCAGATGGCTCTGGGTCTTGGCGTTTTCTTCGGCGGCAGCACGGAACTGACGGCGGAAGAGGGGAGCCCCCAGCACTGTCAAACCGATCTGGATCGGAAGAACGGAGAGGGCGATCAAGGTGAGCAGCCAGCTGTAAATCAGCATCACCGCGATGTAGATCACGGAAAAGGCGGCATCCAGGATGGTGGTAAGGGCCTGACCGGTGAGGAAGTTGCGGATCTTTTCCAGTTCGGCCACCCGAGTGCCAAGTTCGCCCACAGGGCGACGGTCGAAATAGCCAAGGGGTAGACGCAACAGGTGATCGATCACCTCAGCTCCTAGACGCTGATCGATGCGGTTGGTGGTTTCAGCAAAAAGGAAGGTCTTAAGGCTGCCGAGCACCCCTTCCAGGATCGTGACCACCACAAGTGCAATGCCCAGCACCTGCAGGGTGTCGAGACTGCGCTGGCTGATCACCTTGTCGATGATCACCTGGATCAACAACGGATTGGCGAGGGTGAACAGCTGCACCACAAAGCTGGCAGCCAACACCTGCATCAAGACGCCGCGGTAGCGCTTGAGAGCGGGCCAGAACCACCCGGGACCGAACTTCTGATCGGGGCTGCTGTTGGACCGTTCCATCAAGAGCAGCTCGATCCCTTCGGGAAACTGCTCGGCCAGATCATCCGGCGCCAAGGTCACCATGCCCTGCTTGGGCGAGGCCAGCTTGAGCCCGCGCTCGTTGCTGGCGATCACCAGCGCGAACCCCCCCTTCCACGGCAGCATCGACGGCACCTGAAGCCTGGTCCCTGCTGCTGCCGGAACCCGTGCAGCCATCACATGGAGGCCAAGGCTTGCCGCCAGCTGACCGCAGAGCTGGAGATTGGGGGTGAGACCGCGGCGGAGATTGTCCTGCAGGACTTTCTCGATCGCATCACGGCGGAACGGCAGCTTCATCAGCTGCGCCAGCATCTGGAAACAGGCCAGGGTTTCCTGGAGGGAACCCTCGGCCCGGATCAAACGCAGGCTTTCAACAACATTGCGCTCCGGGCTGAAACTGCTGACGGGGGGCAGCGCCTCTGCGTCCTGGATCGTCGAAGCTGAGACGAGTGAGCCAGAGCTGTTGCCCGTCGTTTCTTCGGCGTTACAAGAAAGCCCAGAAGCAGGCAGGGACACCAACCGCAGCGAAAACGGCTCACAAGCCGGAAGATCCCTGGATGAACGGACGGGCCGACCTACCGTCAGGTCACCCCATGCACTGGTGAGGAAGAGGAGCTTCCCGGCAGCCAAGGCCCCATCTACTGCAGCTGGCTCAGGGAAACAACGCTCGGCCGATTGCAGGGCACCCTCCAACTTTTCAAGGGCAGAGCTGTCGGCTTCAGGGGTGCTCTGCTCAAGAACCTCCAGGAGCTTGAGCAATTCCTGGGGCCAGAGCTGTTGATCGCACCAGTGACGGAATGAGGCTTCGCTGGCATAGAGCTCACACCAGAGTTCATCCGAGATGGCACAAGCAATCACCTCCTCAGCAGCGATCACGTTTTCGCAGGGAGTGCCGCACAGCAGGCTTGCGGCCCCGACCACACTGCCGGGGCCGAACTTGCCCACCGTGGTGAGACGACCGTTATGACGACCAACAAGCCTGGCCTGGCCTTGGAGAATGACCAGTATTCGAGCCGGGATGTCGTTGGGATCTGACAACTGACCCCCGAGATCAAACCGGAGCACACGGCAAGAACTCTTCAAATTGGAGAGCGAGGCTTCGGAGACGCCGCGGAAGGCCGGATGCTCCAGCAATGGGAAAGGCGGTGTCTGGGTCATCGGGAGATGCTGAAGTCGATGAAGCCGCTGGTGGAAGCTGGCTCTGAGGTTTCCGAAGCCAGCTTGCTCAAGCTGGCGGTGGTTTCTTGGTCAACCCAGAGGTCGAACATCTCCTGGCACATCTGGACGGAGACCTCATCGGTGAACGTCGCTGGCGCGTAACGCTCCAACCGAACCACCAGCCACCAATCCGAGATCCGAAAGGGTTCCAGCAGAACCCCGGGCTGAGCGACCCGCAGCTTCTCGACCAAAGCCGGATGTGCCTGGGTTAAAGAGACGGGACCCACGATTCCGTTGGTGTCGCGTTCCGGTCCCTCGGCGTAGCGCTTGGCCAGATCAGCGAAGTTGGATTCACCGGATTCGATCTGCAAGTAGAGCTCCTGCGCCAGAAAGCTGTTCTCGAGGCGAAGCAGGCTGTAAACAACCTGATCCAGTTCGTTCTTGCGTTCAAGGAAACGGGCCTCCGCCTTGGCCGCGAAACGCTCCCGCATCCAGCTATGGCGGCGGATGCTGTGGCGAAGACGCTCAAGAACCTCGTCTTCGCTGCGGCCCAGCATCTCCAGCAGATCCACCCACTGCGCCAAGCCATCGAACCCACGCTGCTGGAGCAAGCCGAGCCGAGCCTGCTCCAACTGCTCTTCGGAGATCACGACGTGTGCGATTGCCTGGCTGGTCACCATCTGCTCCACCAAGGGCTTGAGCAGGTTGAAGCGATCGAGCAAAGCCCTCCCTTCAACACCGATCGCTCTCTGCAACTCCGGAACAACCGTTCCGCGATCCACAAGTCCAGTGCAATGGACGAAAACTAGGTTGAATCGCTTAGGCCGTCATCCTGTCGCAACCAAGTTGATTCAGAATCGACAGATCAGAGCGATTAAGAACATGGGCCGGCGCGTGCTCGTCACCGGTGGAGCTGGCTTCATCGGGAGTCACACCTGCCTTGTGCTGCTGGAACAGGGCCATGACCTTGTGGTTCTGGACAACTTCGACAACAGCAGTCCGGAAGCTTTACGGAGGGTGCAGGAGCTGGCGGGTTCAACCCAGCTGAGCCTGGTGGAGGGGGATGTGCGCGACCCCAGCGCTGTGGATCAGGCCTTCCGTGCTGCCGGAACCGTGCATGGCGTGATTCATTTCGCCGGGCTGAAAGCCGTTGGGGAATCGGTCGCCAACCCCCTCCTCTACTGGGACGTGAATGTGAATGGCAGCCGCGTTCTGGCGGCAGCGATGGAACGCCACGGCTGCCGAACCCTGGTGTTCAGCAGCACATCTACCGCCTACGGAGAACCCGAGACGTTCCCTCTGCGGGAAGACATGCCAACGGCGCCGGTGCACCCCTATGCCCAGACCAAAGTGGCGGTGGAGCAGATGCTGGCGGCCCTCTGCCGCTCGGGCTCCTGGCAGGTGGCCTGCCTTCGTTACTTCAATCCCGTCGGCGCACATCCCAGTGGACGCATCGGTGAGGACCCGCTGGGAATTCCCAACAACCTGTTTCCCTTCATCACGCAGGTGGCCGCAGGGCGCCGCAAACACTTGCGCGTCTTCGGCCAGGACTACCCCACACCGGATGGCACAGGCATCCGTGATTACTTACATGTGATGGATCTGGCCGAAGCCCATGGCATGGCCCTTGACCATTTGTTCAAACGCCAAGCAGCCGATCCCTTGACCCTCAACATCGGCACCGGCCGTGGACTCAGCGTGCTGGATGTGGTGCACGGCTTCGAACAGGCCACAGGGTTGACCATCCCCTACGAGGTGGTGGAGCGTCGACCGGGCGATGTGCCCCGCCTGGAGGCCTGCCCGCTAGCCGCACAAACCGTGCTCGGTTGGAGCGCCCGCCGAAGCCTGGAGGAGATGTGCCGTGATGGCTGGGCCTGGCAGCAGGCCAATCCAACGGGGTACCGGCCCAACCCATGACTGCAGCTGGTGGGCTGATTTTGGCCGGCGGCGGACACAGCCATGCGCTTCTGCTCAAACGCTGGGCCATGCGGCCGGAGCGACGCCCAGAGCACAGCATCACGCTGGTTAATCGGTCCAGCACAACTCTGTATTCCGGGATGGTGCCGGGGTTGATCGCCGCCCTCTACAAGCGAGATGAGCTCGCCATCGACCTGCGCCAGCTCTGTGACCGAGCCGGGGTTGCCTTCGTGGAAGCGGAAATCACCGGATTAAACCCTCAGGCCAAATGTCTGAGGCTGCGCGATCGGCCTGCACTTCACTTCGATTGGCTCAGCCTGGATGTGGGATCCGTGAGCCGACCAAGCGCCGCTGGGATCCCGATTAAGCCCTTGGAAGCGTCGCTCGCCTTTCTCGAAAGCGAAAACCCAGCTGATCCGAAGCCCCTGCGGGTGATCGGAGCGGGAGCTGCCGGCCTGGAAGTCGTCCTGGCACTGCGACGCCGCTGGCCGCAGCGGGAGTTGCAACTGCAACAGCGCAGCGGACAGCTCAATCCAGGGATCCAAGAGGTGCTGCAACGGGCCCGAATCGCATTGATCGAGAACGACACACCACACAGCGGACCCAACCTGCTCTGCACCGGAAGCCAGGGGCCTGACTGGCTGGCGACGACCGGCCTGCCGCTGGATCCCAATGGCCGGATCCGCACCGATCGCTGCCTGAGGGTGGAAGACCATCCATCCCTGTTCGCCAGTGGCGACTGTGCCGTGATCAGCGGATCACCCCGCCCTGCATCCGGGGTATGGGCAGTACGCGCCGGACGTCCCTTGGCCACCAATCTGGAAGCGGCCTGCCAGGGCCAACCCCTGCGCCCCTGGCATCCGCAGCGTCAGGCGCTGCAGCTGATCGGAAGCCATCAGGATGCTGCCTGGGCGCGATGGGGCAGCTTGCGGCTGGGGCCATCCCCCCTGCTCTGGCGTCTGAAGCAACGCATCGATCGCGCGTTCATGGACGGATTTCAACCACCGGCATCAATGGCTGATGCCGAGCCAATGGCCTGCCGGGGCTGCGCAGCCAAGCTGCCGGCACAACCCCTTGAAGCAGCACTGGAGCGGGTGAGACTGAAGGGACAGCCCGAAGACGCTGCCCGTGTCCCCGGCGATCAGGAGCTGCTGCAAAGCGTGGATGGCTTTCCAGCCCTCGTGAGTGACCCCTGGCTTAACGGCCGCCTGACGACCCTGCATGCCTGCTCTGATCTCTGGGCCTGCGGAGCTGCAGTGTCCAGCGCCATGGCAACGATCACGCTGCCAATGGTCCCGACTAATGAACAGCAAGAGCTGCTGGTGCAGACCCTGGCCGGCATCCGCTCGGTGCTGGATGAACAGGGCGCCGAGCTGATCGGTGGCCACACGATGGAGTCGCGCAGCCCTGCACCGGTGCCGGCCAGCCTCGGGGTGCAGGTCACCCTCACGGTGAACGGCGCCAGCCCATCGCCCTGGCTCAAATCAGGGCTGCGGCCCGGGGATGCCCTGCTGATCAGTCGTCCGCTGGGCACCGGCGTGCTGTTTGCAGGGGCAATGGCCGGCGCCAGCAAAGCTGCCGATCTGGATGCTGCACTGCGGGAGATGGCCTGCAGCCAGCACATGCTGCTTGAGCAAATCGAGCCAATCCGCGAGGGCATTCACGCCTGCACCGACATCACCGGTTTCGGCCTGCTTGGCCATTTAGGCGAAATGCTCCAGAACAGCCCAGAACTGATCGTCAAGCTGGACGGTCCTGCCATCCCGGCCTACCCCGGTGCGCTTGACCTGTTCGAACGCGGCGTCTCCAGCACCCTGGCCCCCTCCAACCGGGCAGCCTGGCGATGGCTAGAGGGCCCGATTCAGCTGAAACAACATCCCTCCGCAGCACTACTGGAGCTACTGGTGGACCCGCAGACCTGCGGCCCCCTGCTGCTGGCCTGCAGCAGCGAAGCCGCTGCCCAGCTCACTCAGAACGGCCTATGGCTTCAGATCGGCAATGCAACAGCTGCGCATGGGTGAGGTCGTTGGCTTGCGGTTCGCAGTTGAAACCCGCCTGCTCAACCTGTGACAGCAGGGGTTTGAGCTTGCGCTCCATCGCCGGCGGCGGCCCGCTGCTGGCCAGCCAGAGCTGCTTCGGCGGATCCGGCTCCTGCAGCCGTTGCTTCAGCGCTTCCTTTCCGCCCCAGGGTGATGAAGGCAAAGGGATCCGACCCATCGCCGCCTCCATCCGGTCGCTGAGATTGAAAAGACGCTCCCTGGGGCTGTAGCGCTCCTCCAACCCGCTGGTGCGCTTACTAATTAAACGGAACTGGTCCTGTTCTCTTACACCGCCGACGCCGGCATCAAGTTCGGTGAACCCCGGTCCCCACCAGCTGGCCAAGAACAACACCAGCACGACCAGACCACAGCCGCGGCCGAAGCGATTGAGCTCCAACCCCCCCAGCTGCGCCGCCAGGACAGGCACCACAGCGGGCAGCAGCACGACGAAATAGCGGCTGAAGGCCATCGGCTTGATAAACGACACGGCAACAACCCCAACAACCATCAACAGGGATGGCATCAGACCGCTTCGATCCAGCAGATTCCACGCCGGCCAAGGCAAACGATGCAGCCCTCCCCAGCGCCGCAGAACCACCAACAGCAGCACAATCAGGGCCAATTTGGGCAGCGGCCAGAGGCCAAGGCCGCGGGCCAGGGTCTCCTCAAACAGGGCGTAATCCGGCACACCAATCCAGCTGCCGGCCCGTGAGCTGAACAGGTAGTCCGCGGCGTAGGCCATCCATGCCAAGGCAGGGAGAGCTCCGATCAGGGCGGCAGCAGCAAAGCTCCAGCGGCGTCGCCAGCCATCCCAAGCCGCAGCCGCCAGCACCAGAAACAATCCATAGAAATGGGTCAAGCCGGCTAAACCAGCCACCGCGCCATAAGCGATGGGATGGCCGGAACGGCGCCACCACCAGACGAGAGCCACCACCAGCACCAGCACGGCATAGCTCTTGCCCTCGATCGCAAAACGGATCGGATAAGGACTGCAAAAGGCCAACAGCGCTGCTGTGGCCGCCACCCTGGTTCTTGCGCCCACCTGGGCAAGGGCCATCGCCTGACGGACCATCACCAGGCCACCGGCCAGATACGCCAGCCAAGACAGCAAGCGCAGGCTGACCGGGCTCTGGCCGACCAAATGCCCCCAGAGCCAAAGAAGGCCGTAGTAAGCAGGGGGATGGGTGTCTTCCCGCAGCATCTCAAGCAGGCTGCTGAAGCTGGGCTGAAAACTTTTGCCGACGCTGTAAAGCTCATCGCTCCAGAGGGCCGTGGCATCGATCAACAGCAAGGCCCGCAGACCAAAGGACAGACAAAGGGCCACCACCACCAAAATCCAGCTGCGTTTCATCGGCTGCGGTCCTGGGCTGCACTGCGCTGCCGGCGCAACTCTTCGCCGATCCCAGGCCCCGGTTGCCATCCCGCAGCAATCAGTTCACGCGCTGTCTGCGGCGCCTGAATCGTGCGCCAGCGCCCCCACCAACGCAACAGCGGTTTCCATTGCTTCGGGCGGAGGGTCACCGCCAGAGCCACCGCCTCCGGCGGCCAACCCTGTTGCTCAAGAGCCGTCGACCAAATCGACGGGGTGGCCTCCAAAGGTGGGGGCGTCTTAACCAGCCAGTCGCAGAGAGCCACACACTGCTGAAGCCATTGCTGTTGTCGGCCAGGAATTTGCAGCCGTTGCGCGACAGCAACCGGGTCTGCTGCTCCCATAAGAAGAGCCGGCATCAGGGGAAGACCGAGCCGTTGGGCCCAGTGCAGCCGCTGCATGCGTCCTGGATCCTGCTGAAGCTGGGGGTCCAACAGCAGCAAGGCCTGCCACTGCTCCAACAAGTCCAGCGCCTGCGGCCAGGGTTCCCGCTCCAGCAGACGCTCCAACTCCATCCGCAGACGACTGGCAAGAGCCGGCGGAGCTGTCAACGCTGCATCACCGTGGCCCCAGGCCCATGGCCACTGGTGCACGGTGCTGCGGATCTGCTCACTGCTCTCCTGCGCAAGCTGAAACCCAAGCCTCGCGGCGTAACGGGCAGCGCGGATCGCCCGGGTCGGATCATCCTGCACGCTGCCCGCGTGCAAGAAGCGGAACTGGCCTGAGGCCAGATCCTCCTGGCCATGGTGGAGATCGATCAGCTCACCGGTCACCAGATCGAGGGCCATGGCATTGATCGTGAAGTCCCGGCGCGCGAGGTCAGCCTGGAGGGTTCCCACTCTCACCACGGGATTCTCCGCAGGGGCGGGGTAGTGCTCCTGCCGCGCCGTGGCCAGATCCAGGGGAATTCCATCCAGCTGAAACGCCACCGTGCCGAAAGCCCCATGCTCCTGAACACAACTGATGCGCTTAGAGCCGAGCCGGCGATCCAGTTCCGCCACGAGCGCAGCGGCATCTCCCTCAACCACCCAGTCCAGATCAGGTACACCCGACCAGACGCGCCCATAGCGCTGATGCAACATCTGATCGCGCACGACCCCGCCAACAAGGGCCAAACGCGGGATGCCGAGTGATCGTGCAGCAGCCTGCAACGCCTCCAGAACGGAAGACGGCACACCTGGAAGATCCATTGCAGGGCGTGCAGGAGAATGGGCCGATCATCACGGATCAAGTCCTTGTCCGCACTCACCCGCTGCCTTGAGGAGGAAGCCTCAGCGATCGCCACAGCTGCCGCACGCTTGAGCAGCGACCAGGTGGAAGCCGCCCTGGCCCTTCTGGAGCGCTGTGCAGACCGTAAGGCCAAGCTGGTGATTACTGGTGTAGGCAAGAGCGGAATCGTGGCCCGCAAGATCGCAGCCACGTTCTCTTCAATCGGGCTCATGGCCCTGTTCCTCAATCCCACCGATGCACTCCATGGCGATCTGGGTGTGGTGGCCGCCGAGGACGTCTGTCTGCTGCTCTCAAATAGCGGAGAGACCACCGAACTGCTGGAGGTGCTGCCCCACCTAACCCGACGGGGAACCGGGCGGATCGCCATCGTCGGACGGGCTGACTCATCCTTGGCCCGCGGCAGTGACGTGGTGCTGGAAGCCGGCGTGGACCGTGAGGTGTGCCCCCTGAATCTGGCCCCCACCGCCAGCACAGCCGTGGCCATGGCCATCGGCGATGCCCTGGCGGCGGTCTGGATGGAGCGGCGCGGCATTTCACCGGCAGATTTCGCCCTGAATCACCCCGCCGGATCCCTGGGCAAGCAGCTGACCCTCACAGCCGCCGACCTAATGGTTCCCGCCAGCCAACTGCACCCTTTTCAGCCCCACACCCCCTTGCCCGAAGTAATCGGCGGGCTGACGCGCGACGGCATCGGCAGTGGTTGGGTTGAAAACCCAGACAGCCCGGGAAGCCTGCTCGGCATCCTCACCGATGGTGACCTGCGCCGTGCCCTGCAGGATCACGGCGCTGAAACCTGGAGCCAACTGACGGCAAAGGATCTGATGACCGCCGATCCGATCACAGCGAAGGCCGATGTTTTGGTGGTGAAGGCTCTGGAGCAGATGGAACACAACCGGCGAAAACCCGTCTCTGTGCTGCCCGTGGTGAATCAAGAGCACCAATTGATGGGTCTATTGCGCCTGCATGATCTGGTTCAGGCCGGTCTAGCGTGAACAAACTGCGCTGGTGGTTGCTAAGGCGCCGCCTGAGATCAATTGAACTGCTCGTGCTGGACGTGGATGGCGTCCTCACCGATGGGGGCCTCTGGTTCGATGCCGAGGGGCAACTGATCAAGCGCTTCGATGTGCGCGATGGTCTTGGGATCCGCCTGCTTCAACAGGCGGGGCTGCATATCGCCTTCCTCAGTGGAGGCCAGGGAGGAGCGACAGAGGTTCGTGCCCGGCAACTGGGCATCAGCCATTGCCTTGTCGGCATCAAGGACAAGCCGGCTGCCCTCACGGCCCTTCAAAACGAACTTGGAGTTAGCGCTGAGCAAACGGCCTTTGTGGGCGATGACCTCAACGATCTGGCCGTCAGGCCGGTGGTGGCACTGTTGTTCGCACCCGCCGACGCCTGTCGGCCCGTCCGGCACGGTGCCGATGCGGTGCTCCGCCGCCAGGGCGGCCATGGGGCCGTCCGTGAGCTGGCGGAGCGCATCCTTCAGGGGCGTGGACGCTGGGGCAACTTGCGCCGCGACGGCTGGAAAGACCGCAACGATTGAGGTGTAGAGGTCAGACCATCGCCCGGGCCTGTTCGAGCTGCTCGGCGGTGTCCACCGACAGAGACGTGCCCTGAACCCGGAAGGTGGCGATGGTCAGGCCAGCCTCGATCAGCCGCAGCTGCTCCAGCCGTTCGAGATCCTCCAGTGGTGATGCCGGCAGCTGATCCCATGCGGCCAACACATCTCCCCGGAAGCCGTACATCCCCACATGCCCCCAATAGGTGGTGTGCTGATGCCAATCGGCCTCGGCTACATCGCGCACATGGGGGATGGCAGAGCGCGAGAAATACAGGGCGCGGCCGTCGTGGGCCAGCAATGTTTTCACGACATTGGGGTTGTGCACCGACTCGGGCTTCAGCCCGTAAACAGGAGTGACCACTGCTGGCACAGGATCCTGACTCCGAAATTCCTCAGCCATGGCATCAATCACGGCAGGATCGATGAACGGTTGATCGCCCTGAACGTTGATTACGGCGGTCTCTTCCGCCACGGGGTCCGCATCTCCCCAACCCAGGGCCATCAAAGGATGGGCCACGGAAGCGATGCGCTCACTGCCGGAGTTGCAGGATTCAGCGGTCATCAGCACCGGAAACCCCCATCCCTCAGCCAAGGTCTGAAGCTTGGCGCTATCGGTGCACAGCACTACCGCTTCTACGCCACGAGCCTCACGGCAGCGTTCCAGAACACGCTGGATCATTGGTTTGCCACCAATGTCAGCCAGCACCTTGTTGGGCAGTCGAGAGGACTGAAGCCTGGCCGGAACAGCCACCACACACTTACGAATCGCCATCAATCCCAGAGTTTCATTGCATCGTCGCGGGCGCTGAACCATTCAGCGGCCAAGGCGCCACCCATGGTGCGCTGTTCGCGGAACCAGGGGCCTCCCAGGGTCCAGTGCAGCATCGGGGAAGCCTGCTCGGACTCCGGCGGAGCCTGCACGTCCACCAGATGATTCCAGCCCCCCTGGATGGCGCCGATCTCATGGTCACCCTCGAGCCAGTGGAAGCGGTGCAGCTCAAGCCCCGTTGCCGTGTTCACGTAATCAGGCGTGAGCTTGGTGCAGCGGCTGCAGTTGAGCAGCATCAGGGAACTCCAATTCTTCTTGGGGTAAGGGCTCTGCACCTCGCCGAGAAATTTCACAGTCTCCCCAGGCACATGCTCGTGCTGCACGCACATGGCCCCATAGGCGTCATCGCGCTGATCCCAGAGCGCCTTGATGTCGGCCCGGCAGAGCATGTCGCAATCCATGAACAGGGCCCAGCCCTGGTAGCCCATCAGATGGGGGACGAGAAAACGCGTGAAGGAAAAAGCTGTGCTCTGCTTGGGGTCCCGTTCGCGCCTAAACAACCCTTGGGCCTCCAACTGAGGGGTCACCAGCGGCGTGATCGCCAGAGGGACACTGCTGTTCTGATACAGGCTGTCGATCAGAACGTTGGTGGCTGCCCGCTCTCTTGGGTCGTAGCCGATGAAAATGGGAATCGGCTGGCTGATAGTCGACACAGGCCGGAGATGGCTGTTGGCGAGATTAAGCGGTGGTCACAGGTTCAATCGGCGCCAGGCGCGGATCGAGGATCTTGGGGCCCATCCCCGCAAACTTGACCGCGATCGACACCTTCTCGCCGCTGCCGAAGGTGTGGGTGATTTCACCAACCCCGAAGCTGGCGTGGATGACCTGATCGCCGACCTGCCAGCTGCGGCCTGGAGCAGGGCCGGCCTGCCGGCGACGCACGGCATTGGCGGGGGCCGATGTCGGCTTGTCGCGGTCCACCCGGGTGAGCCGGTCGAGGCGTCGTTCACGCCGGAGCGCCGCCCCACCGGTCTGCGGAATATCGCCCTGGATCAGGGCTTCCGGCAGCTCGGAAAGAAACACTGAAGGCACCGCCGCTTCACGCATGCCGCCCCAGAGACGACGCTCACAGGCATGGGAAATGAACAACCGTTCCTTGGCCCGAGTGATGCCCACGTAACAAAGCCGGCGTTCTTCCTCCAGCGAGGCCGGGTCATCCAAGGATCGATAGCTGGGGAACAATCCCTGCTCAAGACCCACCAAGCACACCACAGGGAATTCGAGACCCTTGCTGCTGTGCAAGGTCATCAATGTGACGCGATCGGCCGCCGTGTCTTTGCTATCGGCATCGCTGGAGAGGGCCGCCGTGGCCAGGAATCCCTCCAGATCACCCTCCTCGTTTTCCTCCTGGTACTGAAGAGCGGCATTGACCAGTTCCTGGAGGTTGCGGCGCCGCTCATCCGCTTCATCGGTGCCATCGGCAATCAATTCACTGACGTAGCCGCTCTTCTCCATCACCTGCTGAATCAGTTCCGATGGCGCCACGTCACGGCTGCGGGCTTTCAGGTCATTGACCAGGTCACAGAACTGCAGCAAACCCTTGGCCGAACGGCCGCCGAGGGAGCGCACCGCCTCAGGATCACTCACCACATCCCATAGCGGGATTCCCAGTTGATTGGCTGCATCGTTGAGGCGCTGGATTGTGGTTTTGCCAATGCCGCGTTTGGGCACGTTGATCACCCGCAGCAGGCTGACGGTGTCGGCCGGATTGATCAGCAGCCGCAGATAGGCCAGCAGATCCTTGATTTCGCGCCGGTCGTAGAAGCGCAGGCCCCCCACAACGATGTAAGGGATACCCCAGCGCACCAGGGATTCCTCGATCGCACGGGACTGAGCATTGGTGCGATACAGCACGGCCATGTCGCCCCAACTCAGCTCGGGGTTGGCGGCTTCCATCGTGCGCAGGCGGTGCACCACGGCTTCCGCTTCGGCAATCTCGTCGTCGCACCGGGTGAGGGTAATCAGCTCCCCTTCACCACGGGTGGGACGGAGCACCTTGTCGATCCGTTCGCTGTTGTTGGCGATCAGAGCATTCGCCGCCTCAAGGATCGTGGCGGTGGAGCGGTAGTTCTCCTCCAGCTTCACCATCGTCCGGGTGGAGTCATCCGGCGCCTGATCGCCGAAGTCGTCCTGAAATCCCATCAGGATCGTGAAGTCAGCCGCTCGGAAGCTGTAGATGCTCTGGTCGGCGTCACCAACCACAAAAACCGAGCGGCCTGACCAGTCATCAACATCCTGAGGCTCCTTGCCGTCGGTGACCAGCAGCTTGATCAAGTCGTACTGGGTGCGGTTGGTGTCCTGGTATTCATCCACGAGCACATGGCGAAAGCGGCGATGCCAGTAGCTACGCACCTGCTCGTTCTGCTGGAGCAACTGCACCGGAAGCAACAGCAGATCGTCGAAATCCAGGGCGTTGTTCGCCGCCAAGGCTTTGCGATAACGCCGGTAGACATCGGCCGTGAGCTTGCCCCGCTGGCCTTCTGCATTGGCCTCGAGCTGGTCCGGCAGCCAACCCTGGTTCTTGGCATTGCTGATGGCCCAACGGGTCTTTTTGGGCTCGAACCGCTTGGGATCCAGCTGGAGTTCCTGGGTCACGATCTCCTTCACCAAGCTCTGGGCGTCAGCCTCGTCGTAGATCGAAAACTGCTTGGTCCAGGTGAGTCCTTCCGCGTCCTTGAACTTGTCGATGTCGTAGCGGAGCATCCGCGCAAACAGGGCATGGAAGGTGCCGATCCAGAGCTCCTTGGTCACCTCCCTGTAGATACGTGAACGCAGCTGGCGCTGCTCCACCGGGGGCAGAGTGCTCCAGGGCTGGCCGTACTGGCTTTGGGCCAAACGCTGCGCCAGGAGAACCTCGAGCCGCTCCTTCATCTCGCGGGCGGCTTTGTTGGTGAAGGTCACCGCCAGGATCTGGGCGGGATCCGCACCGTGCTCACCGATCAAGTGAGCAATCCGATGAGTGAGGGCGCGAGTTTTACCACTGCCAGCGCCTGCCACCACCAGCAGGGGCCCCTCGTGATGGTCAACCGCCCGTCGCTGGGCGTCGTTGAGGCCGGCCAAAAAGCTCATGGATGGAGATTAGTGGTGCTTAGATGCCTCCAACGCAACTGCGATGGCCTTCCCCTGAGCTTCGACTTGACCCAGGCTCTGCAGGCCAAGGTCGTCGACCTGGTCGAGCCCAAACCCGATCAAGACATTCGCTAGGCCATGCGAGAGACGACCACGGTCTTTGAACAACGCTGGAGCTTCTGGCTGTCAGTGCTATCTGGCGCGGCCTTAATCGTCAGCGCGAGCGTGGAGCTCTGGCTTCAGTTCGGCGCAAGCAGATTCAGCACTCTTCCAGAAACGACAAGAGAGTCTCTACTGAACCAATACAACGCCATCGCCCATGGGGGATTCATCGCTGTTTTGGCTGTTCTCGCTGGGCTACTGATTCGTTCCATTGTCAAAGCAGGCACGCAGGAAGAAAAAACAAGACCACAAAAATCCTGGCTTTCAGCATTCACAGACTTCATCAAACAACATCCAGTCGTCACGATAGTGCTGACGATCTATGTGGTGCTGATGGTGCAGGAAAGCAGCTGGTTCTACAAGGAGATTCTCACCTGGTACGACGACATCTTTAGCGATCAACTCCTCAACAATTTCAGCCTCAGAGAGAAGTTGATCAATGAAACGATGGGACGAAACGATTTTCGCTTCTTTCCTCTTTCGCATCAAGATCTTCACATCCTCAGCTGGATGACGCCCTACATCAAGGTCTGGTCATTGGTGAGTGCTCTTGAACTCATTGCGACCATCATCCTGGGCTGCAAGTTGATTGAACGCGTCAAGAAAAACGTCACCAGTGCTTCACTTATCCTAATGGGAACGCTTCTGTTCCTCTTCACAAGCGCATCCGCTTACAACTATTTCCAATTCATTTACAGCGAGAGATTTCTCACATTTCTGCTCGCGCTGTACGCCTATCACTACTGCGTTTACCTGGACTCAGGCCAGCTTCGAAACGGCCGACTCGCACTGCTTTTCGCGCTGTTCATCCCATTTTTCAAAGACACTGCAGTGCTGTTAGCCATGGTCCCTGCAGCCACCACGATCGTTGCCGGCAGCTTTGGAGCCATGCCCAACCGCCCAGCATGGGGATCGATCAAGCCCTCCGAATGGAGAGAGGCTTATGCGTTGGAAATCGCCATCGTCAGCCTGGTGCTGTTCTTTCTGGCCTCGTTTGCGATTCTCAGTGCACTTCCCAGCCTTGCCGCTGATGTGCCGCGCTACGACTCACATCTGGGCTTTTCAGTGTTGGCACTCGACATTCGTCTGATCGTCTTGCTGGGCTTCATCGCATCACGCCTATGGCTGATCGGCCGCAAACGAACAAACGTCACTGCCCTCGACGGACTCAACTTTGCGGTGCTGGCCTATGGCTTTGCCCTGTACGCATTAGTAGGCCTGGAAGGCAGCAACTACATGAGCCTGCCGATTCAGTTTGTCGCCGTTCTCGACATCTTGATGATCTGGGAAAGCCTTCTAGCTCCGAAGCTGCAACAACGCATCAACAGTCGTCAGGCTCAAGCTGTGGCCCTTGGCACCACGTTGCTGCTGCTGAATGTTGAAGATCGACAAGCCGCCACATTCCGACAACGCGCACAACTAATCAGCTGGAAACAACGTTCATGGCGAACAACCCTGAACGAAGCCAGAGCCATCACAAAACATGCCAAGGAGAACGGAGAAACAGTCAACCTGATCTACTCAAAGGGATGGTTCAAACATTCCGACCAGATGAAAGCTCTTACCTACGACCGTCTTGTGTATTACGACATCGACACCAGGCGCTACATCATCAAAGCCGGTATCGGAAAAGGCGAGTTCTACGCACCTCAACGGGGAGATTATTTGGTTGACATCGACACTGGCCAGAAACTAACCCAATACGGCATCGATCTCTCCAACTACGACTTGCTGTATCAAGAGGATCCAAGCCGTCAGTACGCACGTATCTTCCGCCACCGCTGATCAGCCAGAAGCGGGGGCAGAGGCGACAGCCCAACAAATTTGCAACCTAATCCCCTGATACGAATTGATTGAAGGCGGGTAGGCTCGCCGATCATTGGACGTGATTGAAACCGTGGCGCATCAGATCCAACTGGGCGACATCACTTTCGCGAACGATCGACCCTTCGCCCTGCTGGGTGGCGTGAACGTTCTCGAAGATCTTGACTTTGCCCTGCGTTGCGCCGGCCACTACAAAGACGTCTGCGGAAGGCTGAACATTCCGCTGGTGTTCAAGGCGTCTTACGACAAAGCCAACCGCTCTTCCATTCATTCCTTCCGCGGCCCCGGCCTCGAGGAAGGGCTGCAAATCCTGCAGGCGGTGAAGGACACCCACGGCATTCCGGTGATTACTGATGTGCACAGTCCGGAGGAAGCCGTAGCTGCCGCCAAGGTCGCGGACATCATCCAGCTTCCGGCCTTCCTGGCCAGGCAGACCGATCTGGTCCGGGCCATGGCGGAAACCGGTGCGGTGATCAACATCAAGAAGCCACAGTTCCTCAGCCCAGAACAGATGCGCAACATCGTGGACAAATTCCGCGAATGCGGGAACGAGAAGCTGATGCTGTGCGAGCGAGGCACCAACTTCGGTTACGACAATCTCGTGGTGGACATGCTGGGGTTTGGCGTGATGAAGCGAACCTGCGATGACCTTCCGCTGATCTTCGATGTCACCCACGCCCTGCAGTGCAGGGATCCAGGTGGTGCTGCCTCCGGCGGACGTCGCTCCCAGGTTGTCGACCTGGCCCGCTCAGGCATGGCGGTTGGCCTGGCCGGCTTGTTCCTGGAAGCACACCCTGACCCAGCGCAAGCCCGTTGTGATGGCCCCAGCGCCTTACCTCTTGATCAGCTGGAACCATTTCTCACTCAGATCAAAGCCATCGACGATCTGGTGAAAGACATGCGAGACCTACGCATCAACTGATGCGCGCTCAAAAGGCAGAACGTCTTGGCCTCTGACGCAACTTTTCTGCTCGGCGTTGGTGCCCAGAAAGCAGGAACCTCCTGGCTGCACGATCAACTGCAACGCCGAGGCGACGCCGATTTCGGCTTTCTGAAGGAGTACCACGTTTTCGATGCTCTCGAGCTGGAACGCTTTGCATGCTTCCGGCCCAAGCAACCCACACCGCTGAAGTGGCGCACCTGGCGTCGGGCACGGTTCATCGAACGTCCCGAGCGCTACTTCGACTACTTCGCATCACTGCTCAAGCCACCCCAGATCCGCCTGACGGGGGACATCACCCCCTCCTATGCCGGGTTGAAAGCGGAGAGCTATCAGCGCATCCAGCAGGCCTTCGCGAAACGCGGCGTGCAAACGCGGGCGGTGTTCATCATGCGCGACCCAGTCGAACGGTTTTTGTCGCAGCAGCGCATGCAACTGCGCAAGCGTGGCTTGCTCACACCCGCGCATGAAATCGAGCACCTGGATAAGGCCAGCATCAAGCTGCTCAAGCGTGAATCTCCTCGGAACGATTACCCCGCCACCCTCGATGCACTGCGGGGCGGACTCGCTGAATCGGAGGTCTTCATCGGCTTGTACGAAACCCTTTTCACGCCAGCAGCACATCAGGATTTATGCCGGTATCTCGGCATCCCAGAGCAAATACCCGATTTGAGCCACCGGGTGAACGCCAGCCAAGCCACCACCTCGGTTCCGCCGGAGCTGTTGCAGCGCCTGGGCCGGCACTTCGCCCCTTTGGTGACAGCTGTGCAGGAACGCTGTCCGGATCTAGCAGTTGAGCAGCACTGGGCCACCGCCATGACCTGGCGGGGGGGCTGAGGCCATCAGCGGCAAAGCAAGTTGTTGGAATAGACCAGGCGGCGGTTCATCCGGGCAACGCCAGGCAGGAGCAAGCCGAGATGCGCAGCCGTTGGTTCTTGCGCCCCCAACCAGACACCGTCGTAAGCAATCGTTCGGCTGCGATCCGCATCGAAACGCACCCGGTTCCCCGCGAGGATGTGGCTGCTGCTGTTGAGACCAGGAGCCAGCATCGTCTCCTGGAAATCGATCGACAACCAGGCGCAGAGCAACTGCAAACTGCGCTGGGGCTGAAGCGCAAATTCCTCATAACCCAGACGAAAAACCGGGTACGGAGACTGGCGAAAAGCCCTCTCAAACTTGGCATTGACACGCCACCAGCGCGCCAGCTGACGCGCTGCCGGCAAGCGTTGGCCTGCCTTACGACCGGCCTGGGCCCGGGAATGAACCCAGGAGCGCACATCACGCACGAGATGAATGATCCGGATGTCAAACATCGCCTCGGGCAGCCGCGTCATCTCCAGATCGTCCTGATACGAGTCCACATGCCACACCGCCTCACCAGCGTGGGGTGAACCCGTCAGCAGCCGCTGCACTTTCTCCTGCATCGACGTATGGTCATGCAGGCGCAGCCACTCGAGCTGAGGTCCCCAGAGTGGGCACTCCGCCGCAATGGCACCACAGGTGCAACGCCGCTCAAACCGATGGGCACCGCGTAGTTGACTGGGCCCGCGATGTTCGTCACCAGGCTGCGGCGTCGCCAGAATTCGCGCCGCCTCACCCAGGCCAATGATCTGCGGATGCGCCCCCAGGGCCAAATCCAGCATCGTCGTGCCGCTGTGGCCGAGACCACGGATCAGCAGCACCTTCAATCGCTTGCTGCTCATCGGCTGTGGCCCATCAAATCGTTGAGGAGCATTGTGATCTGATCCACGTGATGCGCCACGGTGAATTGGGCCTGAGCCCGACGGTGCCCCGCAACACCCCAAGCAGCCGCAAGATCTGGGCGATCCACCAGCAAGGCCATTGCCTCCGCCATGGCCAGGCGATCGCCTTCCTCCACCAGGCGACCGGTCTGCTGATCCACAACCACGTCAGGAATCCCACCATGGCGGGTTGCCACAACGGGCAGACCACAAAGTTGAGCTTCCATCACGGAGACCGGGCATCCCTCCTCATCACCATCCTCCGCTGTGCGGGAATGCTGCAGAAACGCCCGCGCGCGCCGCATCTCCTCCACCACCGCATCGGGTGGAAGCACGCCAGGGAACTGAACCAGCTGCTCTAGGCCGAGCTGGCGCACCCGTTCCTGCACGACAGGAAGCAACGGTCCATCACCCACCATCACCAGGCGGCACGAATCGGCCTGATCCGTCAGGCCTTGTAGGAGGGCAAAGGCTTCCAAGGTGTCCAACGGCCCTTTTTTCGACACAAAGCGACCCACCGCCAGAAACCGCGGAGGCATGGAGGCGGGAGTAGCCCCCTGAAAGCGCTCCTCATCGGCACCGGATGGACTGATCACCAGCTGTGCTGGCTCGGCGCCAAGGGCGATCAGACGGCTCCGCATCGTTTGGTTCTTGACGATTACAGCCGAGGTGAGCTGAAACAAACGGCGATAGCGCTGTTCCAAGCGCTTCAGGTAGCGGTCGGCAGAGGCATCGGCACCGCGGAAGTGAACCGCCAGGGGAACTCCCGTGCGAGCCAGCTCCATCACCCGAACGGCATGAAAGCCGAACTCCACCATCACCACATCCGGCCGGTGACGTCGCACCAAAAGCACAGCCACAATGGAAGCGGGCAGCGTGGCCAGTCGAAGCCAGCCCAACCGGGTGCAGACCTTACTAATCAGTATCGCCAGCCCATAGAGCGCTTTAAGGGGCTCTCGCCAGGGAATCTCATCCCCGAAACAGGCCTCCACCGCAAACGGCAAGCGGGCCAGATTCGCGCGCACGAAGGTTTCCGTCCGCGCCCGCCGGGTCGGCGCCAGCACTAGAACACGTGCTGTCATGACAACGCCAGGATCGACCGCCAAAGCGGTTCCAACTGGGGCCAATCCAACGCAGCGATTCGTTCCCTGGCCGCCGCACCCATCCGCCGACAACACACTGGATCCGAGGCCAGCTTCACCATCGCGGCGGCCAGAGCAATCGGATCATCACTTGGCACGACCAAACCGCTCACACCCGGCTCAACCACCTCCAAGGGGCCAGGGGAAGCATCCGTCACGATCACCGCCAGACCGGCAGCCATGGCCTCCAGGAGTGCATTGGGCATGCCTTCAAAACGGGAGGGCAACACGAACACAGCAGCCTCCGCCAGGAACCGCTCCGGATCAGGGCGGAACCCCATGCATCGCAACCGACCCGAGACCCCGAGATCCTGCGCCTGCTGCTGCAACGTCTCGCGCTCCGGCCCATCACCCACCAAGGTGACGGGCCAGTCTGCTGCAGCTCCGCTCAGCCTTGGCAAGGCGTTGATCAACACGTCCAGTCCCTTCTGCGGCACCAACCTGGCAACACTGATAAAGCCAACGGCGCTCGCCTGACCTCCACGTGCACCAGCCCTGGGGGCACCCGGCAAGGGATTGGGCAGCAAGGCCGACCGCTCCCAGGGCCCCATGGGTTCCAGAGCCGAAAGAACACCGGCTGTGTTGGCTGTCACCACATCCGCGCGGCGATAGGCAAAGGGTCGCAGGCGCTGCCACACCTCCGGGAGCAGCTGAAGTGAGGGGTCGTTGCGCTCTGACACCACGAGGTGAATCGGAAGGTCCCAGGCAGCACAACAGCACGTGATGTTGGTGCGGGTGAGCAGGGCCAGGACCCGATGGGGCAGCTGACGACGGAACTGCCGGCGCAGCTGACGGAGACGAAAACCAGCCGTCGCCTCTGTTCCCACACGAAAAAGCTGCATAGCAAGACCCCGACCCCCTGGACAGACACGGGCTTGGAACCAGCGTTCGAACCAGCGCAGCTGCAGCTGAAACAACCAGCGGATCAGCTTGTCGAGCTGCGCCAGGGTGAAACGACCAGCGCGGGCCCACCAGGAGCGATGGTTCGGTAGCCCCAGTTCAAGCAGAGGGATGCCGTCAGGAAGGGCATGGGCCACAGGATGCCCTGGGATGAGCGTTACCAGCTTCACCTTCAAACCCTGAGCAGCGAAATGGCGGGCGGCTATCAAGGCAACTTTTTGCGCGCCCCCCGCTCCGAGATGCGGCAGCACCAGCCACAGATCATCACGACCTGAATCCGCCAGCAGAGGCTCTTGCTCTTGCATCACAGAGACCCCATCAAATCAAGAAACACAGGTCGCAAGCTCTCAGGTGCATTGCGCTGGCGGACCGCTTGAGCCTTGGACGCAAAGGCCACGCGCGCAGCTTTGTCCTCCAAGGCCTGGCGCAAGGGTTGTTCCATGTCGGTTGAGGCGACTTGCTCGGACACAAGCCAACCGTTCAATCCTGGATCAATCAGGTCCGAAGGGCCGGTGGGACAGTCCACCGCCAGACAAGGAAGACCGGAGGCCATCGCCTCGAGCAACACATTGGGATACCCCTCAAAGCGAGAGGAGAGAACAAACAAGGCACTGGCCTTGTACCAATCCCCCACATTGCCGACGTTCCCCGGAAGGATCAAACGTGAGGACTCAGTGCCCATCTGCGCGCGCAACCGAGCCGCCTGATTGACCCCGCGATACAGCGCATCGTCGATGCCAAGAATCACCAACGACCAATCGGGGAAGTCAGCCTGCAAGCCAGCGAACGCGGCCACCAAGCGATCAAAGCCTTTCTGATGGAGCTTGGTTCCAACCGCCAGGATCAACTTCTGGCCCGGCGGAACGGAACGCTCCGGATTCAGCCAGGGAGCCAGACGCGGTATCGGCCAAACAATCGCGTTGGGCAAAACCGCTGTGCGGCGGGCCAAGCCGCGTTGATGGAGCCACTGAGCAATGCCCTGCGTTTGCACCAGATGCAAATGAGCTCTGGGATAGGCCAAACGACGCAGCAGGCGCCAACGCCAAGCCAGCGGCCGAGCCGGAGGGTAGTTGCGCTCCGAAAGCACCAGGCATGACGACAGACCGACCGAAGCCAACGCCAACTTGATTGATGGCAGCGTCGTCATCCCGATCAAGAGATCTGGTTGTTCTCGCTGAAGCAGCTTGCGCAAGCGCAAGAGCTTCAACGGCCAAAACAAGGCACGATCCAACAGCCCCGGCAGGGCAGGCTCCTGCACGCGGCGGAGACCAGCGGGGACGGGATAGAAGTCGTGGCTGGCGGACTTTGAGGTCAACAAGGTGACGCTCCAACCTTCCTCCGACAGCCATTCGGCCCATTGAAGGGTGACGCGCTCTGCACCACCGATTTTGAGCGAATCAATGAAAAGAAGTGCCGACCTGCGCGGCTGTGCTGCAGCCTTCATGGCTCGGGCTCGGTGAGTTGCCTCTGCACCAGCGCCGCGATCGTGTCGTTCAAACTTCCTTCAGAGGAGTGATTCAGCAGACGCGCCCACTGACGGCACGCCTGCGGGGTAACGGAACCACCCGCCAGGTGAAGCTCCATACAACTCTGCTGCAAAGCCTCAAGGAACAGGAGATGGTTTTCCTGAGGCGTTCTTCCCCTGACACGTCGCCTCGGGGCGAGCCCTGCAGCGTTGGCGGTCGTCCAAGCGTTCAACAAGGTCAACGCATCACTGCGTACCCTTCCGTATTCACGCGGGTCGAGCAGAAAGCCAAGGGCAAGACCGCGCCCGATGTTGCTGGACATGCGGAACAACGCATCAGCATTCATCTGATCCCTGTCGATCGCACGACTGAATTCAGCCAAGCGTTGCCAACACCTCGCCAGCAAAGGCATGTCCCCCTGAAGAAGAGCGAGGTGATAGAGAGCACTGCTGATCGACACATACAGCTTCCCAAGATTCTGCCGATTGGACTGCGGACAACAGGTTGTTGCTTCGTCGCTGCGCAGCTTCTCTGCCATGCCCTCCAAAGCGGCTACCAACTCCTGAGCGCGCGCCGAATTCTCTAGGCGAAGAATCAGATAAGCCTCAGCGACGAGCGCATAGGAGCGCCGGGTGAGGTCAATGTCGGCACGATGCGAAAGCCAACGAAAAACCTCATCGCTTTGGTGGAGATCACGGGGGCGAGATCCGGTGCGAAAAAGAACCCGATCCACAGCTCGATAGTCCGACGCAATCAGGGATCGCTCCATCAGAGCAAAGGCCTCAGGCAATGCACCAGCCCTTAACGCCAGGGTGCACTGCATCGAGACAACATCGATCGCATTCGGCCACCGGCGCCACGCCGCATCAGCAATCCAAGAAGCCTGTTGATACTGATGAAGGCGAAGGCTGCCATCGAACATGAGATAGCTCGTTGAAGCTGACGTCAGCCTCCCTTGCGTGAGCCGAAACACAGCAACGCCTAACGCGTGACCCAGGCGGCTGTTTCGACAGACATACGCCAACGGACTGGTCCAAAGCTGTTCACGCCGCTGGTTGAAAGATTTCAGCAACGCAAAAATCGGCGGGGCAACGCGTTTAAGCCATCTCTTGACAGCAACCAGCTGGAGCGAGAGCTGCTCGTTCATCCAACGCATTCCCCTTGAGAACGCAGCAGCTTCAGCATGCGACGGGTTCGACTTTGATAGGTGTAACCCTCAATTCCGCTCAATCGCTCATCGAGACGTGGACCCTCTCCTGCCAAAACACGTTGGAGCTGCTCGCTGAACTCCAACGGATCCGGTGGGCAGAGGCAACAAATGGCCTCAAAGGCATGAAGGGCATGAATCCGCGTGGAGACCACAGGCAACCCAGCGAAGAGGTACTCGAAAAATTTCATCGGAAACATCGCGCGGGTGTAGGGATTGCACTGCAATGGCAACCAGGCGCACTGAAAGGCAGCCAAAAACTGTGGGAGTTGGCTGTAGGGCTTCGGGCCAAGCCAATGCACATTGCTGAGACCACACAACTGCGAGAGATCCGTGCTGGGCTCACCCTCTGACTGTGGCCCGATGAAAACGAATTGCCACTCAGGGCAACGAACGGCGACTGCACGAATCAGCGCAAAATCAAGTTTGTAGCTGCTGATCGCACCAACGAAACCAATTTTGGGCTCTGGAATTCCTACCAACTCCGGCGGAAAGACGAACGTGGGGTCATCACGAAGTTCAAGTGAGGCGGAAAAATGATCCCGGTCAGCAACATTGGGCTCGTAACAGATTCGTTCTGTATACGTTGCCAGCCGTTCAGCGAGATACGGCGACGTTGTGAATACCTGGTCGACGGAGCGACATAAGCGGGCTTCTTCAGATTCAATCAAACTCTTGGGCATACAAGGCTGCTCCTGAACCGCATCAACCGCGTGATAGATCGACAGTTCGAACCCTTTCAACGGCAAATAGAGCAACGTCAGCGGGTTGTAGGTCCAAAGCCAAGGGGAACGGAAGCGCAACAACCAACAAGCCAGTGACACGCTGAAACGAACCATCAAGCGGTTCAGGCGTAGCGCAATCCCACGGGATCCACCGGGCACAACCAAGGGAGACAACACCCAGATCCCCGGTCGCACCGCCCGCAGGAAACGCAGCCCAAGAAACAGCCTCCGTAGGATCCTTCTGAAATCCTGGGTTTTGGTTTGAACCGAGCGAAGACCAAGAGATTCAACGTACAAAACTCGCTCACCTTCAGCGGCGAGTGCACAAGCAACGTGCTGCTTGTTTGTCCACAGGGGATGATCCCAGTCAGCCGTAGAGAGCAGAACGATATCTGCCATTAAGTGTTTTCAATGCGATACATATCCCTGAACGTTTCCGAATTCTCGCAGAGAGAGACAAAATCACCCTGAGCGTGGATCTTGCCATTTTCAATCTCGACAATTCGGTCGCACTTTTTGACTGTTGACAGCCGATGGGCGATCACGATGGTTGTGCAGCGACGCCCCACCAGATCCAAGGCCTGAAGAAGATCATGCTCTGTTCTGTTGTCAAGAGCACTTGTCGCTTCATCCAAGACAAGAACCTTGGCACCACGATAAAAGGCTCGTGCCAGCGCGAGACGCTGACGTTGCCCCCCAGACAACTTGACGCCGTTTTCTCCAATCATGGTGTAAAGGCCATAGGGCATTTGAGCCACAACATCATCAAACTGAGCCGTCTTCAACGCAGCCCAAATATCCTCATCGTCGATCGAATCATTGTCCAATCCGAACGCCACATTGTCGCGAATACTTCCATCAAAAAGACGAATATCTTGAGGCACCAAGGCGCAATTGGCCTGCCAAGCAGGCAAGTCTTGCGCACTCACAGGAATGCCGTCCAACATGAGCTGACCCGATGATGGCTGGAGCAAACCCAGCAACAAATGGGCAATTGTGGTTTTTCCGCTTCCCGTGCGCCCAACCAAGGCAAAACGGGAGCCAATCGGAATCGAGAGATTGACTGCATCAACAATTAATTTTTCGCTGCGCCGATACAAAAAACTGACATCCTTCAACTGAATCAGCCGGCGGGGCATTAACCCTTCTGGGGTTGGTACACCAGGAGAAGACAGAAGAAGTCGCTCAGGCTTCAGATCCAACAAGTCCAGCGCATCTTTTATTTCAGGGAGGCCACCACGCAAACGGTTCAGACTACGGAATGTGTTCTGCAGCGGCCCAGAAATCTTCAACAACGTGAACATGATTGCGAACAAATCGGGAATCGCATTACGCACATCACTGGAATCCCCATTCAAAACAGCTGGGGCCAAACCGACCAAGAAAAGAATCGAAACACCAGCAGGCTCGATCAAAAAGCGCGGAACATCAGGCAGTAAGCGCGTCAGTCGATCGTACCTTTTTGCAATGACTCCATCCGAAGAAAAGCGAGTCACAAAATATTTATCAGCCGAGTACAGATGAACATCACGTATGGATCGCAACGACTCCATCAGCAAAAGATTGATCCGTCTTCCATAACGAACACGCTGCTTGGTCGCCAACCTTAAATAAGGAGTAATAAGCACCGAAGCCACTGCGTAGGCAATCAACATCAGCAAGAAGATGGCCAAGGCCTGATAGCCAAGGACAAAAACAACACCAACCAATAGAGACGTGACCGACAAAGCATTGCCGGCAATCGCAATCAAAGGAATCACAACCTTGGTTGAAACACTATTGAGAATTCGATTGAATTTTTCGGAGAGGTTGGCCGTACGGTTTTCAATAAAAAATTCATATCGCTGCTGAAGAACATTTTGGTACACCTGATTGACGAGGTCATTCCATATCTCCGCACTCAGGAGACTTTGCATCAAAGATACAAGAAAACGCACGAAAGATGTAAGCCAGAATGAAGCAATCAATAAGGCCAAAAGCCAGCCCGTTTGATCTAAAATTCCGCCACCAAAAACCCAAATTCCTGGCAAGCGATCTGCAAGCTTTGCACCTGAGAACAGGCCAACAAATCGGGCCAAAAATGCAATCAGAAGAAGATCAAGGATGCCCTGAAAAAACGACGCAAGAAGGACAAAACCGACCAACCGTTTCCGCCTTGCCGGCAACTTGCCCAGCAACGCCGAAATATCTTTCCAAGTCTGACTCTGCAGGGAAAATCTCGGAAACTGACGGCTCATCTTTCCCAAGCCAGAACCGACGCATCAACCTCTTCAGTGACCGTACGCGCCAAGGATCATGCTGCCCTAACGGGAAGGCCAGACGGGCAACCGATTGACCACTCGCTGAAGCCGTGAGAGCAGCTGCTGCAGCTGCAACCGCCACGTGGGGGCACTACTCAGATCTGGCCCGGATGCAGCTTCCAGGGCATCCAGAAGAGAGAAGGCGTCTCGCCAGCGCTTCAGCAGCTCAGCTTCTGAACATTCCTGCAGCAAAGCCTCCAAACGGTCGACTGAAGGGCGCCAGCTCTGGGGAGCAGCAACAGCGCCCTTGATTCGTTCGAGGTCGAAATGCAGCCGACCACAACCGATCTGATGCACGGTGTGACTGGGATCGCCGTAGTCGGCCAGGGCATGATTCAGGCTGCTGAACACAACACAGCCGCAAGCCAGCGCTTCCAGCGGCGGCAACCCGAAACCCTCGGTCACGCCGCGGCCGCGCCAGTACTCCGCTGAGTCGTAGAGGTACACCGTGGAGCGATTGAACAGTTCGACCAAGTCATCCACCCAGCCGGCCTGCACCTCCACCACAAGACCGGCCTGCCGCAACGCCGGCACCAACTGATTCAGTACATAAGGGCTGCTCTTGCGGGCTTGCACCAGCACATCGATGGATCGACTTTGGCGTGCCGAACGGTCGCCACGGTCAAGCCAAGCCTGGCCCAGGGCATTCGGAACCAAGAACAAGGGATTGCGGGGAGCCTTGTCACCCCAATAGCCCAGGGTGTTGCGGCTGACGGCCAATACCGGGACTCCAGGGGGCAACCCAAAGCCGTATTGGCTGCTGTGGGCGTGATACACAACCCGACGGCCGTTCAACCGACGGATCAAACCAGGAACGTCAAAGCCCCAGCTGACCACCCAGACAACTTGAGCATCAGGGAGCTCATGACGAAGACAATCATCCAGGTACGGATGATCGGGTGAACGCTCGCGGTAAGTGACCAATTCGGTCGAGCACAGATTTGCCACCAGTCGGGCGGTCTGCTGTTCGACGCTGAGCCCACCACAACGAAAGCGGCGACCGGTCCCGGGGACCAGAAAACGAATCAGTTCGGTGGGCACCAGCGAAAACTCAAGCGGCGGCGGCCTCGGTGCTGCCAGCCCGCTGACGACGAGTCAGGAAACCGAACAGAACCTTGCCAATGGCGGCAACGAGATTGCCCTCAAGCTCCTTGAACATGTTCATGTTCAGGTGGAAGGCATGGTTGGCTTCCTCAACAATGCGATCAGCCGTGGCCTGATCGATCGGGAGATTATCCATGGCAGCCCGGTACTGGGTCTTGAACGCCTTCTCGTCGGCAATGTCATCAAAGACATAGAAACGAAGACCATCGTCTCCATCCATATTCATTGCCTTCTGAGCGATGTTCTTGAGGATCTGACCACCGGAGAGATCACCGAGGTAACGGGTGTAGTGGTGACCCACCAAGAGCTCAGGGGACTCCTTCGCAACAGCATGAATGCGTTCGACATAAGCCACTGCCGACGGAGACGGCTGAATCTGCTCTTTCCAACCCTCACCGAAGTAGTAGGTGAGGTCTTGCTCGAGAGATTCACGACGATTGAGCTCTTTCTTGCCAATCGGTCCAACAACAGGATGATCACCCAGCTTGTCGATCTCCTCTTCCATCGCCTCATAGACGAAGTAGAGGTCTGCAACAAGCTTGCGATAGCTGGATTTGTCGACGACGCCTTTTAAGAAGCAACTCACAAAGCCGGTGTTTTCGGCCATGGTGTGAGACTTTTTCGTGCCTTCACGGATCTGGGCAGCCAGTGCAACGGACATGAATGCTTGTGATTGGACCGATAGAAGGACCCTATAAGCAGTCCACGTAAGGGTGGCCTTGAGCGTTGCGAAGGGTTACGCCGCTGTATCAGATACAGCATGTCCCTCGAACAGTTCAAACAACTGGCGACAGATCTGCTGAAGCTGCTTCACCTGCTGCTGCTGGGGCAAATGGCGGCCTTCCGGCAACCACTCACCGACCGTAGCCAGGCGCCAGCGTTCGCCGTCGTAGGTCATGCCCCGCATCAACACCCCCAGCAGACGCAGCTGTTCATCACCTCTCTCTTCGCTGATGCGCAATTGCATCAGCAAACTGCGGCATTCCAGCCGTGGACTCCAGCCAGGAAAGTGGAATGAAAGATCCAACGATTCCTCCTCACTCCACTGCCGGGTCTGCGGGTCATCCCGCCAGGGGCTGAGGTTGGCCTGTGCAGCAGGAAACTGTTGACGCACCAGCGTGATCGTGGAGGCCAGTGCTCGCATCCGGGCCACGCTGTGTACCGACTCACCCGCGTTCACTGGACCCTCCGACTTCCGCACAGTGTGCAGGGAGATGCAAGAGGTCGCCGTTACGGTTGCCCGAGGTTTAAGAAACCATGACGCAACCGCTGCACATTGCCCTGCTTGGCGCGATGCCGGAGGAGATCGGCTCCGATCTCAGCCACCTCAAGGACCTGAGCTGCAGCGAACACGGAGATCTCAAAATCCATCGGGGATCCTGGGGTGACAACGTGCGCCTCAGCCTGGCCTGGAGCGGCTGGGGCAAGGTGAGCGCTGCGCGGGCCGCCACACGTCTGCTCGCCAGCGATCCCAGCATCGATCTGCTGTTGTTCACGGGTGTCGCCGGCGCTGCGGATCCAGCCCTTCGTCAATGGGATGTGGTGTTGGCCGATGCCGTGGTGCAGCACGACATGGATGCCCGCCCCCTGTTCCCACGGTTCACGCTGCCAGCGCTCAATCAGGACCAGCTCCGACCACAGCCGACCTGGTTTCACTGGGCCAAGACCGCTCTTCAGGAGGCTCACGGCGCCAGCGAACTGGACGGATTCGCACGTCCACGCAGCGGTCTGATCGCCACGGGGGATCGCTTCATCGGCGATCCCGCGGTGCTGCAAACACTGCGGGACGCCCTTCCCAATCTGCTGGCCGTTGAGATGGAAGGCGCCGCCGTCGCGCAGGTGGCCGAGCAGGAGGGCGTCCCCTGGCTTGTGCTTCGGGTGATTTCCGATGGTGCCGATGAGGCGGCAGCCCAGAGCTTCGAAGACTTCGTCAAACGCTACGAGGAGAAGGCATGGCGGCTGATTGAGGCCCTGCTGCAACGCTGCAACGACACGCCCCAACGATGCGCATGATGCCTCTGCTGAACCGCTTGCTGCGGTACGGCGTCGTGGGGGGCACGGCCGCCGCGGTTCACATTGGCGTGCTTCTGCTGCTGGGCCAGTGGATGACCCTGAGCCTGGCCAACCCCATCGCCTTCCTGGCCGCCTCAGTAGCGGGGTATCTGGGCCACGCCTTACTGACCTTCCGGGAAGAGACTGGTGGTCGCCAGTTCGCCCGTCGCTGGCTGCTCCTGCAGTACGTCGTCAACATCAGCGTCTGCGCTCTGCTGCCGCTGCTCAACGCCCCGATCTTGGTGCTGGTGTTCACACCCACGGTGCTGAATGCACTGATCTGGAGTCGAGCGGCCCGCTTCAGTGCCAAGTCGCGCCACCAACAAAACGGCCAACCACCGCTGCTCCATGCCGACGACCTCGGGTTGGCTGACGGGGTTGATGCGGCGATCATCGATCTCGCCCGAAGGGGACAGATCCAGGGAGCCAGTCTTCTGGTGAATGGTCCAAGTGCAGCTGCCGCTGTCGAAGCCTGGCGCGACCTTGCTGATCCACCACCACTCACGCTTCACCTCTGCCTGACCGAAGGGCATCGCCTGCCCAACGCTCCGGATCTGCCAACCGGATTCGGCACCTTGCTGCTGGCCTCGATCCTGCCGTGGCAACGCCAACGCATCGCACCCCAGCTGCGCACGGTTCTGCTGCAGCAGATCAGCCGCTACCGCCAACTCACCGGGCTGCAGCGGATCCGACTCGATGGCCACCAGCACATCCATCTCGTGCCCCTGGTGCTGGATGCCGTGCTGGATCTGGCCCGTTCCGAATCGATCACCTGGGTGCGCACGACGCGGGAACCCCTGCCGGAAGGCTTGTCCCTGAAACTTTGGTGGCGCAGCCTGCACACAGGAGGGCTGATCAAGTGGCTGGTCCTGCAGCTGCTGAGCGGGCTGGCCATCCCCCGGCTACGCCGGGCCGGGATTCCAACCAACCAGCGCTTCGCCGGTGTGTTGTTCAGTGGATCGATGTTCGGCAATGCGTTGCGTCGCAGCTGGATCACGGCCCACAGCCCCAGCACGATCCCTCGCGAATCAAGGCCCGTTGTGCTCATCCACCCGGCCCGCCGCCATGCCGCATCTGGCATGGATCAGGAGACCTTTCAGCAGTCCGTGGCCTTTTTCAACTCCTCCCACCGCCAAAAAGAGTGGACTTCAGCGCAACAGCTCTGAACCCTGATGCACGGCTCTGACGAAATAGTGCGGCCGCCGTTTGACATCGATGTAGATCCGGCCGATGTATTCGCCCAGCACACCGATGCCAATCAACTGAATCCCCCCGAGGAACAGAACAGCCACGATCAGTGAGGCATAGCCCGGCAGATCCACACCAAAGACCAGGGTGCGCAGAACGATCAGTGCGGCATAGATGAAGCTCAGGAACGAAATCAGAACACCGATCACGCCCCAAACCTTCAACGGCTTCACCGTGAACGAAAAGATGCCGTCCAGGGCATAGCGCCAGAGCTTGAGAGAGCTCCAGGATGTGGCACCAGCGACGCGAGCCACACGGCTGTAGGCGATCTCCTCGCTGCGATAACCGGTCCAGGGCATTAAACCCTTGGAAAAACGCGTGGCCTCACGCAACTGGGTCACCGCCTCAACCACGGGTGCACTCAGCAGACGGAAATCACCGGCCCCCTCCTGAAGCTGGATCGAATCCACCAGGCGGTTGAACACCCGGTAGAACCAGGATGCCGTGGCGACCTTCACCAGCCCTTCGGCATCGCGGTCATCCCGCACCGCGGTGACCACCTCGGCGCCATTGCGCCAGGCCTCCACCATCGCCGGAATCCGTTCCGGAGGGTGCTGAAGATCGGAATCGATCAACACCGCCGCGGCACAGCGTCCGTTGGCGTAGTCCAGCCCCGCCAACATCGCCGCCTCCTTGCCGAAGTTACGGGTGAGCTCCAGCAGCGTGACGCCCTGGTCGGCATGCCTCTGCTGCCAGGCTTGGATCACCGCCACCGTGGCATCAGACGATCCGTCGTCAATGAGGAGAAGACGGTCAACATCCGGCAAGGCCATAACCCGCTCGATGAAGGCGCTGATCACCTCGGCTTCGTTGAAGCAGGCCGCCACCACCCACACCTGCTCACTGGCCATGAATGCGCGGTTTGCACTATCGGGAACCGTAGGGCTACCGGCTCAGTCATAGGCTCGGCCTGCTGACGCCCGACCAACCGCCATGGCCCAGTTCGAGAAGCTCACCGCCCCCAGCCAGGGCACACCGATCCGCTTCGAGAACGGTCAACCCGTGGTGGCCAACAACCCGATCATCCCCTTCATCCGGGGCGATGGCACCGGCGTTGACATCTGGCCCGCCACGCAAAAGGTTTTGGATGCGGCCGTGGCCAAGGCGTATAGCGGCAGCAAGAGCATTGAGTGGTTCAAGGTGTATGCCGGCGATGAAGCCTGCGACCTCTACGGCACCTACCAGTACCTGCCAGAGGACACCCTCGAAGCGATCCGCAGCTACGGCGTGGCCATCAAAGGCCCCCTCACCACACCAGTGGGCGGCGGCATCCGTTCGCTGAATGTGGCCCTGCGCCAGATCTTTGATCTCTATTCCTGCGTGCGCCCGTGCCGCTACTACGAAGGCACCCCAAGCCCCCACAAGCGTCCCCAGGATCTGGACGTGATCGTCTACCGGGAGAACACCGAAGACATCTACATGGGGGTGGAATGGGAAGCCGATGACGCCGTCGGCCAAGAGCTGCGCAAGCACCTCAACGAAGTGGTGATCCCCGCCAACGGCAAGCTCGGAAAGCGCCAAATCCCCGAGGGATCAGGCATCGGCATCAAGCCGGTGAGCAAAAACGGCAGCCAACGCCACATCCGCAAGGCGATTCAGCACGCCCTTCGCCTTGAGGGCAACAAGCGCCACGTGACCCTGGTGCACAAGGGCAACATCATGAAATTCACGGAAGGGGCCTTCCGTGACTGGGGCTATGAGCTGGCCACCACCGAATTCCGCGATGTGTGCATCACCGAGCGGGAGAGCTGGATCCTCGGCAACCTCGAGAAGGACTCCAACCTGAGCGTGCAGGCCAACGCACGGATGATCGAACCGGGCTACGACAGCCTCACACCAGAGAAGAAAGCCGACATCGATGCGGAGGTGCAGGCGGTGATCGACGCCATCGGCAGCAGCCACGGTGACGGCAAATGGAAAGAAATGGTGCTGGTGGATGACCGCATCGCCGACAGCATCTTCCAGCAGATCCAGACCCGCCCCCAGGAGTATTCGATCCTCGCCACGCTCAACCTCAACGGCGACTACATCTCCGATGCCGCGGCCGCGATGGTGGGAGGCCTGGGCATGGCCCCTGGCGCCAACATCGGCGAGAACGCTGCCATCTTCGAAGCGACCCACGGCACCGCCCCGAAACACGCCGGCCTCGACCGGATCAACCCGGGGTCGGTGATCCTCAGCGGCGTGATGATGCTGGAGTTCCTCGGCTGGCAGGAGGCTGCTGATCTGGTGACTAAAGGCCTCAGTGCCGCCATTGCCGACAAGCAGGTCACCTACGACCTGGCCCGACTGATGGAACCCCAAGTGGACCCCGTGAGCTGCAGCGGCTTTGCCGAGGCGATCATTGACCGCTTCTGAACAATCAACTGCTAGAGATTCGTGATTATTAATCACTCAAATAAATTCATATTTTTTGCCAACCGGAAGACAGCATCGACATCAACAGCGATTGCACTGTCCAGCAGCTGCAATCGCAAAGACGTCATTACGCCATTAGGTCGAGACGAAAAGATTCGCCGGGAGCTTGGCTACCAGGGACCCACAAATTATATTCCCTGGTGGAACAAAATCAACTACTTTGCAATTAAAGCAAAGTGCAAATTACAGAAAAAAGGCGTCAGCCGCTATATCAAATCGATTGGATTGCACACACACATTGAGGCAACAACTGCCCTTAGCAAAAATTACATCAGTGCATCGACATTCGAGAGCTATTACAGCTTCTGCTTTATTCGAAACCCATGGGACCATGCTCTTTCCCAGTTTTTTGAACTCAAAAAAGACCAGAAAAGCCACAAAGACCTCGATCTAGACACTTTTATCAACGGCGGTCTTCTAGAAAATTTCGCAACTTCTTGCCGATCAATTTATAGCCACAAAGGAACAATCCTCGTGAACCACTTATATCACTATGAACAACTTCAGGAAGCCATTGAGAATCTATTTAATGATCTCAATCTAGCCGGAAATCCACAACTTCCCAAAGCCAAATCCACCTTACGCACCGACAAAAGGCCCTACAAAGAAATACTCAATTCAAATCAAAAAGACGCCATTGAGCGCATCTTTTACCAAGAAGTGGAATGGGGAAAATATCAGTTTTAAAGCCTTCCAGGCAAGGAAATCGTCAAGCAGTCAGACTTGATTGATGGGACTCGAATCCGGCTCTTCATCTCGCACCCAACTCCCCGGCCTTCCCGCCGGTGCCGCCGACCCCTGCGTGCACTGCGGCTTCTGCTTGCCCACCTGTGCCAGCTATCGCGTGCTGGCCAGTGAGATGGATTCCCCCCGCGGCCGCATCCATGCACTGCGGGCAATAGAAGCCGGCGAGCTGGAACTGGATGCCACGGTCGCCAGCCATTTCGACACCTGCCTTGGCTGCTATGCCTGCGTGAGCGCCTGTCCTTCGGGGGTGCGCTACGACCAGCTGATCGAAGCCACCCGCCCCAAGCTGATCGATGCGGGCCAGCGAAGCCCATGGCAGGTGGCCTTCCGCCAGCTGCTGCTGCAGGTGCTGCCCTACCCCAAGCGCCTGCGGGCCCTGCTGCAACCGCTGCGGGCCTATGCCGGCACACCACTGCAACACCTGGCCCGCCGCTCCGGGCTCACCCGTCTGTTCGGGCCGGAGATCGAAGCGATGGAGCAACTACTGCCCCCCCTGGTGCCGGAAAGCTTCAGCGACCAACTGCTTCAGATCAATCCCGCCAGCGGCGAGCGCCGCGGCCGCGTGGCGCTGTTGCTGGGCTGCGTGCAGCGCTGCTTCGATCCCAGCGTCAGCACCGCAACGGTGAAGGTGCTGCAGGCCAACGGTTTTGAGGTGGTGATTCCACCAGACCAAGGCTGCTGCGGTGCCGTGAGTCATCACCAGGGTGAGCTGGAGCTCACCCGCCAACTCGCGAGGGATCTCCTCCGCAGCATGAACGCTGTGCAAGGTGAGCTGGATGCGGTGCTCGTGGCCGCCTCCGGCTGCGGCCACACGATGAAGGCCTACGGCGAGCTGCTGAACGGCGACATCCAATTCCGTGCTCCGGTGCTGGATGTGCAGGAGTTCCTGGCGGATCGCGGCCTGCTGGAGACGTTCCGCACGCAACTGCAACCTCTCCCAGCGGTTGTGGCCATGCATGACGCCTGCCACATGATTCACGGCCAGGGCATCCAGGCCCAACCTCGCCAACTCTTGCGAGCCATCCCCGGCATTCAGCTGAAGGAAGCGACCGAAGCGGGGGTGTGCTGCGGCAGTGCAGGCATCTACAACCTTGTGCAACCGGAGGAGGCCGCTGAACTGGGGCGGATCAAGGCCGATGACCTCAGCGGCACCGGAGCTGAACTGGTGGCCAGCGCCAACATCGGTTGCACCCTGCAGTTGCGGCGGCACCTAGGCGATCGGGCCCAGGTACTGCACCCGATGGAACTGCTGGCTGCCTCAGCCGGCCTCCATGCGCTGCCAGGCGTCCCGCAGGGTGTCGGCACCACCAAGATTGCCGGGGAAGGTGAGAATTGGCAGACCGCTGCAGGGTCCCCCTGACGGGCGCACGAGCGAGAGTCCCGGCAACAGCTGCCCTTCCAGCTGCACCGACTCAAGTGACAAACCACCGGCCAGCAGGGTCTGGGTGGTGATGCCCCCTTTGCTGATCAGATAGCCCAAATCAGGGGCGAAGGCGGCCGCAAGTCTCCCCATCAACGCAGCCAGTGCGCAGGACAAGCGCCGGCCCTCGTGCTCTGAAGCACAGCGCAGCTCACCGCGGCTGGTGAACAGCACCGGTGTGGCGCCAGCGTCGAGCAGCGCTCGCAACTGCTGCAACCAGACCCGCTCCAGGTCTGCCAACAACAGATCGGGTGTTGGTCCCTCCAGCACCTTGGCGATGCGATGCACCGGCAGCTCCAGGCCAGCACAACCGGGGGCAGCCAAAAGCCGGTCGAGTTGCCGATCCGCCAAGGGCACGTGCGAGCCCACCATCACCAATCCCGGCAGAGCCGTTCCGTCGGCAGCTCGTCGCCGCAGCCCCACAAGGCCTTTTGCATCCAACGGCGGTGGGCCGGGATCCGCCAAGGCCTTCACCATGCTGGCGGCAGAGCGGAACAGAAAACGTTTCTCTCCCTGAAGGGCACGCACCGCTGCGGCTAAAGCAGTGAGCTGCTCCTGACGCTCGGCATCCACCACCACCGACACATTGGCCTGGAAACAGCGGAGGCGATCAATCAACTGCGGCAGGCCAGCACCACAGGCGGCATCGAGCTCACGGCAAGACATCCGCAGCACCGAAGCCGCGGCAATGGTTCCATCGCTTTTCTCCTCCAGCCAGCAGGCCAGATCACTACTGCTGAAACCAAACAGCCGGTCTTGGGCAAACGGCGTGGTGTGCACCGGTTCGCCGTGGAGGAGATGTACCCCGTTCACGGTGGTACGGCCTCCTTCCAGAAAAGCCGGCACATGCAAGGTGGCATCAAAGGGGCCGAAGGACGCCTGCAAGGCCTCAGGCTCTCGTACCCCATGGCCGCGCAGAGTCGAATCCCCGCGACTCACCAACAGCACCTGATCGCGCGCCAAACCCTCCCGCAGCAACGCCTGATCCAGCGCAGCGGCAATGCTGCGGTTGCGTTCAGCCGCATCCGTTGGCGTCAGCGCCCGGGTGTCCGCCAGCAAAAACAACAACGACGAGGGTTGGCGCAACCCCCGGCGCAGGGTTTCGACATCCCAGCGCAGCAGCAGAGGACAGCTGTGCACCGTCTGCGAGCCGGTGGGATCGTCGTCAATGACCACAACCTTCATGGCACCATCGTGCCGTGAGCCATTCCCCCGCTACCCGCAGCGATCTGATCGACCTGGTTCGCCAGTGGCATCAGAGCGCCACACCCTGGACGCCCAGTGGCCTGGAAACACGCCTGGACTGGGGCCCGCCGCTCAATCCCAGCCACGAGGTGCTCTCGTGTCGTCAGCTCAATCGGGTGATCGACCATGCGGTGGACGATCTAACCATCACGGTGGAAGCCGGCCTGCCACTGCAAGACCTGCAGGATCTACTGGCGGACCAGGGGCAATGGCTACCGATTGACTGGCCCCGGGCCGGCGCGCCCGGAACCATTGGCGGACTGGTGGCCCGGGGGCTGGCGGGGGGACTGCGTCAACGCCATCTGGGGGTGCGCGATCAGATCATCGGGATCGGCCTGTTGCGGGCTGATGGCGTCGAAGCCCGGGCCGGTGGACGGGTGGTGAAGAACGTGGCGGGCTACGACCTGATGCGTCTGCTCTGCGGCAGCTGGGGCAGCCTGGCGCTGATCACGGAACTCACCCTGCGGCTCCAACCGCAGCGCCCCGCCCGCAGCAGCCTGCTCGTGGATGGCGACCTTGCAGCCCAAGACAACTTCCGGACTGAACTTCTGCGCTCCAGTCTCACGCCAGAACGCTGTGACTGGATCAACAGCGGCGATGGCTCCTGGCAGCTCCGGCTGGTGGTGAGCAGCGTGTCGAACCAGGCGGTGGAGGACCAGCTGAACCGGCTGGAAAGCTTGGCGCTGCAACAACAGCTCAGTGCAGAACGCCAGCCCTGCACCGATCCGCTGACCACACCCCTCGATGCCAGCCAATCAGCCCAGCTGGTGCGGCTGGTGCTGCCGCCAGCCCAGTTGCAGCTGTTGCTGCGGGATGACGCCATGACAACCCTCAAGCCATGGTGCTGGGAACTGGCCGCCGGAGCCGGCTGTGGTGATGGCTGGTGCGACATCGCCACACCGGATCACCAGCTGGAGGCGCTGCGCCGCAGCGTTAGCCGCCTTGGCGGCGAAATGACGCTGTTGAAACGCACCGCAGGATCAACCCTGCCAGCGTGGGTTGATCGTCCCTCCCGATCACTGATCGAAGCGGTGAAACGCCAATTCGATCCCAAGCTGCAACTCAGCCGCGGCCGTCTGCCCGGGGTGCATCAGGAGACGCTGTAGCGACAGGCGAGGGTCTGCTCAGCACCGGGCTCCAGCACCAGTTTTCGATCACCGCTGATCAGGGATTGGCGCGGCCCCGTCCAGGGTTCCAAGCAAACCATCGGGCGAGGCGGCTCGGTCCAGACCACGGTGAGATCCATCGGATCCTGGTGCTGGAGCTGCAGCTGGGCGCCGTTGGTGTCATCGATCAGAGTTACAGCACCAGCTGGACGGCAGAGAAAATCCACTCCTTCCGGCAGACGGGTGAGCTGATCAGCCGTGGCGGCATCAGCCATCTCCAGATGATTGAGGCAGCGCTCCGCCAAACCGGTGAGCCGGGTCTGAGCCAGGTCACTCACGTTGAAATAGGGATGCAGCCCGAAGCTGAAGGGCATCGCCGCAGCGCTGCGGTTGTGGATGGTGGTGCTGATCTCCAGAGCACTGTCAATTGGCCGCACGTCCATCTCCACCAGAAAGGCGAAGGGATAAGCCTTGAGGGTTTCATCGGTGCTGGAGAAGCTGAGACGAACCCCGCTCTGGTCGTCTAGCAGCTGCAATGCCCAGGGAAGATTCCGGGCAAAGCCGTGCTGCTTGAGCGTGTGGTCGACCCCATCGACCGTGAACACGTCGCCGGGCAGATTGCCGCAGATCGGAAACAACACCGGTATACCGCCGCGGATGCTGTTCGCAGGATCGGCATAACGCTCCTGATCGAAATAAAGCACCTCGCGCTCACCGCAACGCCACTCGCTGACGATTCCTCCCCGCTCAGGGATGATCCGCAGCCGGTCACCGCTGGTGGGGTGCACATACTCCCAGTGGGCATAGGGAGCGGCTTGCTGGGTGAGGGTCATCGGCATCCGCCAAGGTGCGGAAAGTCTGGCCTAATCAAATAGCGGAGTGCTCCGGATATGTCGGTGCTGTGGCCGACGTCAAGCCCGCCAGCCACTCCAACAGAGCTGCATTCACCTGCTCAGGCACCTCATCGTGGGGGCAGTGACCCGCCTCCAACACCACCTCAGTGGTGGCAGCCGGCGCATGGCGCTGGAAGGTGGAACGCCGCCCGGGCGCATTGATCCAGGGATCACGAATCCCCCACAACAGCAGCAATGGCGCCGTGAGTTCAGCGAACAACTCATCGAGGGGCTGGCCGCGGGGAATGTCGAACACCGTGCGGAACACACCAAATGCACCGGGATCCAGTGACGGGCGGCGGATCGACTCCACCAGCCAGTCATCGACGTTGGTCTTGTCCACATACACCTGGTTAAGCGTGCGGCGGATCGTGGCCGGACGGCGAAGGTTCTCGAACATCAGCCGCTGCAGCACCGGGCTCTTCAGCAGCGCCGTGGCGATGCTCTGACGGGCGATCGCCCCCCAACCTTGCGGAGATTTCTGCTCATCACTGAAGGGACCGGCGGCATTGAGCAGCACAACCCCCGCACAATCCGATCCCAATGTGGCCCCGGCGGCGAGGGCGGCGAATCCCCCCAAGGAATTACCGGCAATCACCGTCGGCCTACCAATCCGCTCACGCACGTAGGCCACCAGCTGATCGCGCCACAGGGCGCCGCCATAATTCAGCTCCGCCGGCTTGGCACTCCTGCCGAATCCCAGCAGATCGATGGCGTGCACGGCATGGGTCTGAGCCAACACGGGAATGTTGTGCCGCCAGTGATCTGTGGAGGCCCCGAACCCATGCACCAACAGAAGAGCCGGGCGATCTCCAGAGGCGTCAGGCTGTTGCTGCACCGCATGAACGGTGTGGCCGAGATGGTTCCAGGGCGTGGACTCCACAACGTCGCGCAAGAGCCGCGATGCTAGGCAGCAGTTTCGGGGAACTGGATGCAGGAGACCGGTGTATTCATCAGCCCCCTCGCCGATGGTGGGGTCTGGCGGGGTGCCCTGCTCTGGGCCATTGCCCTTTACATCCCCTTGAGTGCACCTCTGGCAGCGTTCGAAACCAGCCTGGCGGATAGCCCCCTGCCGCAGCTGTGGCGCCAGATTGTGCTGGTGACCAGCAGTCTCCTGCTGGCGCTGATGGTGGGATTGATCACCCAACTGGTTGCCAGCTGGGCTCTAGGCCCAGGCTGGGCCTCCAGCCTGGCGGCCATCGCCATTGGCTGGAGCCTGCTGTTGGTTGCCTTCAATCGCCAGGATTAACGCTCAATTGCCAGCCAGGGGATCAGCAGCAAATTCTTCAGGCACCTGATTGCCATCCTCGGGGGGCTTGCCTTTCAGAACGATGCGCAGCAGCACCGGCGCCAGGAAGGTAGTCCCGATCACCATTAAAAGAATCGCCGCCTCAAGGCTGGGGCTGAGCAGACCGGAGGCGGTTCCCAAGCCCAAGAAAATCAAGCCGACTTCGCCGCGGGGCATCATCCCAAGACCCACCACCAATTTGTTGGTCTTTTCCTTGCTGAAGATGGCCCAGCCGGCAGCCACCTTGCCGATGATCGCCACCACAAAAAGAAAGGCTGCTACCACCAGGGCGGAACGGGCACCGGGGTCAGAGGGATTGATCACCGAAAGATCCATACCGGCACCCACCAGCACAAAGAAAACGGTGGCGAACAGGCCAACGATGGGGGTGACCGCCGCCTGAATCTCATGGCGGTGCTTGGACGTGCTGGCAATCAAACCAGCAGCAAAGGCCCCAAGGGCGGCTTCCAAACCGATGGCGGACGCCACAAAACAGCTGACAGCGAGAAGCAGATAGGAACCAATCAGTTTGGCGCCAGGAGCCTTGAGTTGATCAATCATCCAATCAAAAGCCGGTGCCGCCTTCTGGCTCAACAACAGGGCAACCACCACGAACAGCACCGCCGCCACCACCAACTGCACGATGGGTCCAATCTCCAGACTTCCACCGGCTCCCAAGGACACCACAATGGCCAGGATGACGATGCCGAGGATGTCGTCGAGCACGGCAGCTCCGATCACGATCTGACCCTCCCGGGTGCGCAGATAACCCAGTTCACCAAAAACACTGGCGGTGATGCCGATGCTGGTAGCCGTCATCGAGGCACCCGCAAAGATCGCTGGGATCGCATCCACATGGAAGATCGCCATCAGTCCAAGCGTGCCGAGGGCGAAGGGCAGCACCACACCCACCACGGCAACACTGAAGGCCTGGGCCCCCACCGCCATCAGTTCCTCCAGCTCGCTTTCGAGACCGGTGAGGAACAGCAGGGAGTAGAGACCCAACGTGGCCACCGCCTGCAGGGCTCCGAAGCTCTCGTTGTAGAGAGCTGGGATTTCGTCCACCGGAACGTGCGACAGGCCGGAGACCAGCTCTGAAAAAGCTCCGGAAAGTTGCACCTGGGTCTCCGGCGGCACCAGAAGATGCAGACCCGAAGCACCGATTAGCACCCCAGCAAGAAGCTCACCAAGAATTGTGGGCAGCTCGAACCTCACGAGCACCTCCGCGAGGGAGCGGGCCGCCACAAAAATCAGCATGAAGCGAAGGACGCCGATCAGCGTTTCCGCCAATTCGAGGTCATGGCTGCTGATTTCGCTCAGCAGGGTGGGCAGCAGCATCAAGCCGGGCGTTATTCACGCCGAACCTTAATGGTGAATCCGCCGACGAACTGTTCGCTGGACGATCCCAATTGACCGGGAATGCTGTAGAAGCACGCTTTTTTGCAGGCAGCCCCAGTTGTGATCGCTACGGTCCGGGTAATTCATCGAGTTGGGCTCCGAGCACCCCTGGCCTGACGGTGATTCCACGCTCCTTGGCTCGCTGCCCCCCCATGACCACGTCCCAACCGTTCGATCTGCGTCTGCCGACCCCCGGCTGTTACAACGACCCCGAACGCGCCGGGCTGGATGCCAAGAGCGTGTTCGACGGCATGACCGAGCACCTTTTCTTCACGCTCGGCAAGCTCGCTCCCACCGCCAGCCGCCATGACCTCTACATGGCCCTGAGCTATGCGGTGCGCGACCGCTTGATGATGCGATATCTCGCCACCACCGAAGCGATGCGGGCCCGCCCGCAGAAATCGGTGGCCTACCTGTCGGCGGAATTCCTGATCGGCCCGCAGCTCCACAGCAACCTGCTGAACCTGGGGATCCAGAAGGAGGCCGAGGAGGCACTAAAGAATTTCGGCATCGAGTCGTTGCAGCAAATCCTTGATGTGGAGGAGGAACCGGGTCTGGGCAACGGCGGTCTCGGTCGCCTGGCGGCTTGCTACATGGAGTCGCTGGCGAGCCTGAAGATCCCGGCCACCGGTTACGGCATCCGCTACGAATTCGGCATCTTCGACCAGCTGATCCGCGATGGCTGGCAGGTGGAGATCACCGACAAATGGCTCAAGGGTGGCTGGCCCTGGGAACTGCCCCAGCCCGATGAGGCCTGCTTCGTCGGCTTCGGTGGCCGCACAGAGAGCTATATCGATGACAAGGGCAACTACCGCTCGCGCTGGATCCCAGCGGAACACGCGATTGGCATCCCCCATGACGTACCGGTGCTGGGCTACCGGGTCAACATCTGCGATCGGCTGCGACTCTGGCGTGCCGATGCCACCGAAAGCTTCGACTTCTATGCCTTCAACATCGGCGACTACTACGGCGCCGTTGAGGAAAAGGTGGGCAGCGAAACGCTCTCCAAGGTTCTGTATCCCAACGACGGCACCGACGAAGGTCGGCGGCTGCGCCTGAAGCAGCAGCACTTCTTCGTCAGCTGCTCACTGCAGGACATGCTGCGCAGCCTCGATAACCGAGGACTGGCCGTCGAAGACTTCGCCAACTACTGGACTGTTCAGCTCAACGACACCCATCCAGCCATCGCCGTTGCGGAGTTGATGCGACTGCTGATCGACGATCGGCATCTGGAGTGGGATAAGGCCTGGGACATCACCTCCCGATCCGTGGCTTACACCAACCACACCCTGCTGCCAGAAGCACTGGAGAAGTGGGATCTCAACCTGTTCAGCAGCTTGCTGCCCCGCCACCTGGAGCTTATCTACGAGATCAACCGCCGCTTCCTGCAGCAAGTGCGACTGCGCTATCCCGGCAACGACGCGATCCAGCGCAAGCTCTCGATCATCGATGAAGAAGGCAGCAAAGCCGTGCGCATGGCGCACCTGGCAACAATCGGCGCGCACCACGTCAATGGTGTGGCGGCTCTCCACTCCGATCTGGTGAAAACCGACCTACTACCGGAGTTCGCAGCGCTCTGGCCGGAGAAGTTCACCAACGTCACCAATGGCGTCACCCCGCGGCGCTGGGTCGCCCTGGCCAACCCCGAGATGTCTGCCCTGCTGGATGAGCACGTGGGACCAGACTGGATCTCCAACATGGAGAACCTGCGGAAGCTGGAGGAAAGGCAGAACGACAATGGCTTCCTCGAGCTTTGGGGCAACACCAAGCTGTCGGTGAAACGCAAGCTGGCCTCCTACATCCACCGCAACACAGGCGTGCTCGTTGATCCCGCCAGCCTGTTCGACGTGCAGGTAAAGCGCATCCACGAATACAAGCGCCAGCACCTCAATGCACTGCAGGTGATTACCCAGTACCTGCGGATCAAGAACGGCCAGACCGAGGGCATGGCGCCTCGCACTGTGATCTTCGGAGGCAAGGCCGCTCCCGGTTACTACATGGCGAAGCTGATCATCCGCTTCATCAACGGCATTGCCGACACCATCAACGCAGACCCCGACATGGATGGCCTGCTGCGGGTGGTCTTCCTGCCGGACTACAACGTGAAGCTGGGCGAGCAGGTCTACCCCGCCTCCGACCTGTCTGAACAAATTTCCACTGCCGGCAAGGAAGCCTCAGGCACCGGCAACATGAAGTTCGCCATGAATGGTGCCCTCACCATTGGCACCCTCGATGGAGCCAATGTGGAAATCCGAGACCTCGTTGGTGCCGAGAACTTCTTCCTGTTCGGCAAGACCGTGGAGGAGATCACAGCCTTGAAGCAAGGTGGCTACCGCCCAAGCGACGTGGTCGCCGCGCTGCCTGAACTGCAAGAGGCCCTGCGGCTGATCGAGATGGGCCACTTCAGCAACGGCGACGGCGAGCTATTCCGCCCTCTGCTCGACAACCTCACCGGCAACGACCCCTTCTACGTGATGGCCGACTACGCCGACTACCTCCGGGCCCAGGAGGCAGTCAGCCATGCCTGGAGCGACCGGATGCACTGGAATCGAATGTCGCTGCTGAACACGGCTCGCACAGGGTTCTTCTCCTCCGACCGATCCATCAGTGAGTACTGCAACAACATCTGGGCCGTGGATCCACTCAACGTGGAGATCACCTGCGACGTTCGCTGATGGGCGACCTCTGCCTGGTGATCAATCTGGGCAGTTCAAGCCTCAAGGCGGCCCTGGTGGACTCCACCGGGGCTTTCGTCTGGCATGAGGGACAAAGCCTGGCCAAGGATGACGTGCTTGAGGAGGTGCTCGACAACTGGTTGACGCCGGCGATCAAACCCCACCTCCAGCGACTGGAGCGCATCGGCCATATCGTGTTGTCCACGGCGTCGGCGCGGTGAACCGCGCCGACGCTGATCACGCCCGAGGTGGAAACCTGGCTTAGGGAGTTGATCCCCCTGGCCCCTCTGCACAACCCACCGGCATTGAAGGGACTGGCCTGGGCACGCCGGAGAGCACCCGAATGCCAGCAATGGGCCTGCTTCGACACGGCCTTTCACAGCAGCTTGCCGGCATCGGCCACCACCTATGCCATTCCCCAGCAGTTCCGAGCCCAGGGGTTCCGCCGCTTCGGTTTTCACGGGATCAACCACCAACACGTGGCCGAATCGGTGGGAGAGCAATGGCGGCAACAGGGCCGAGACCCCGCCAGCCTTCGTCTGATCAGTGCTCACCTTGGGGCCGGAGCCTCCCTGGCCGCCATCAAAGGTGGGATCTGCATCGATACCACCATGGGCTTTACCCCCCTGGAGGGGCTGGTGATGGCCACCCGCTCCGGCTCCATCGATCCCGGCCTGCTGCTGGAACTGATGCGTGAGGGCCATGGCCGACATCCTGCAGAAGGAGTCTGGCCTGAAGGGGCTGTCAGGCCTGAGCGGCGACATACGAGAGATCCGCGCTGCAGCTGAAAATGGCCACAACGGGGCAATCCGGGCCCTCGGCGTATTCAGACACCGCTTGATTCAGTTGCTCGGCTCAATGGCAGCCAGCTTGCGTGGTGTCGATGTGCTTGCTCTTACAGGCGGAATCGGCGAACACGACCTGCAGCTTCAAGAGGAACTTCGACAGGCCTTGAGCTGGTGGGGAGACTTTGACGTGATTGTGGTTCCCGCCGATGAAGAAGGCATGATTGCTCGATTATGCCGGCGCCACAGCACCCCTAACAACTCCTCTGAATGCACAGCTGGATCAGCTGCGATCGGGTAAGTCGGGCGTCTGATGCAACAGACGGTTGAGCCGGAGACGATCCACATTCAACGGGTCAGGGGCCAACTCACCGGCAAGTTCGCGGAACTTCTGTTCGATCTCCTCAGGGACGCGAACATCAAACACGCGTTCCATCAAGGCCTCGATCGAGAACAGATGGGCGTTGATGTTCTCCAGATCAGCAATGGCCTGCTGAAGTGAATCTCCCGATTCCTCGGGCAGTGGGGAACTCGGTGCTGCCGGCTTGGCAGCTGCATCAGCGGTCTGGCGGGAGCTGTGCTGTCTCTGGAGATCTTCCAGAACACGGCCAGAAAGGGTGCGAAACGATTGGAGGGCTGCCCAGTTGAGCTCCTGCTGCTGACGAAGCGTGGGCGATTCCCGGATCAGCCGGTCATGCTCTCGGTAAAACCGTTGGCAATCCGGGCACTGGCAGGGCTCTTCCGGCAATGCAGTCCCTCGCGGTCATCTCCCACTATGCCACCGATCAAGCTGCCTGCTGTCCCAGATCCTCTTCAGGCTGAGGGCCATCCTCTCCAGCCGTGTCGGGCAGAGGGATCTCAATGGAGGAGACCACACCGATCACATCCCGCAGCCGCATCGAATCGGCAAACCAGCCCATGGCCTGTTCAGTGTCACCCCGACGTTCGGCATCACTGGCTTGATCTTCATGGGCTTCCGCCAACAGAGCCAGCCAGCAGAGGCAACGGGCCTGAACCACCGATAGATCCAGATCCGTGGGCTGGGACTCCGCAATCCGCTCGCTTTCCTGCTGCACCAACAGCCGCAGACGGAGATCGTGAAGCTGGGTCATGGCGCCCACACGGTTAAAGCAACCCTAGCGGTGGTGAGCGATCTGCCCACCCCACCAGATGTAGCGTTAACTACTTCTTCAACGATTCTCACGGGGCTGGCGGGACTCGAACCCACGACCTACGGTTTAGGAAACCGTCGCTCTATCCAGCTGAGCTACAGCCCCAGACCTCTGAATTATGCCCACGAGGCATGATGAGATCTGAAAGCAGGCGAGGTGGTTGCGGCCGATCTCTTTGAGTGTCGGCTGAGGAAAGTCCGGGCTCCCTGATGGCCAGGCTTGCTGGGTAACGCCCAGTGCGGGTGACCGTGAGGAGAGTGCCACAGAAACACACCGCCGATGGCCGGTTCGCCGGCACAGGCAAGGGTGCAAAGGTGCGGTAAGAGCGCACCAGCAGCATCGAGAGGTGCTGGCTCGGTAAACCCCGGCTGGGAGCAAGGCCAAGGAACGAAGGCTGGCCATTGGCCCCGTTCCGCTTGAACGCGCCGCTTGAGGCCGTCGGTAACGGCGGTCCCAGATAGATAGCCACCCACCCTCTGCAGACAACCTCTGTGGTGGCGTGAACAGAACCCGGCTTATGTCCTGCTTTCAACCCCTTATCAGCGTTGCTCAGGAGTGCCTGTGGATTCATCCCGCGCCGCAGAGCTCACCGGCCTGATCCAGCGCCTGCACGCTGAGATCCCGATCGAAGCGGAGTTACTGGTCCAGGTGGACCAAGCTCTCACCCACGTGTCGACCGGTCGCGCCCG